>PLRZ01000707.1:755-22904 GCA_003164075.1 Bryobacterales bacterium | reverse complement strand
GGGCGAAAGCCAGTTCAGAGTTTGAAAAGCTCGCGCAGCCTGCGGGTCTGCACCCGGCTTACCGGAACCTCCGTGTGCTTCTTGTCATCCATCCGGAGCTGGTAGCTCGACTTGAACCACGGGACTACTTCCTTGATCCGATTGATGTTCACCAGGTACGACCGGTGTACCCGCCAGAACTGGTCGCGGTCCAGCGCCGCCTGCAAATCCTCAATCGTACGGTAGTTCGAATGGCCTTCCAGGTTGGTGGTCACCAGCGTGATCAGGCCATTGTCGATAGTGGCATAGATCACCTCGTTGGCATCCACGATGAATTGACGATTGTTGAAGCGCACCGCCAGTTTGTTCCGTGGCGCCGCTTGCGGGAGCGGCGCGGCCCCCGTCCCCGCTGCCGATGTCTCCGGCGCCTTCCGCTCCTGTATGGAACGGCGCGCTCGCTCCACGCTTTCCGCCAGCCGGACCTTGTCCACAGGCTTCAAGAGGTAGTCCAACGCCTCCAGCCGGAATGCCTCCACGGCATACTGGTCGTAGGCTGTCACGAAAATGAAATGGGGCGGTTCCACGCCCTTTTCGCGTAATTGGCGTACTACACCCATGCCATCCAGGCCGGGCATGTTGACATCCAGAAAGACCAGGTCCGGTTCCATTTTCCGGATCAGCTCTACCGCCTGCAATCCGTTGGAACCCGTTGCAATTACTTCTATTTCCGGGAAATCGTTAAGCAGGTATGCGAGCTCGTCACAAGCCAGTTGTTCATCATCCACTACAATCGTAGAGAGAGTGGCTGTCGCGCGATCCCGCATGGAGTTGGTATTATAGCATTTCAATCACAGGAGACCGCGTTTTGCCCAACCAAGGCAACGTCCAAATCTCGCCCGCCGAAGGGAAGCCGGGTATTCTCGTCCCTGGCATGGGCGCCGTGACGACCACGTTCATCGCCGGTCTGGAAGCCATTCAACGAGGACTCGCCAAACCGATCGGGTCGCCGGCCCAGCTCGGCACTGCCGGTCTGGGGAGGCGATTGCGAAAACGCTAGACTTCCGCGCCGCCACGTCTTATTGTCTTAGGAGCATATGAAGGTATTGGTAATCGGAGGAACTCTCTTCATCGGCCGGGCTTTGGTCGACGAACTGGTGAAGGGCGGCCACGAAGTCGCCGTACTGCACCGCAAGCCCAAGCACGATTTCGGGCGCCGGGTGGACAACATCCAGGCCGACCGCAACGATGCCGCGGCCATGCGCGAAGCTCTTTCCACGCGCCGTTTCGACGCCGTATTCGATAACGTCTACGACTGGCAGCGCGGCACCACGCCGGAGCAGGTGGAAGCCACTGTCCGTGCCTGCGGCGACCGCATCAGCCGCTATATTTTCCTCTCCAGCGTGGCCGCGTACGGCGATGGCTTGAATCATAAGGAGAGCGATCCGCTGGCCCCCGATTACCACGCCATTCCCTACACGCGCCACAAGGCCACTACCGAAAGGCTGCTGTTCCGCATGCAGGCGCAGAGCGGATTGCCCCTGGTCACGTTCCGGCCGCCGTTCGTCTACGGACCGGGGAATCCCTTCTACCGCGAGCAGTTCTTCTGGGACCGTTTACGCGCCGGCCGCCCCATCATCATCCCCGGCGACGGCCACCGCCTGATGCAATTCGTGTACCTGAACGACTTGGTACAGGCCATGGTGCGCTCCATGGACGAGCCGCGCGCGGTGGGCGAGGCCTTCAATATCGGCGACCCCAAACCCATCACGCAAGTGGAATTCGCCGAGAAACTGGCGCGCACCGCCAACGTGGAGGTTACCCTGGCGCGCATTCCACGCGACATCATCCAGCAGGCCGGTGGCAACGCCATGGACGAGCCGTATTACTTCGGCGAGTATCTGGACCTGCCGCCCATCACCGAGAACATCGGCAAGGTCGCGCGTGTTTTGAAACTCAAGCCGACGCCCTTCGAAGCCGGCCTGAAGGAAACGTACCGCTGGTACACCCGCAATCACAAGCCGCGCACCGCCAGCTTCGAGTTCGACGACAAGCTGCTGGCCCTGGTCAGGAACGACGTCAAGAGCGACACCACGGCCAACGTGTAAGGCAGCCGGCGGTGGTCGCACGGACAGACACTGGTGGAAAGTCTGGCGATCGCCGGCGCCACCAATTATCCTGTTGTCTGTGAAGATCATCATTATTGGAGGCGGGATCGTCGGGTTGGCGACGGCATACCGGCTGGGAGAGCGGATGCCCGGCGCGCAGATCGCCGTCCTCGAGAAGGAGCCCGAGGTCGGCACACACCAGACCGGCCACAACAGCGGCGTGCTGCATTGCGGCCTCTACTATAAGCCGGGCTCGGTGAAAGCGCGGCTGGCCGTCGAGGGAATCCGGCAAATGGTGGCGTTCTGCCAGGAAAACGGCGTGCCGCACGAGATCTGCGGCAAGCTGGTGGTGGCCGCCGACGATATCGAAGTGGAGCGCCTGCGGGGCTTGCAGGAACGCGGGACCGCCAACGGGCTCGAAGGACTCCGCTGGCTGGGGCGCGAGGAGATGCGCGAGATCGAGCCGCATGTGGGCGGCGTGGCGGCATTGCGCGTGCCGCAGGAAGGCATCGTGGATTACGCTCGCGTGTGCGCGGCCCTGGTGAGCCGCCTGCGGGAGCGCGGCGCGAGCGTGGTGACGTCGGCGCGAGTCACGCGGCTGCGGCCATCGGGCGCCGGATGGGTGGCGGAAACGGCCGCGGGCGAGTTCGCGGCGGACTATCTGATCAATTGCGCCGGCCTCTATTGCGACCGCGTGGCCGAACTGGCCGGCGAGCGTCGCGAAATGCGCATCCTGCCGTTCCGCGGCGAGTATTACAAGATCCGCGCCGACCGCCAGCACCTGGTGCGCCACCTGATCTACCCGGTGCCCGACCCGAGCTTTCCGTTTCTGGGCGTACACTTCACGCGGATGATTCATGGCGGCATCGAAGCCGGTCCGAACGCCGTGCTGGCCACCGCGCGCGAGGGCTATCGCAAGTCCGATTTCAACGCGTCGGATCTGGCCGACGTCCTCACGTATGGCGGTTTCTGGCGATTCCTGCGGCGCTATCCTTCGATGTGCTGGTATGAGCTGCGGCGCTCGTTCAGCCGCGAGCTGTTCTGCCGTTCTCTCCAGCGGCTGGTGCCGGAAATACGAGCGGACGACCTGGCGACGGGCGGCTCCGGCGTCCGTGCGCAGGGTATCACGCCTGAAGGCGAACTGGTGCAGGATTTTCGCTTCATCGAGCGCGGCAATGCGCTGCACGTGTTGAATGCGCCCAGTCCGGCGGCGACGGCATCGCTCGCGATCGGCGCGGAAATCGCGTCGATGGTGCCGGCGGGGAAGTGATTCCGCCAGTTTCGCGCGGAGGGCAGGCGAGCACCGCCTGCCCCACCCGCCTTACTCCACGCGCAACATCACCACGCCGTGCGAGGGCACGTTGACGGTGTACTCCGTGCCCGCGTTGGGGACGTCGCGATGGGCCCACAGGTCGCGCACCTTGGGATTCTCCGCACTGACGCCGACCTCGGACCACTTCACGGTCATCTGCGCGTTCTCCGGTCCGCGATTAAACAGGCCAACTGCGACACCTTTGGCCAGCGGCCTCTTCCAGACTTCGAGCGTCGCGCCGTCGGGACCGTCCTTGCGGACGCGCGTGCCCTGTATGCCGGCGGGGTCCTGATCGATGGCGATCACTTCGGCGTTGAGCAGAATATCGCGCGTGAAATCGGGCATGGTGCGGACATCGTGGCCGGCCAGCAGCGGGGCGGCCAGCATGCTCCACAGACTCATGTGCGTGCGGTACTCGTTGGTGGTCATGCCGCCGTTTCCGATCTCCAGCATGTCGGGGTCGTTCCAATGGCCGATGCCGGCGTACTTTTCGCGGCCCACCTGTTGATCGAAGCCGATGGAAGCCATACTCCGCCACGAGTCGTTGATGTCGCCGGTGGTGCGCCACAGGTTGCCGCCGGCGGCCGCGCCCCATTCGCCCACATTGAGTTCGCCATACTGGCAGAGGCTGTAAATGAAGGGGCGGCCGGTGGCGCGCAGAGCCGTGGCCATCTTCTGGTAGGCGGATTGCATTTCGTCGGGCCGGTAGACCGCGGTGGCGCTGCACCAATCGTACTTCAGATAGTCGAAGCCCCAGGCGGCCCAGGTGTTGGCATCCTGCTGTTCGTGGCCGTAGCTGGCTTCGAAACCGGCGCACGTCTTGCGGCCGGGGCTGGAATAGATGCCGATCTTCAGGCCCTTGGAGTGGACGTAGTCGGCCAGCGCTTTCATGTTCGGGAACTTCTCGTTGGACGTGATGTTGCCGTCCTTATCGCGAGTGCCTTCCCAGGTGTCGTCGATATTGACGTAGATGTAGCCGGCGTCGCGCATGCCGCTGGAGACGATGGCGTCGGCCATTTCGCGCACCGACTTATCGTCCACCCTGCCGGCGAACTTGTTCCAACTGTTCCAGCCCATGGGCGGCGTCTTGGCGAAGCCGTTCGGAGCGATGGGCTGAAAAGGCGGAAACGGCTGGTGGGTGCGGGTCAATTCCGGCCCGGGATGAAAGACCGTGTCGGCGGAAACTTTCTTGAAAGCACGCGTCAGATTCGGCGCGGGGCCTCTTCCGCCTCTTCCCGCGGCGGCGCCCACCGGGAGCACGGTGTTGAGCGCAAATTCGTCGCCGTTTAATTCCCCTTTGTATTCCGTGACTCGCGGCGGAGTCTGAAAACCGTCGGATGTCTGAAAGGTAAACTGGCTGCCGTCCACCTTGCCGTTCTCAATGTCGAATACGCGGGACTGTGTGGCATAGGTCCCGGTGAGCCTGGTTCCGTCCACCTTGAAAACGCACGTGGTGACGTTGGTCTGGCCGCCACGGCCCTGCTGTTGGTTTTGCCAGGTGCCTGCCAGGTCGGCGGCTCCCGCGAACATGGCGAAAGTGAGTCCACAGAATACGAGTCTGTGCATAGCATGCCTCCTTGATCACTGAACAGTCTAACAGGATGAGGCTATTTCGGGGACAGGCTACATAACCTCGAAATGCAAATCGGTAAACGGAGCGGAGTTTCGAGGTTATGTAGCCTGTCCCCGAAATAGCTCCGGAGAAAGATACACGTCGTGCAGACGCAGCAGGCCCAACGCGCGGCCCTCCTCATCCACCACCGGGAGCGCCGAAATCTGCGAGCGCCGCCGTTCCATGCGCTCCAACGCCTCCCCCAGCGTGGCGTCCGGGCCGATGGTCACCGGGGTGCGCGTCATGGCGTCTTCGGCGTGCAACTCGCGGATATCGTCGTGCGTGGTCAGCGCGCGGCGCAGGTCGCCGTCGGTGATGAACCCGGCCAGCGTACCGTCGGCGGCCACCACGCAGGCTCCGCCCATGGGGCGGCGCGTCATGGCGATGATCACTTCCTTGAGCGAGGCGCCGGGCGGCACCATGGCCACTTCCTCGCCGCTGTGCATGGCCGCCCGCACCGCCAGCAACAGGTTGCGGCCAAGCTGGCCGCCGGGATGAAAGCGGCTGAATTCCCGCGGCGTGAACTGGCGCGCGCTCATCAGCGCGATGGCCAGCGCGTGCCCCAGCGCCATGGCCGTCACGGCGCTGGCCGTGGGCGCGATATTGTCCGGATCGGCCTCGCGTTCCACCGAGGCATCCAGGAGCACGTCCATCTGCCCGGCGAGCGGGGAACTCTTGCTCCCCAGAATGCCGATCAGCGGGGAGCGAAGCTCGCGCAGAATCGGCACCAGCGCCAGCAGTTCGCGCGAGCTGCCGTTCTTCGAGAGCAGTAGGGTGGGGTCGCCCGGCGTGTAGATTCCCAGGTCGCCGTGGACCGCCTCGGCGGGATGCAGGAAAACTGCCGGAGTCCCCGTACTGCACAACGTGGCCACGATCTTGCGCGCGATGTGGCCCGATTTCCCGATCCCCGTGACCACGACTTTCCCGGGATGCGCCAGGAGCAGATCCACTGCGCGGATCAGTTCGCCATCCAGGCGCCCGGCCGCGCGCGCCAGGGAGGCGGCTTCAATTTCGATGGCCGCGCGCGCTACGGCGAGCCACTCCTGCTTCACGGATTGCATGCGGAACCTCTATGATCGCACGGCGGCAGCGCTACAATGGGCCTCTATGTCTCCCCGCATCCGGCGTTTTCTGGCACTGGCGCTGTTCTTCGCGGTATCGCTCACGGCCGAAATCCGGTCGTTGACCATCCTCCACACCAACGACCTTCATGCCCGCCTCATGCCTCTCGACAACGGCCGCGGCGGCTTCGCGTATCTGGCTTCCGTCATCCGCCGCGAGCGGGCCAATTGCGGCGATTGCATCCTGCTCAACGCCGGCGACCTGGTGCAGGGCACGCCCGTCTCCACCCTGTTCCACGGGCTGCCGGTCTACGAAATCGCCAACCTTTTCGGCTTCGACGCCGGTACGCTCGGCAATCATGAATTCGACTACGGCTGGCTGCAGGCCCGCAAGTTCGTCCGGACGGCGAAGTACCCCATTGTCACGGCGAACCTGGTGAACGGCGCGGGGCGGCTTTTCACGCCCAAACCGTACGTGATTCTCCACGTGAACGGCCTGCGGGTAGCGGTGATCGGCGGTATCACCGAGGAACTGCCCAACCTCACCAGTCCCAAGGCCATGGGAGATTGGCATACGCTGCCGGTGGTCCGGACGGTGCGCCAGTATGTCGCCGAACTGCATGGCAAGGCCGACCTGATGGTGCTGCTGGCGCACATCGACGCGGCCGAGGAGCGGCAGTTTCTGGATTCCGTGCCGGAGATCGCGGTGAGCATCTCCGGCCATATCCACGAGGGCCTCACCGAGGCCAAATCGCACGACGGCCGCGTGCTGGTGCGCATGAAATGCTACGGCGAAGAACTCGGGCGGCTGGATCTTCAAGTGGATACCGCGACGGGAAAACTGGCTGCCTGGAACTGGAAGAAGATCCCGGTAGACTCCACCGCCATCGCGCCCGCCGCCGACGTGGCCGCCGCAGTGGACCGGTGGGAGGCGCAAGTGAAGACGCTGGTCGACCGCCCGCTGGCCGTTTCCCGCCGGGCGTTCACTCAGGCGGAAGTCAAAACGCTGATCGAGCGCGCCCTGTGCGAGGAGACCGGCGCCAATTTCGCCTTCATGAATGCCGACGGGGTACGCGACGGTCTGCCAAAAGGGCAACTGCTGGAGCGCCACATCTGGAACATCATGCCGTTTGACGATGCGGTAGTGGTGGGCACTTTCAAGGGCAAGGATCTGCCGGCCGTGGTGCTGGGCGGCCGCACCGTGGATCCCGAGCGCGACTACACCCTGGCGGTGAGCGATTTCACGGCGGCGAACCAGGGCACTGCCGAGAATCTGCGGACTACCGGCTTGCGGTTCCCCAACAGCGTGGGGGTGATGCGCGACTTGATACTCGATTGGTTCCGCAAGAAAAAGGCGATCGAGTAGCGCCGGGCCGCGGCGCCGGATCATGACTTAGCGCCTGTGGGGAAATAGCCTATTCAATCGCCACCTAACGCTCCCTAACGGTCGCGGNNAGCCGCGCGCGTGAGCAAGCGGTGGGGTCTGAGTGCACAGGATATTCCTTCGCGGCTCCTTAGTGCCTGTGGGGAAATAGCCTCAGAACTCCTGATGTCGTGGAATTTGCAGTGAGCCCGCAGGTGGGGCAGGCCGTGCTCGATCCTATTCGAACAGCGGGCCTGATTCAGNNAATTGCGGGGCGACATCAGGAGGTCTGAGCCTATTCAAACGCAAGTTTATTTCTTAACAGCTCCTTACTGCCGCTGCTGCACGGCGGCGGCGGGCGGTTTGGCGGCGGGCGGAATCAGGTCCGGCTCGCGGCCCACTACGCCCCGCTTGGCCTCTTCCAGATTCACGTCGAAGTCATCGAGTGTCCTGCCCAGGGTCTGGTCCAGATTGGTGCGCGCCCGCTGATACTGAGTGAGGGCGTCCTGCTCGGCCAGTTGGCGGGCGGTATCGTCGCGCTGCGCAATCACCACGTCGAGAATCGTGGACGTCCCCAACTCGTACTTGCGGCGCACGCCGGCGGTGGTCTGATCGTACAGTTTGCGCGCCACCACGCTGGTCTCCCAGGCGGCGCGGGCATTGCGCAACGCGGTCCAGGCGTTCATGACGTTCAGCCTGATGGTGTTGCGCAGTTGCTTGTCCTGAATCTCCGCCTGCCGGTAGCTCAGCTCGTTGGTGATCAGGTCGGCCTGATTGGCGCGGTTGCGAATGGGAACGGTGAGCTGGAAGCCCAAGCTATAGTTGGGGAAGTTGCGCGAGAAGATCTGATTCAATACCGTGCCGTAACCGCCGATCAGAAAATTATTGACGTCGGCGGCGGTCAGTTTCTGGTAGGTGACATTCCCGTTCTTGTCGATGACGGGCTGCGGAGTGGTGCTGATGGCCCCGCCTTGCCCGGCATTGGAAAGGCTGGCCGCGGCATTCAGGGTGGGCAGCAGGTTGTTCTTGACGCCCTTCAGGTCCAGGCGGGCGTTCTCCAGGCTGATGTTGTTCTGTTCCACTTCGGGCCGGTTGAGGAGAGCCTCGGCCACCAGATCCTGAATCGGGATCACCGCTTCTTGCGCCGGCACTTCGATATGGTCGGTGGGGACAATGCGAGCCGCGGCCAGCAGGGGGTTGTCCAGGCCGTTGCGGGTCAGGTAGTTCTTGAGAATCATTTCCTGTTGCAGCACCTGCGAATCCTGCGCGATCACGTCCTGCTCGGCGGCTTTCATGTCGGCCTCTCCCTGAATGACGTCGATCGCCGCGATGGCGCCCAGTTCGGCGCGGCGCTTGTTGTTCTCGTAGAGCCTGGTGTCCAGATCGAGCGTCTGCTGCTTGATTTTGAGGTCGTTGTCGAAATTCACCAGGTCCCAATAGAGGTTCACTACGCTGGCGACGGTGGTGATTACCTGGTTCTTGAACTGCAAATCGTTGGCTTTCAGGTTGTTCCTGGCTTTGTGATAGGCGCGCTGGTTGAGAGCCACTCCGAACCCGTTGAGCAGGGGTTGGCTGATGTTCAACCCCAGGCTGCCGCTATCGTACGGGTTGAACAGGGCCGTGGTGGCGTTCTGGTTGTAGTTGAAGACGCTGCTCAAACCGAGCGAGACCTGCGTGCCGTTCCAGAAGGACTGCTGCACGCCGTAGGTCAGGCTCTTGTAGGAATCCACCAGGGCGGAAGTGCCCGTAAACGTGGTGGACGTCAGGATTTGGGTCTGGTGACTGAAACTGCCCGCTACATAGGCCAACGGCTCCAGGTTGGGGATGGTGGAACCGGCCAACTGGACGCTCAATCCGCTGAGCACGCCGCTGTTGGTGCTGCCTCCGCTGCCGCCGGCCGAGCCGGCATTTACGGCGCTGGCGCCGGCCAGCACATTCAGCGATGCCGACGACGGGCCCGACGAAATGTTGGTGGAAACGTTGCGCAGCAACTGGCCGGCGCTGGCGCGCTGCAAATCGGCCAGGGCCAGCTTGGGGGCATAGCGCGAGCTTTCGATATCCAGATTGTTCTCCAGCGCCAAAGCGATGGCGTCGCGCAGGGAGAGATAGATGTTGCCGGCGCGCAGCAGCTTGTCGATCCGTGGAGAATCCACGAAGCTGACTCCCTGGAGATCGCGAACCTGGTAGTTGCGCGTCAGGCGATAGATGAGACCATGGCCACTCTCCAACTGCAAGGAACCGGCCTGAGCGAATACCGGGACGGCCATCGCCGAGCTAAGCAATATGGCAAGACAGGATTTGGCAAAAGACATAAGCGGATCGAACCTCAAAAACCTATTATGGCTGGAAACGGACATCGGCCGCACGCTACCGCCATTTGGTTCTTCTTCCTTCCTTTATACGAGCAAACCGCGCCGCCGGTTCACAAAAATGGACCAACAAGCTTTAAAGACGGATGGACTGCCGGGAAATTAGCCCCAAGTGCCGCGAAACCCGCCGCGGCGGTAGAGTAGTCATAGCGATATGCGCAAGCTCTGTTTCGTCCTGCTGGTGCTGGCCTTCCTGGCGTGGGCGGCAAACGTCAAATTATACCTGACCGACGGCACCTATCACCTGGTCCGCGAATATCGCGTCCAAACCGACCGGGTGCGCTACTACAGCGTGGAGCGCAGCGACTGGGAGGAAATCCCCCTGGACATGGTGGATTTGAAACGGACGGAGGCGGAAGTAGTGGAGCGTAAAGCGTCCCTCGCAAAAGAGGAAGTTGTGGTCGCCGAGGAGAGCGCCGCGGAGAGCGCGGTGAAAAAGGAAGCCAGCCGGATTCCGCAGGATCCCGGAGCGTACTGGGTCGACGGCAAGGAAACCAAGGTCATGAAGGCCGGCGAAGTGGCCGTCCATAGCAACAAGGGCCGGACAATTCTGCAAAAACTGTCTCCCATCCCCGCGGTTTCCGGCAAAGCCACGCTGGAAATGACCGGGGCGCACTCCACCAACATTTTTACCGACCCGGAACAGGAGTTTTATGTCCAGCTTGCGGACGTGGAAAGCTTCGGAATCGCCAAACTCACCCCCATCAATAAGACGTCCGTCCGCATTGTCGAAAACCTCACCTACCATCCCATCGTCAAGGATTTGGTAGAAGAGGAGCGCATCATGGTGGACATTCTCCACCGGCAATTGGGCGACGGCCTCTACAAGATCTGGGCCAAAGATCCGCTGGAGCCCGGCGAATATGCCGTGGTGCGCTATACCGACGGCAAAGTGGACATTCAGGCGTTCGATTTTGCCATCAAGGCGAAATGAACGGGAAAAGCCAGCATCGGCAGGCGGCGCCGCCTGCGCTTCAGTCCCGACCCCGCTTGCGCATTGCGCCTGAAGTGGCATAGCCTGTGAGACATGCCTGTTACCCGGCGCAACCTGTTCGCCGCACTCGCCTCGGCGGCGGTCACCTGCCAAATTGCCCAAAGCGCCGACGATCCCGTTACCATCGCCGGCAAACGGCCCATGATTCTGCACAACGACCGGCCCGAGGATCTGGAGACGCCGGTCCGCTATTTCGATTCCTGGGTCACCCCGATTGACGTCTTCTTCGTCCGCCAGCACCTCCCGCGGCCCGGCGCCATCGATCCCGAGGCATACCGCCTCACCGTCAACGGGATGGTGTCGAAGCCGTTGCAATTGAGCCTGGCGGACCTGCGCAAGCTGCCGCAGGTCACCGTTCCGGCTACCATCGAATGCACCGGCAATGGACGCGGCTTCTACAGTCCCAAGGTTCCCGGGATCCAGTGGATGCGCGGGGCCATCGGGAACGCCGAGTGGCGCGGCCCCAAGGTGAGCGACGTATTGACCATGGCGGGAGTGGATCGCTCCGCCGCTTTTATGGAGACGGATGGGGCGGACACCGGAGTAGCATCCACGCCCGATTTCGTGCGCTCTTTGCCGATGAATAAGGCGCTGCACCCCTCCACGATTCTGGCGCTCAGCATGAACGGCCAGACTCCCGACATCCACGGTTTCCCGGTGCGCCTGATTGTTCCCGGTTGGGACGCCACCAGTTCGGTGAAGTGGGTGGTGCGCATTTCGGCGGCGGCGCAGGCCAGCACCGGCTTCTTCATGAATCCCGGCTATCGCTACCCCAGGTACGCCCTGCCGCCCGGTACGCCGGCCAGGCCCGCGGAACTGGAGGTGATCGAAGGCATGCCCGTGAAATCGTCCATCACCGCGCCGGAAGACCAGGAGAAGATCGCGCTGGGTCCGGTGACCCTTCGCGGCTTCGCGTGGGCCGGCGAGAACGCCATCGAGCGCGTGGAGGTTTCTACCGACGGCGGCAGCCGCTGGCGCGATGCGCAACTTTCCCCGCAAAAACTGCCCTTCGCCTGGAGACTGTGGAGCCGGGATTGGCGCCCCGGCGATCCCGGCTACTACACCATCATGTCGCGCGCTACCGATACGGCCGGGCGGGTGCAGCCCATCGTGTCGCCGTGGAACCCTTCGGGCTATTTGTGGAACGCCGTGGACCGCGTGGGAGTCATCGTGGAGAAAAGCGCATGAGAACGCCGATGCCGATGAGGGACTTGCAGGATCCAGCGGCGCATCCACTCCCTAACGGTCGCGGCAGCAAGCGGCTTCTTCGAGTTTTGCAAGCCCCTCTGCTGCTTGGCGCGGTGGTGACCGTGGCGCTGGCTGCCGACCAGGCCACGCTCGACCGCGGCCGGAAAGTGGCCAACCTGGCCTGCACGCCGTGCCACAGTCTGCGGCTGGTCGATTCGCAGCGGCTCTCCAAGGCCACGTGGAATAAGGAGCTGGACAAGATGGCCGGCTGGGGCCCCAAAATCCAGGACCGCGACGCTTTGCTGGAATACCTGTTGGCCAACTTCGGCGACGATAAGCCGCCCAGTCCGCCGGCGATGTCGAAGGATGGCGTGCCGCCGGGGAAGCAATAGGTATCAACTGTGCGCGTGGCGGTGGTGCAGGCCGGTTCCATCCTGTTCGACAGCGATTCCACGATCTCGAAGGCCGAGCGGCTGATCGCGGAAGCGGCCGGCGCAGGCGCGCGGCTGATGGTTTTTCCCGAAGCATTTGTGGGCGGGTATCCCAAGGGCGCCGATTTTGGCGCGCGCGTGGGCTCGCGGACGCCGGAGGGCCGCAAGCTGTTCCGGCGCTACTTCGAGGACGCGGTGGACGTCCCCGGTCCTGCGACGGCGCGGTTGGGCGAAGCGGCGCGGGCGCACGGCGTGTGGCTGGTAATCGGAGCGATCGAGCGCGATGGCGGCACGCTCTACTGTACGGTGCTGTTCTTCGCGCCGGACGGGAGTCTCGCGGGCAAACATCGCAAGCTGATGCCCACGGCGATGGAGCGGCTGATCTGGGGCTTCGGCGACGGGTCCACCCTGCCGGTGATCGAGACGGGGTTCGGCAAGATCGGCGCGGTCATCTGCTGGGAAAACTACATGCCGCTGTTGCGCGCGGCGATGTACGCCAAGGGCATTCAGTTATATTGCGCGCCCACGGTGGACGATCGCGAGGTCTGGCCGGCGACCATGCGCCACATCGCGCTGGAGGGCCGCTGTTTCGTGCTGTCGGCGTGCCAGTGGAGCGCGAGCGAGAAGATCGGCGGCGGAAGCTTGATTGTGGGCCCGCTGGGGAACGTGCTGGCGGGGCCGAATTACGAAGGCGAGACAATTCTGACGGCGGACATCGACGTCGGGGAAATTGCCGAGGGTAAGTTCGACTTGGATGTTGCGGGGCACTATGCCAGGCCGGATGTATTCAGGCTGGAAGTGAATGAGGAGCGAAACTAATGAAAACCATGATGCCGGCTCTGGCGCTGGCGGCGCTGGTATTGCCGCTCGCCAGAGCGACTGACCCACCGACGTTGAAAGAGGGACTCTGGTCCATCCATACGCAGTCAATCGACAATCCCGGCGCCAAAAAGAGCGAGGGGACTTATACCCTATGCCGGGATCATGCATACGACACGGCGAACCGGGCCCGTGCGAAGACTGTCCAAGGATGTACCACAGTCCATGAGAGTTTCCAGGGCGGTAAGTACTCCACGGAGATCCATTGCGTAATCGGCGGTACTGCGATTGAAAGCAAGGCAACGACCACCTTTCAGGGCGATGTGTCGAGCCACACCGAGGGCCACAGCACTTATACTCCAGTGTTCAATGGCGTGAGTGAGACTACTACGGTTATGGACCAGAAGTATGTCGGCAGTTGCCCGGCGGGGGTCCAGCCCGGTGACCGGATCGGCGCCGACGGAAAGGTGATTCACTCAGGGAAACATTGATAGCTTTGTCTCAGCTCGCATGCCTGCCTGGTCGAGACTCCGAACTCCCGATGTCGCCCCGCAATTTCTGCCNNCCCCGGCCGACATCAGGAGTTCCGAGGCTCCTTCTTGGGGCGTAGTGTCAAGCGTCCCGGAGCGTTCCATCTCGACTCGGATCATGCTACTTGAATTGCTATCTCTTTCATTGTCTCGGCGGCAATCTCGAACGACCGCAACCTTAACGCATGCTCGTATAGATCCGACGTGAAGATCAATTCGTCCGCACCGGTCTCCTGTAAGATCCGCGCCAGCTTTTGCCGCACCGTCCCAGGTCCGCCGATGACCGCGATAGCCATCCGCGACTCTACCAGGAATTTCTCCGCATCGCTCCAAAGTCCGTCCATGCTCTCCACCGGAGGCGGTATGAAGATCGCCTGGCGCCGGATCAGCTTCACTTGACGCTGCAGCGCCGACGTGGCCAGATGTTGCGCCTCGTTATCCGTCTCCGCCGCCACCAGCGGCACTCCGACCATCGCATAAGGCCGGTCCAGATATTGCGAGGGCGTAAAGCCGGCGCGATAGGCGTCGATCGCCTCTAGCAGCAGCGCCGGCGCGAAGTGGCTCGCAAACGCGAACGGAAGCCCCAGCGTGGCGGCGAGTTTGGCGCTGTAGGTGCTCGACCCCAACAGCCACACCGGCACATTCGTTCCCGCGCCTGGAAAAGCCACCAGCCGCTGGCCCGGTCCGGCCGGCGCCAGATACGCGAGCAACTCCGCGACCTGACTGGGGAAGTTCTCCGCGGCCGTGTCGTAGCGTAGCGCCCGCGCGGCCACTTCGTCCGACCCCGGTGCGCGCCCCAGGCCGAGATCGATGCGTCCCGGAGAGAGCGTTTCCAGCGTGCCGAATTGTTCCGCAATCACCAGCGGCGCGTGATTGGGCAGCATCACCCCGCCCGAGCCGACGCGAATGGTCGACGTTTGCGCGGCCACGTGACCGATCAGGATGGACGTCGCGGCGCTGGCGATACCCGGCATATTGTGATGCTCGGCGATCCAGAATCGCGTGAATCCCCACCGTTCCGCGTGCTGGGCCAGGTCGACCGAGTTGCGGAAGGCTTCCGCGATGGTGCCTCCTTCGCGCACGGGAGCAAGATCGAGTATGGAGAAGCGCGGGGCGGTAGCAGTCATTCTTCTTGGATGCCCGCGCGGGGGTGGAGGGTGCGGCCGGGGCGGCTAAACGCTGGGCGACTAGGAAAGATCTTACCGAGTGGAGCCGACAGCAAGACTGAGAAAACAACGGACGAGTTCCGTCCTCGGCGTGGTCAATATAGTTCGTCACCATACGCGTGCCCACGAATCGCGTTGCGAAGGTCCGTCGGATTCGCGACGCCGGGAGCGAAGGACGAATGCCAAATCGCGCGAGCGCCATTGCCAGACAGGCGGAACGCAGCGATGTCGTCACTCTTCGCAAAACCACCATGCTCATAGAAGACAAGACAAAGCGACCCGCTCGTCGCAACCGCTTTCAAACGACGGCGAGGCAATCCGTCGCGAATCGCATCCGTAGCGTTCCACGGCCATGATCCAGGTTCAGCCATCGAAAATACGTCTTCTTGGGTCGATTTTTGAGTCGCCTTTGCGAACGCGATCTTGACGGAATTCGGAATGTCAGAAACCCGGCACATAACTCGAAATCTCTCCGGTGTCTCAAGAACGGAAAGTAGGTCCTCGGGGGTGGCCACCTTCACCTCAAGGAGGCTCGGTTGATCGTCTGCGGCAGTAAACATCTCTCGCTGCTTCATGAGCTTGTCGTCGTGTCGTTTCAGATACCAGTTGAACAATGCACCCGCGGAGAAGACAACAGCGAGACACACGAGTGACAGCATCGCCAGCGTCTTGAAGCGTCGTTTCATTTGACAATTCCAGTCTACTCCCAGGATACGCCGTAGGGGCGAGTGGCTGGTTCGTCGTCGACCCGGAAGCAGATCGACCTTGGCGACCGGTCGGGAGCTGCCAGTTGTAGCGGCTAGCGAGTCGCTATATACGGAATCAGACTAAGCCGAAAGGCCAGGACCTGGAGAGCGGCAAACAAGGCAACCGCGCCGTATCCCACCGCCGGGCGTACGGCCGTTCTCCAGCGAAAGCCCGCACCGATTCCGCATAGACACGCAGACCCGACTACCACGGTCATGGCTATCTCTACCGGGGAGAAATGTCCCGTCACAATCCGTGCCCACCCTAGAAGGAACAGCCAAATGGCAATTATCACTGCCAGCCAAAAAATGAAGCACGGCAAAGCGGCCCATTTGGCAAGTTCCCTCCGCCGAAATCCCAAGACAATCGGAAACCACAGGGGCAGCGTTTGAACCTCATGGCGCAGAGATCCGTGGCTCACGGCGCCCACCACATAAAGCGCGATCAAAACAGCCAGCGAGCAATAGGCGATCCATCCCGAAAACTTCGACATATCCCTGGTACGAAACGGCCCCAGGTCCTGTTCCCACATTTTCACGGAAGCGTGGATTCACAAGTCTCACGGTGGTTCGTATCCGGGCGGCCTTTCCGGCGCAAGGAATCGTTTCTCCGGAACTGCCTCGCGTCCCCCCACGCGTTAGAATCGAGGGAATGGATCGGAAGATCGACCCGTCTACCGTGGAGACCACGCTGGAACCCTCGCCGTCGGTGACTCCGCCGTCTTCCTCCAGCCTTTCGCACATCACCTCCGCCCCCACCGCCGACGAAGGCCGATTCGTCCCGGGCACCTTGCTGGGCGGCCGTTACCGCATCATCGGCCTGCTAGGCCGCGGCGGCATGGGCGAAGTCTATCGCGCTACCGACATGATGCTGGGCCAATCGGTGGCGCTCAAATTCCTGCCGGCGGAAGCCTCCTCCAATCCGCGCCTGCTGGAGCGCTTCCACGGCGAGGTGCGCGTGGCCCGCCAGGTCTCCCACCCCAACGTTTGCCGCGTCTACGATATCGGCGAAATCGAAGGCATGCCGTTCATCTCCATGGAATACGTGGACGGCGAAGACCTGGCCGCCCTGTTGCTCCGCATTGGCCGCCTGCCTCATGACAAGGCCCTCGAAACGGCGCGCAAACTGTGCGCCGGCCTGGCCGCGGCGCATGATCGCGGAGTGATCCATCGCGACCTCAAACCGCAAAACATCATGATGAACAAGCGCGGCGAAGTGGTCATCATGGATTTCGGACTGGCCGCCATCGCCGGCCAGCTTTCCGGCGCCGAAGTGCGCAACGGCACGCCGGCCTACATGTCCCCGGAGCAATTGAAAGGCGCGGAGGTCACCGCCAAAAGCGATATCTACTCGCTCGGGCTGGTGCTCTACGAGCTTTTTACGGGCAAGAAACCGTTCGACGCCAGGAACGTGCGGCAGTTGCTCGAAATGCAGGAGTCCATTCACCTGCCGAGCATGACTTCCTCCGCGGCGGACATCGACCCGATGGTGGAAAAAGCCATCCGCCGTTGCCTGGACCCCGACCCCGCCAAGCGGCCGGCCAGCGCCCTTGCGGTGGCCATGGCGCTGCCCGGCGGCGACCCGCTGGCCGCGGCGCTGGCGGCGGGTGAGACGCCATCGCCCGAACTGGTGGCCGCCGCCGGCCGGCAAGAGGGCATGCCTCGCCGGTATTCCATACTCTGCCTCGCCGCTATCGGAATTTGCCTGGTGGCGGCCATCGTGCTGCAAAGCCGCACGGTAGCGGCATTCCGGACTCCCATGGACTATCCGCCGGAGGTGCTGGCCAGCAAGTCGCGCGAAACCGCCGCGGCATTCGGCTATACCCAAAGGCCGGCCGATTCGGCCGTCTGGCTGACCGAGCCGGATGGCTTCCTTTCTCACATCGACAAGCTCGCCAACCCGAGTAAGTGGGAAGAGTGGCTGGCTTCCGAGCCCTCCATTATCGCAGTCTACCGGGAAAGCCCGCGCTTGCTGGTGGCCGCGCCATATGGGAACATCGGCACGTCCAATCCTCCGCCGACAAGTCCGGGAATGGTGCAGGTGAACCTGAATTCCGCGGGCAAACTCCGCTGGTTTTCGGCCATCCCGGCGGCGGACGCGGCGCCCTTGGCGGACCCGGTCGACCCCGGCGCAGTCTTCCGCGCGGCAGGGCTGGACAAGGCCAATTTCACCGAGACCGCGCCGAAGTTCGCGCCGCTGGGCGCCGCCGACCAGTTGCTCGCCTGGATGGGTCCGCATCCCAGGATTCCCGGGCTCGATCTGACGGTCGAAATGGCCTTCTGGAAAGGACGCGTCACGGCGGTCCACGTGCTGAATAACTGGCAGGGCGACGCGCCCGGTTCCACCGCGACTTCCGTGACATCGCAGGTTCGCGGGATCGTGTTGCTGCTGATGGCCGCCGCGGGAGTGCTCGCCGCCATCCTGCTGGCGCGTAGGAATTGGAGGCTGGGGCGGATCGACCGCAAGGGCGCGCTGCGCATCGGAATCGCGAGCTTCCTGCTGGGAATGTTGACGTGGCTGGGGACGGTTCACGCCGTGCCCAGCTCCGACATGATTTCCCTGGCTTTGGCGAGCATGGCGAACTGGCTGCTGTGGGGTGCGGGATTCTGGTTGCTCTATCTGGCCCTGGAACCATCGGTGCGCGCCCACTGGCCGCACTCCATTGTCACGTGGAATCGCGTCCTGGCTGGGCGTTGGAAGGACGCGCAAGTGGGATCCCACATTCTGATCGGCGCGGCCGTGGGAGCGGCGGTCTGGACCACCGCCGGCCTGGTGGATTCTTTTACCGGCGCGGGACTCAGCGGCTTCAGCGGTGTCAACGCGGCAGCCGGCACGCGGCAGTGGATTGCGTTTCAGGCCAACACCCTGGCAGGTTCGCTTGGAGGGGGGCTGGTGATCTTCTTCGCCCTTACAGGGTTGCGCCAACTGGTGAAAAAGGATCCGATAGCCGCGACGTTGGCCGCCATGTTCTTCACTTTTATCAACGGCAACGGTTTCACGGCAGCCAACTGGCAGGTGAAGACCGCGGTGTACCTTTTCATTTTCGCGGTCCTGCTGCTGGTGCTGCTGCGCTACGGCCTGGTAACCATCATCGTCGCAGCCTTCTTCATCAATACCTTCGACGCCATCGGCGTGGGCGGCGATTGGAAGACGTGGTACGCCCCGGCCGGACTGGCGACGGTCGCCCTGCTCGCGGGCATCGCCGTCTACGGATTCTGGCGCTCCCTGGGCTCGCGCGAATCGCTCGATGAGGCGGCGGGTTGACCAAATTCCGGCCCTGGACGGTGGTGCTGCTGGTGATTCTGGCAACGGCGCTGCTGCGCATTCACCTGCTCGACGCGCCGCTCGAACGGGACGAGGGCGAGTACGCTTACGCCGGCCAGTTGATGCTCCAGGGCATCCCGCCCTACCAGTTGGCTTGCAATATGAAGCTGCCGGGGACGTATGCGGCGTACGCCTTGATTATGGCGGCGTTCGGGCAGACGATTGCGGCCATCCATCTAGGTCTACTGCTGGTGAACGCGGGCGCCATCGTGCTGATTTACATCCTGGGGCGGCGGCTGTTCTCGGCGCCCGCGGGCCTGGCGGCGTGCGCCGCTTACGCGCTGCTCTCGGTAAGCGCCGGTGTAATGGGCACGCAGGCCCACGCCACTCATTTCGTGGTGCTGGCGGCGCTGGCGGGGCTGTGGCTGCTGTTGCGCTTTAGCGACTCGGCGCGGCCGTGGACATTATTCTGGAGCGGAGTGCTCTTCGGGGTGGCGTTCCTGATGAAGCAGCACGGCATATTCTTCGGCATGTTCGCGGCGGGGTATCTGGTAGCGAACCGCCAGTGGAAGAAGCTGCCGCTGTTCCTGGCGGGCGCGGCCGCACCGTTCGCGCTGACCTGTCTGATTCTCTGGTGGGCCGGAGTTTTCGGAAAGTTCTGGTTTTGGACCTTCACCTACGCCCGCCGCTACGTCGCGGAGAATTCGCTCGCGGACGGCGCGGCGGCATTGGCGGAGACGTTCGGGTCCATCCTGCGGCAGAGCGGCGCTTTGTGGATTCTGGCGGCTGCGGGTCTGCCGGCATTACGCGGCAGGAGCAGGTATTTCGTGGGGTTCCTGCTGGTGTTTTCGTTTGTGGCGGTTTGCCCCGGATTGTACTTCCGGGCGCACTACATGGTGCTGATGCTGCCCGTGGTAGCGCTGCTGGCCGGTTCGTGCGTGCGCGGCCGGGTGACTGGCTGCGTGTTTGCCGCGGCGTTGATAGTGTCGGTAATCGTCGAGCGCGACTTCCTGTTTCGCATGAGTCCGCTCGAGATTTCCCGCGAACTTTACGGGCAGGACCCTTTTCCAGAAGCCATCCCCATGGCCGCGTATATTCGCACTCATACGCGGCCGGACGCGCTCATCGCCGTGCTCGGGTCCGAGCCGGAGATTTATTTCTATGCCCATCGGCACTCCGCGACGTCGTACCTCTACACCGAACCGCTGGTGGAAGCGCAGCCCTTCGCGCTGCAGATGCAGAACGATATGGTGGGCCAACTGGAGCGTAGCGCCCCGGCGTACGTGGTCCGCTTTCCCATTGAGGAGACGCTGTCGCTGGGGGCCGAATCGCCCACCCGCATTTTCGACTGGTGGGCCGATTACGGGCCGAAGCACTATCAACTGGTCGGCATCGCGGATATTCTTGAGGACGGCCATGCCGAGTACCGCTGGGATGCCGCCGCGGAAGCGTACCGGCCGCAATCGTTGTATCACCTGGCCGTGTACCGGCGCAGGTGAGCAATGGCCTATTGGGTAAAATCCGTGGGGCAGGCTTCAGCCCAATGTCACTTACTTCGCCCAAACGTGGGATTCTGCATTAGTTGTGGGGCGGGCAATCCTGCCCGCAGCAGCCTTTCCAGGCGGCTTTTGGGCTCGGCGACGACTGTTCATGGCCCGGAAGAGCCGGCTAAAAGCCGGCTGCAGGCAAGATTGCCTGCCCCACGAATTATGCCGAATACCGCCTTCGCCAAGAGTAAGTGACATTGGGCTTCAGCATGCGGCGGACTTCAGTCCGCCCGGTCCGGTCCGGGAGAATGTATGTCTCGATTCGCCGGAACATCTCCACCCCTCAGAACTCCTGAAGTCGTGGAATTTGCAGTGAGCCCGCAGGTGGGGCAGGCGAGCACCGCCTGCCTCATCTGCGAAGCCCTGGCCATCGAAAGGAACGGCTCAGCCCATTTTCCCCGCCAGGCAGAAATTGCGGGGCGAGATCAGGAGGTCTGACCTTCGACAACGAAGCCCCCATGCCGATCGTGACAGGCGCTGCGGCAACAAGCCCGGGCCACCTTACTTGGCCGGGATCATGGTCAGCTTTACGTTCACCGGGCTGCCTTCCTTGGCCGTCAAAGATTCGCCTTTGCCCTCGTAGCTCTTCATCCATTCGGGGTCGAACCATTGGCCGTATTGCACATCCTCCCAGGCGTAGACCTGGTACTCTCCCGGTGTGACGCGAGTGAAGCTGAAGTTACCGTACTGGTCGCTATTGGTCGTGGAATAGAAGTAAATCTCGCCCTGCCGTTCTTTTTCGCGGGGCATCAATACGACGGTGACGGCGGCGGCCGGTTGCTGCGTGGCGGAGTTCATCACCTGGCCGCCCACCACCGGCGGATTGGTTCCCAATAAAATATCCAAGGATGCCGCCCCGGCGGTGAGGTCCACGCCCGCCACCATGGCGTCGGAGTCGCCGGCGCGCATGGCTTTCAGGTAGAGGCCCTGCGGGGTGTTGATGGTGACGTTGTAATGTTCGAGATTGACATCGTCGAAGCGGAAACTGCCATCGGGGTCCACCTTGGCGGCTTGCGGCGCGGGAATGCCCGCCGTGGGTTCCCGCGGCGTCAGGCGGACGGTGAGCGAGGGCGGCGGCTGCGGTGGATCGGCATCGAACCGCACGTGCCCGGAGACCATCGCGCCGGGGTTGAGGGAGAGGTTGACGCCTTCGATGTTGGTGGTGCCCACGTCGATGGGTTGCCGGGTGGCGTGCGCCCCCGACCTGCCGCCCGAATTATTGACGACAATCAGGTAATAGGGACCCGGAGCCACACTGGGGAATTCGAAAGTGCCGTCCAGCTTGACTTGGGTGTTAGTAACCAAGCCATTCGGATTGAGGGAATTGCGCGGCTGCAGGCGGAGTTGGATACGCGGGTTGGCATTTTGGTTGACCACGTTCATCACCACGCCGTTGATGTTAGTAACGATGTTGGCAGCCCCGCCACGGCCGGCATCCGGTGGGGGCGCCGGCGGCGGGGGTGAAGTATTGTCCATCACGCGCCCGGTGATACGCACGGTGTGGGTCTTATTAAGCCGGATATTGATCCCCTGCACCTGATCGCCGGGGCCCATTTCGATGGGGGCCGCGGCGGAAATATCGGTGGCGTTCGGGAAGAAAGTGGTGACATAGTCTTCCTGTGAGGCCGGCTCGTCTCCTACTCCCCCAAATCCCGCCATCAT
>PLRZ01000707.1:0-678 GCA_003164075.1 Bryobacterales bacterium | reverse complement strand
GGTCCCTCCGGGCGGCGGGCATTGTACTGCATGCTCAGGAAGCCGGTGTGATTGGCGTTCACGCGGTAGGCGCCGGGCTCCACTCCGGTGATGGAATACCGCCCTGAAGCGTCCGTGGTGGCCGCATAATTGGTTCTGGCGCCCGACGGCATGGGGCCGGAATTCTGGCGGTTCAGGGTGATGGTCGCCTTGCGCAGGGGAGTTCCGCCCAGGGCATTGAAGACCTGACCTTCGATGGTAGCCAAGTCCGCGGCGGGTGTCGGCGGCGGCGCCGCGGCGGCCCCTCCAGCGCCCGGCGGATTGCCCCCGCGTCCGGCGGTGGCCACCTGTGCGGACAAGACCAGTGGGATCAGCAAAATCAGGACCAAATAGCGCATTTCTCTCTCCAGCCTGGTATGTAGACGGTAGTCAGGGGTTAGACGTAACTCACAGGCCATACGTTGGCGCGGAATTTACCTCTGGTGCGCTTCCGCCACGCCTATCGACGTCGTGGAATTTGGGATGAGCCCGTTTTCGTGGCGCAGGCACTCCTGCCTGCTGGGTCGAGATTCAGAACTCCTGATGTCGTAGAATTTGCAGTGAGCCCGCAGGTGGGGCAGGCGGTGCTCGCCTGCCCGCCCTCGGTGAACCAAGCCCGCTGCCTAAACAGGATATAGGGCAGGCGAGCACCGCCTGCCC
>PLRZ01000319.1:3382-10779 GCA_003164075.1 Bryobacterales bacterium | reverse complement strand
CTATTGAAATCGCCCTGCGGCCAAACCTGCACGTCCGCAGCCACCCCGGTTCCACGGAGAGCTCGGTATCCAGGACTCCCCCGCCGGAGATGCTGTGGGGCTACATCGGGGAGAATGACCATGATGTCGTAATCGCTATCTGGACCCGCATCGCCGCGCGCCGCCGAACCGAACAGGTAGATGCGCAGCGGGTGATAGACCTCTACCAGTCGCCGCACCACCTCGGGCAGCACCGGGTCGTCAGCAGAAGGCGGTCTGAAGCTCTCNNCGGGGATGAACAACGCCGGACTCCGCTTGGCCATGTCCACCACGTGCGCGTAGCGCGAGGTCATGCGCGGTTCGGCGTGGCCGAGGAATTCCTGCACGGCGCGCAGATCGCGGGTGTGCAGGTAGCCCAGAGTCGCGGCGGTGTGGCGCAGAGCGTGATTGGAGATCCCTGAGCGATTCAGCCCAGCCATCCGCAGGTACTTGTCGGTGTGAGTGCGGATGGTGCGGCGGCTCAGCCGGACCTCGCCGCCGTGGTAGCCGACGCTGGTGAACAACGGCGTGCCCAGCTTGTCGGGCGTGGCTTCGACGCGTACGCCCAAGTAACCAGCACGGCGAAATCGGCAAGGTCGCGGAACACGCCCGAGACGCTGATGCCGGTATCGGACGTACCCCACAGTGCCGCCGCCGCGCCATAGTCGTCGAGGCCCTGCAAACGCACCGTGCGATGCGGCTGTAGCTTAAGAACGGAATCCATTTGATGCCATGCGCCGGAGGTGCGGTGCAGCACTCAGACCTTGACTGTGTGCTCGCACAATGCGAACATGAGGATCGTGAACGTGATCAGCGCAATGACGATCAGGAAGTATGCTGGCAATCACGCGGATGCGTGTCCGGTCCGGAGACGATATGAAGCGTCGGTACTTCTGTGTGGGGTGGCGCCGCTCGGGGCCCGCGGGGTGATCGCCCAGAATGCGCGAGCCACGGCGGCGCAAGAATCCGAGAGCAGGCGGCGGGTCGAGAAGGCCACGACGGCCGCCATGGCGATGCAGCGCCGCGATTGGGAGCAGGGCATTTTCGCTCAGGCCATGCTCGAAGCGGACAACCGCAAGGCAGTTGCCTTGCTGACCAAGGCGGCCATCGTCCAGCGGGTGCGGGACGGGCGCCTGGCCGTGGTGGTGAGCGGGAGCCCGACAGATCCATCGATGGGCGGCGAAGCCTGCGCGCCGGCCGCCGAGTGGACCGGGGACCAGCAGATTCAACAGGCGGTGCAAGGTCTGCTCGACTGGATCCGCAACACGGCGCCGCGGGCCGCGGACGGCGCACTCTATCACTCCTTCGGAGGGCCCGAGATGTGGTCCGACGGGTTCAACTGCGCGCCGCCCTTCCTTGCCGCGATGGGCTTTTACGACGAGGCGCTGGCGCAAATCGAAGGCTATCGGAAGCGGCTTTGGAACCTGGAGGCAAAGCTTCTCTCGCACATCTGGGACGACGGGAAACAGCAGTTCAAGGACAAGCATTTCCGGGGAGGCGGCAACGGCTGGGCCGCAGCGGGTCTGGCCCGCGTGATCCGGCGACTGCCGCGTGAACGCCGGCCGGACCGTGAGCGCTTGGCAGCCTTCGCCAAGGACATCGTAGATGGCTGCCTGGCGCGCCAGCGCTCCGACGGACTGTTTCACAACGTGGTTGACCAGCCCCGGACACCTTCGTCGAGACGAACCTCGCTCAGATGCTCTCATTCGCAATCTATGAAGGGGGACATCGGGCGGCTGGCTTCCCGAAGCTTATCGAGCGAAAGCGGACCGGGTGCGAGACGCGGCCCGGACGAAGATGGACGCATCCGGCTTCGTGCAAGGCGTCTGTGGGGCGCCCGGTTTCGATCGTCCGGGAATTTCTTCGGAAGGCCAGTCGTTCTGCATCATGATGGAGGCGGCCGGCGCCAAGGCGGTGGCCCGAGGCTCACATCGGAACTCAAAAAGGAGAAGTGGTATGCCTGTTAGAAGACTATCCTCACTGGCTGTGGTTGCGGCCGGACTTGCGTTCATGGCTTTGTCTCCGGCGATCTTGGGCCAGAACACGCCCAAAGCGAAGCCATCCCGAGCGACGCCGCTGATGGGCCTGCTCGGGCGCTTCACGGCCGCCAACGTGCCAGCCATGGGCCCCACTGAGACGGAGGTACCTGCTCGCAAGTGGGACCAACCCATACCGCCGGGGCTCCCCGGCAACGGGCTGGCCGAGCACCCGATGCTTTACATCGGCGAGGGCTACAACAAGATCCTCCTCGTCAATAAAGGCAAGATCATTTGGACGTATTCCACCGGGACTGGCTGGGAATACGACGACGTGTGGATGCTCACGAACGGCAACATTCTCTTCAGCCGCATGCAGTACGCCGCCGAAATCACGCCCGGCAAACAGGTCGTGTGGCGTTACGACGCCCCGGAAGGAACCGAAATTCACACCTGCCAGCCGATCGGCCTGGATAAGGTCATGTTCGTCCTGAACGGGTTGCCGCCCAAGTTGCTGGTGGTCAACATCAAGACCAAGGCCGTCGAGGTGCAGCACGACTTGCCGGCTCCGAGCCTGACCGACCGCGGGAGCGTCCACGCGCAGTTCCGCCGGGCGCGCTACACGGCGCAGCGAACCTACCTGATTCCGTTCCTGGAGATGGGCCAGATTGTGGAGTACGACAAGGATTTCAAGGAGGTCTGGAAGTACCAGATTCAGAGCCCTTGGGCCGCCATCCGCCTCAAGAACGGCAACACGCTGATCACCGACGAGAGGGACATCCTTACGCGTGAAGTCAATCCCAAGGGGGAGACGGTGTGGGAACTCAGGCCGGGCGACCTGCCGGAGGCATACCGCTTCATCAACACGCAGAGCTGCACCCGGCTGGCGAACGGCAACACCATCATATGTTCGCGCGGCGATGACGGAAAGGGACCCCAACTTGTCGAGGTCACCCCGGACAAGAAGGTCGTCTGGGTCTTGCGCGACTGGGCGGACCTTGGCCCTGCGACCGCCGTGCAGATTCTAGACGACCCCGGCATCCCGGAAAACCCTGGGGGATCGCAACACTGAACAAGCGCTCGAAACGCGAGCGATAATGAGCCTCATCGTGAAACTTCGGACTCTGTTCCGCGCTCCTCTCGTGTATTCTCTCGCCCTCGTTGCCGGCCAGGTGAAAGGCCCTCCGGCCTCAACCACCGCTATTACGAAAATCCCGCATTTGCGAAAACAGGGACCGCCACTCAGACACTACACCGAGTGGGTACGCATGTGCAAAGCCGGCAAGAAATCCATCACGCCGATCGAGTTCGCCCACGGCCTCACGGAATTCGCCCTGCTCGGAACACTGGCCCTGCGCCGCTACGCGCTGCCCGTTGCGCCGCCCACCGGCGGCGGGCGCGCGACCCGGGAGGCGAAAGTCCTGGCGTGGGAATAGCGCGGACAGTCGCAATCTCTCGCTTGATGTTAATCGTTTTACGCTATACACTATAAACATGATTCGCTCGGTTCGAGACCCCGAGGCGGAAAAGCTCTTCCGCGACGAGTTCTCGAAGAAATACAAGGCTATCGAGCGCACGGCCCAACGTAAACTGACGATGCTCGATGAGGCGGAGAACCTCCTGGACTTGGCCCTCTTGCCCGGTACCCGGCTCGAAACACTCCCACGGGACCGGAAGGGGCAGCACAGTATTCGTATCAACGACCAATACCGCATCTGCTTCACCTGGGCAGATGGCAACGCCGACGATGTGGAAATCGCCGATTACCATTAAGGAGACCAGACCTGATGCCGAAACTCCTGACACCGATACACCCCGGAGAAATCATCCGGGAGGAGATTTTGATCCCGCTCGCCATGAGCGTCAACCAGCTCGCCAAGCACTTGGCGGTCGATGCCGCCCGGCTGAATGACATCGTGCGAGGCCGGCGGGGCATCACCGCCGACACGGCTCTCCGGCTAGGCCGCTATCTCGGGACGACGCCCGAATTCTGGCTGAAGCTTCAAGTACATTACGAGCTCCGCGTGGCCAGACAAGCCAAACAGAAAGAGATTGAACGCGCCGTGCGACCCCGTTCCGAGGCGGCCTGAACTTTGGCGTCTCATCGGGAAGCGAAGAAAGGGATCCAAGGGAAAGAAACCACGGTTTCGTTCCCTTGGGGGCAGCGATCCAGAATGCCCGGAAGAACTGGATTTCAGAAACGGAGCAGAGCGAGGAAGCCCCTATACGTGTATGATACGTATAGGAAAGTGTATGAAGCGGAAGCTTACCATAACCGTCAGTGAGGCCGTCTATGAAGGTCTTCACCGCACCATCGGTCGGCGCCGGATTAGCCAGTTCATTGAGAAACTCGCGCGCCCCCACGTCCTGCCGCAGGACACCGAAGCTGCCTACTGCGAAATGGCAGCCGACCACGCGCGCGAAAAAGAGGCGCTGGAGTGGTGCGAAGGCGTGGTTGGCGATGCCCTGACGGAACCCCGTGCTTCGAGGTGACGTGTGGTGGGTCGATTTCGGTCCCTCGCTTGGCGGTGAAATTCAGAAGACCCGTCCGGCCGTCATCGTGAGTAACGACGCGTCCAACCGCAACCTGAATCGCGTTCAGGTGGTTCCGATCACGAGCAATATCGCGCGAGTCTACCCGTGTGAGGCCGCAATCGATCTGAACGGCGAACCCCGAAAGGCAATGGCCGACCAGATCTCCACCATCAGCAAGCAGCGGCTCAAATCCAGGGTGGCAACACTGTCGCCCGATGACATCCGCGCCGTGGAACGAGCGATCCGCGTTCAACTCGGCCTGTCCCCACCCTAAGCCGGTTCCTCCGTTCCCCCAACCGAAAAAGGAAGCACGCGCCAGTGAACGATAGCATGCATCGAGAGCCGAACAATCGCACCCTGCTCCTGGCCCTTTGGGCCGTGCTGATCTGCTGCGTTGTCATCGGCTCCCTGGCGCCCGCCGCGTCTCCCCTCATGGTCGCGATCAACCGCCTCGACATCTGGGACAGACTGCAACATTTTGGTTGTTTACCTGACGGTGTCATTCCTGCCGGGTGATCGGATTCCGTGATCGGCGGCGTGGAATCGTAGTCGGCCTTTCGATGTTTGTCCTCGGAACTCTCCTCGAAGGCGGCCAACACTTCTCGCCCGGCCGCGCCGTGGAACTCGGAGACGTCATTGCCAACGGCGTCGGCGTCAGTTGCGGCACATTGCTGGGCCTGCCGTTCCGCGCGCTGATCGCCATCCCCTGAGCCGCGTCTAATTCCCTCCTGTGCGGCTGATCCCTGATCCAATCTGATTGCTTCATTTGTGACCCACCGGGCCGGAGGTGTGTTCGCATGTTTACCGACGCGATCACAGTCTCGTGCGCCCGTGCACGCCGTTATACACCCGCGCCTAACTAGTTCCCACTTTTACGCGCGCAACCTTTACCTTATCCCTCGTGGTGACCCACCGGGCCGGAGGTGTCTGGATTCTCTAGAAGCAGTTTCTCACCCACGTCCAGGAGTTGTTCCGCATGGGTGATGTGTTGCAGCGTCTCTTCTTCGGTTAGGTGTGAGGCGACTTGATAGTCGCCTGCGTTCCTTGCTTCCTGGGCATCCAGCAGATTGCGGTGATATTCCCCTGGTATTGTCCCAGGCTTGGCGAACTCCTTTCCAAAAGCCGATATGACAGCCGAGTGGCTAGAGAATGTCATGCCCTTCGCCAGCAGAAGGGCTTCCGCCACATAAAACATCGCATAGTAGGCTCGTGAAACAGCGCCGTCATAGTCGCCGTCAGTCAGTAGCAGCCGAGCCGATTGTACGGTGCGATGCGCTTTCCTGAGCAAACCACTCTGCGCGTCGGTCAAACCGGAACTCCCTCGCGACGAACGTTGAGCAGTAATGGAGTTCCATCCTGACTGTACTCTGCTTCGGAAACGTACACGCACGAAACCACCACGTCGTATTTCAGGCACAGCTCAGCCTTGAAGACCGAAAGCCGACGGATTTCCTCGTGAGGATTGACGAGTCCCCGCAGAACTAGCATCACGTCAATGTCCGAATCCGGTTTGGCTTCGTCCCGCGCCTGGGAGCCAAACAGTACGGCCCGAATAAGTCGAGAGCCGTAAATCTGCTCAAGACCGTCACGAAACTCCCGCAATATCTGTTCGAGCCGCGTAGCGCGCATGTCTCTAGAACCCTCTTCAGTTTGCCACAACTGGGTGGCAACTAAGCCCACGCCAGGATACGCATCACCCCACCTTGACCGGGATGAAGAGCGCCGGATTCCGCTTCGCCAGATCCACCACGTGCGCGTAGCGTGAGGTCATGCGCGGGTCGGCGTGCCCCAAACCTCCTGCACAGCGCGCAGATCGCCGGTATGCAGATAGCCCAATGTCGCGGCCGTGTGGCGCAGCGCGTGGTCGGAAACGCCCAGCCGCTTGAGCCCCGCCATGCGCAGACACTCAGAGGTGCGGAGCCGAATCCGGGCCCGATCCAAACGATGCGGGTGGTAGGCGGCGTTTGTGAACAGCGGAGTGCCCAGCTCATCGGGCTCGACCTTTCCGCGAATCGCCAGATATTGCCTGACGTTTCCGCCGGTGATCGGATTTCGGGATAAACGCCGAGGAATCGTGGCAGGCCTTTCGATGTTCGTCCTCGGAACTCTCCTCGATGTTAGCGCCGGTTTAAAAGAGCAGCGTTTTCGCCGGTTTTGACGCCGTAGGGAGAGCCGACCTCGACTCCGAGGCACCCAAACCCGGACCCGCGCGGCGATTTGAGCGGTGGCGCGGCACGTGGTCGGTGCCAGTAAAGCGTCGGCGTCTACTCGATAAGTAACCCTCCTGCGCCGTCAGCACGAGCACGATCAATGGAGTCTCGGATGTGCTTGGTGTCCGGCCGGGCCGATTCGATTACCAGGTTGAGTTCACCGGCGCTGTTGACGTTGCCCGCATCGCAGTACGCCTGATCAGGCGGGATGTGGTGGGCTTTGGTCAAGTCGTACAGACGATAAACGCGCTGGGTATCGCGGCCCTGCATCAAGAACACCGCGCACGTCCGAAAGCCCGTCCGCGAGAACTCGACCAGTTGGCGCAAGCACGATGGTAGCGCCGGCACCCCTGTGGCGCCAAGCTGAATTTAGAATCTTGTGTAGAGTGTATACCGCGTCCCCGCCACTGGGGCTCCTTTTCCCCGGCGTCAAAGCCGGTGGAGATGCTGCTCTTTTATTCCGGCGCCGACAATCAACTGGAGATCCTGATTCTTGAACTGGTGGGTCGCAAGGATCACGGTCATATGAGTTCACTCACGCTCATGCCGAATCGCTCTGCTTCGCTGGTAAGATAGTCGAACAGCACCGTCGGTATGCGGATGCTCACCTGCCGGGTTCGTTTTACCCTCTCGATCACTAGTGTCCGGCTGCAAGTGC
>PLRZ01000319.1:0-3309 GCA_003164075.1 Bryobacterales bacterium | reverse complement strand
CAAAGAACTTTACCGGACACTAGTGCCTCTCGATGAACGTCCGCAGCGACAGCCCGCCCTTCCGGAAAGGCCCGTAGGTCAGTCCCGCTTTGCCTTGATCCTCACCAAAAGCAATGTGCCGTTCGTCCTCGGACGTGAGGAGGCCGTCGTCATCGATCGGCGCTGAGGATTTTCGGTTCATCGGCTTTTCTAATAAGTGTCTTCTCGTCGCAAACTGCAATATTTCAAAAACACACTGGTGCCTTCGATGTCGTAGCGGAACCGGAAGCGACCGTCACGGATGCGGTGCTGGCCGTCGCCTGGCGCGATTCCTTCGAGTTTCTTGATCTGGTAGCGGCGGGTTCGGTTGTACGGGTCGTGCTGGAGGGCGGCGAGAACGGCGGCGTAGTGTTCCGGCAGCTCGGCGTGATGTTTTAGAAGGCTGCGGTAATCGCGCTCAAACCGCCGCGTAGCGATGACCGCAAATCCGGCAGGTGTCATGGACGTGGTTTCAGCGCTTCGTGGTTGTGGCCTTTTTTCTGCGCTTGCCTAGCTGGAGAAGATCCTCGGCAGGTCTCGTTCGGCCGGCCGCGATGTCGGCGTTGCTGGCCGCAATAGCGCCGCGCGCTTTGGGGTCTTGGAGTTCGAGGTAATCCTCAAGCTCGTCGGCGCCCATGATGCCGGCGACGGGAATGCCATCTTTTTCAAGGATGAAATATTCCTTGTTGACGTGCACGCGCTTTACGACCTGGCCGAGATTTATGCGGGCTTTGGTTATGGGGAGACGATGTACCATGCGACGTTGAGAGTGATTAATGTTAATCGACACTCATCAGTATAGCCGTCCGCACAGTATTGTCAAATTCTTCGTTATCGTCCATATTCTGGACGATCTTGGCAAGTATGGCACGGCGCAACACCCGCTGCATGATCGGTGATTCCTCGTTCTAGGTGCTCCCAAACTGGCCTTTCCTCAGGTCCGCTTTAGCGGCGGCGTAAAAAGCGTCATATTCCTCGCGCGATAAACTTGCCAGTCGGGCTTCAGCAAGAGCGGTGCGTTTCGCCTGCGCTTCAGACTGGATGGCTTCGGTGGCGTGGCGGATCTTCGCAGCGTCTCGGGCGCCGCGCGCGGTGGCCTCGATCTCGCGCTGGTGGCGCTCGTAGTCGGCGATAGCTCGCGCCGTGTATTGCAGGATGCCGCCGAAGGTGTGGTTGAAGCTGTCGATGACGAGGTCCTTTTCGAGGGAGAACGGGTCTCCGTATGTTCCGATGGCGACCCGGATATCCTTCCTGCCCCTGAAACCGCTCCGGTTCGGCCCGAGAATCTGGCCGTCATCGACGGCGAGGATCTGTCCGTCACCTGGAAGTGCTCCGGCTACTGCCGCGCGGACCGGGAGACCGCGCTCGAATTCAGCATCGACGCGGATGCGACCATCCCCTTTGATGTCAGCGCCGGAATAAAATGTCAGCACTTTCGCCGGTTTTGTAGTCGCGGAAATATGGCCCCATTGGCGGGGACGCGGTATAGTTTATCTGATCAATTTCAGCCGCTTGAGATCATCATCCGTCCAATGCGCCTGGATCTCGATCATCGTCCGCAATGTCTTGATTTCGAAGGTGTCGCCGGGCCGGTGAAATGAGACCGTTACCCCCCGCCCGTCAGGATGAAGGTGGAGTTGATGCGAGCCTGCCTGCCGATCCAGAACAAAACCGTCTCGGCCAAGGCCGAGGTCAACTCATGAGCCGTTAGGCTGCGCAAGTGCGCGTATTTGATCGCCATGTCTCAGACAACTACTGCCACTTGAGGCTCGCCAAACACCTGCACTTGATCCGCGGGTTCGGTCGGCAGCGCCTCGCCATGCTCCATCAGGCTCTCCACAACCATCTGGAACACTTCCTGGATATTCTTGAGAGCTTCCTGTTGGGTGTGGCCCCAGGTGGCGGCGCCCTGCTGTATCAGCGCCGGACGGTATGCGTGCCAACGCTCGCCATCCGGTTCTACCACGATTCTGAAGTTGTAGGTCTGCATCGGCCTCGCCTGCTCTCAGTGTGCCACATTACTGTCGGAAACGGAGCGCCCGCGTTCACCGGAATGAACAGCGCCGGATTCTTCTTAGCCACATCCACCACGTGCGCGTACCTTGCAGTCATGCGCGGGGCGGCGTGGCCCTGCCCGGTTCGNNGCGGCAGCCGCTTCCCCAGCCGCCACCGCTTCCAGCCGTTGGTCGCCTGCACCGACTGCTGCGACTCGCCGTTCTTGTACTCGTTCGCGACCAGCGGGTACGCCCGTTCATGCACAAACGGCAGAGGGACTAGGGGAGCACAGTGGCGGGCTCGGCGTTTTGCACGGATCCGGGGATGACTCTGCAATCTGGAAACGACTTGACGCGATGGTTTACGGTTTGTAAACTGAAAGAGTGCGGGTGATCACCAGGAGGGCTATCCTCAGGTTCGGCAAGAAGCACCCCGATGCCTGGGCCCGGTTGATGAACTGGTATCGGATAACCCGTCGCGCCAACTGGCGGAACCTTGCCGACGTACGCGTTGACTTTGCCCACGCCGACGTCGTCGGCCGGAGAACGGTATTCAACATACACGGCAATGACTACCGGCTGATCGCCCGGGTGAACTACCGTACGAGGACGGTTTTTATTCTCCACATCCTGACTCACTCCGAGTACAGCAAAGGAGACTGGAAGCAATGAGCACTGCCACCAATTTCAATCCCACTGTTTATGCGAGACTTCTGGAGAAGTTCCTGCCGAAGCCGATTCAGTCTGAACGGGAACTGGAAACGGCTGCCGCGCTCTTGCTTGAGTTGGATGAGCGCAACGATCTTTCTCTGGAAGAGGAAGCGCTCGCCGAAGTACTGACCGTGCTGATCGAAGACTATGAGGACAAGCACTATCCGCTGCCGGACGTTCCCCCGCACGAATCGCTCAAGGCGCTGATGGAAGACCGTGGCTTGAAGCACAAGGACATTTGGCCAGTTCTGGGCAACAAGGGCGCCGCGACTGAGATACTGAGCGGGCGCCGTTCTATCAGCAAGGCACAAGCCAAGCGGCTGGCTGACTTCTTCCGCGTACCTATTGATCTGTTCATCTAGCTGACCAACGTCCCAGGGCCCAGTTGCAGCGCCGTCATCTCCCTGCGGCCGGCGTTGCTCTTCATGGCGGTGATCGCGCCCTGGGTCGCCAGGCGCCGATTCCGGATCACCACGTTACGTTGCCGACGGCCTGCGAATCGATCTGGAGCGGGATCACGACTGTCCCGCCTGCATTGGAAGCCACGCCGCCGCCGACGTGTAACACTTGCCGAGTTGACTACTTA
>PLRZ01000055.1:12683-14819 GCA_003164075.1 Bryobacterales bacterium | reverse complement strand
GACGTGATCGCTAACGGCGCCGGCGTCAGTTGCGGCGCCCTGCTGGGCCTGCCGATCCGCGCCTGCATCGCAAGTTTCTGAGCCGCGCGCAATCCCGCAGTCTCCTCTGGCGCGGCCTTACCGGCAATCTGAACCGTACATGGTGACCCACGCGGCCGGAGGTGTGTCCGTAGCGCCGCCTACCTCTGCTCGCCGGAGACGCTCTTTGAAAGTGCTCGAAAGAACTCAACAGGTGTCGCAAACCGTAGGCCAGTTCGCTGCGCAACAGCCGGCGTGAAGTGCTTGGTGTTGTGTGTGAGAAACCAATCGGGGCGACTCGCGATGGCGGACAGCAGCACAGGAACGTCTGCCTCGTGACGAATCAACTGGCGTGCGGCCTTGACCTCGGCCTGCCCTGGATAGGGCACGATCTCCGGTTTCACGAGCGCAATCAGACGGGCATAGTCCTCTATTACGCGATTACCGTCGCCGGATTCAAGCCCGCTCAGGCGGATCAGAAGGTTGTCTTCAACCTCCTCACGCACCGCTTCGGCGAGAACGAGCCGACAAATCCGGGCCGCGCACAACGAGAGGACAGCTTTGTCCAGACCCCAGGTCGAGACTATGCCCGCGGTCAACACGTTCGAGTCGAGGAATAGCCGGACGCGTTCCCCCTGACTCACCGGCCCTTTCCCCGCCGCGTTTCGCCCCGTGCGTGCCCTGCCAACTCAGGATACCGGCGAGCGAACACACGCTGCCGCGCCTCGGGCAACGTGTCGAGCAAGTCCGTAGGAGTGACCTGCCGCCGCTCAAACACGGACGCGATGGACTCGCAGAGAATCCGGAAACGGCTCTGCTCCGGGATCAGCATGAGACCTTCACCAACCCGCAGCACCGCGACGGAAGCGCCGGCGTCCAAGCCCAGCTCATCGCGATATTGCTTGGGAATTGTGAGTTGCCCCTTCTCGCCGATCCGCGTGTTCGCTAGGTATTCGACTTGCGACTGGGTACTAGGCATGGTTCAACCTGATCTTGTAGGAATATCCTACCACATCAGCGACCCCTCCCGTTTTCGGCCGCTTTGAAAAGGCCGAGACCCACCACACAATGTTGTGGTTTGTGGTCCGGGGGCGTCGCACGTATTCACACCTGGGTCAGCCGTCGCCGTTGGTTGTCGGCAAGGTCGCGGAACACGCCCGAGACGGTGAAGCCGGTATCGGACGCACCCCACAGTGCCGCCGCCGCGCCATAGTCGTCAAAGCCCTGCGAATGCATCGTGCGATGCGGCTGTAGCTTAAGAACGGAATCCATTTGATGCCATGCGCCGGAGGTGCGGTGCAGCACTCAGACCTTGACTGTGTGCTCGCACAATGCGAACATGAGGATCGTGAGCGTGATCGGCGCAACGACGATCGGGAAGTATGCTGGCAATCACGCGGCTGCGGGCGATGAACTGGTGCGGTGGATAAGAACAGCCAAACACGCGCGTTGGTGCGACCTCAATGATGTCCGGCAGCACTTTCCGGATGCCGATCAGTACAAGTCGCTGCTGATTTTCAACATCCGTCATAACCATTACCGGCTGATCGTAAAGGTGGATTATCGGGCCGGACTCCTGCTGATCAAGGAATTCCTGCCGCACAAAGACTACGCACGAGGAGACTGGAAGAAATGGGCGCGCTAGTGATTGACGACCGAAAATATGCTCGCGTTCTGGCGAAGATCCTGCCGCGAGTCATTACAAACGACGAAGAGCACGAGCGCATGCTGGCCGAAGTTGAAAAACTGATGGACAAGGGTGAGCGGCGCACGCCCGAGCAGGACGCCGCCCTTGAACTGATGGTTCGTCTGGTTCAGGACTATGAAGAAAAACACCATCCTTTGCCGGACCCCAGCCCTGGCGAAATGCTCGTGTATCTGATGGATCTGCGCGGATTGAAGCAGGCCGATCTGGTGCCCATCTTCAAGTCCAGGGGCTACGTGTCCGACGTGATTCATGGCAAGCGCGCGATCAGCAGAGGGCTCGCCAGGCAACTTGCCGGGTTCTTCAACGTCTCGACCGACCTGTTCATCTGATTCTCAACCACCCGGGGGATCTCGTCCAGCAACAGCCAAGAGCACGCACGTCACCTTCATGAGTAGATGAAGACCGAGAGG
>PLRZ01000055.1:4658-12606 GCA_003164075.1 Bryobacterales bacterium | reverse complement strand
TTCGAGAGTCCTTCCGCGCCGAACAACCCTGCTCCCGGTCCTCTGGGCCGTGCTGATCTGCTGCGTTGTCAATCGGCTCCCTGGCGCCCGCCGCGTCTCCCCTCATGGTCGCGATCAACCGCCTCGACATCTGGGACAGACTGCAACATTTTGGTTGTTTGCCTGACGGTGTCATTCCTGCCGGGTGATCGGATTCCGTGATCGGCGGCGTGGAATCGTAGTCGGCCTTTCGATGTTTGTCCTCGGAACTCTCCTCGAAGGCGGCCAGCACTTCGCGCCCGGCCGCGCCGTGAAATTCGGCGACGTGATTGCCAACGGCGTTCGGCGTCAGTTGCGGTACCCTCCTGGGCCTCCCGATTCGCGCCTGCATCGCAATTCTGTAGTCATCGCCTCCGCACCGGCGGCCGCGCGTCATTCCCTCCTGCGCGGCCTCACTTCCCCCTGACCATCTGAACTCCGCGATGTGACCCGCTGGGCCGGAGGTGTGTCTGCTGGCCCCGCCGCCGCTGTGTTCGCCTACGCGGCGTTCTCCACCGCCGACACGATCCTCTTGCCAAGGGCCGCCAGGGCTGCTTGCAGCGTAGTGATTCGAGAGCTGTGGCGCGGGTCCAGCAGGCGACGAACGTCCTTTTCGTCACAGCCGAGTTGCTTCGCCAGCTTGACGTTGCTTATCTTCGCTTCGCGCATCGCCAAGTATAATGCGGCCTTAGCAGCCATCAGGGGTGGTACGAAAACCACAGTCTGACTCGCCTTTTTCTTCGACGCGGTAGGGATCTCATTCCCCCTGCGGATTCTTCCGGCAATCGCTTCCTCGAGGCAATCGGATGCTTGCTCGAGTGCGTCCAAACGGCCTTCGCCCTGCGTGATCGCCTCGGGAAGATCCGGAAAGGTCACCGTGAAACCGCCCACTTCCCGATCTGGCGTCAGGGTGGCGGGATATGCGAAACTGCGCATCGTTGTTACTCCTTCCCCTTGAGCAGCTCTCCGAGCGTCAGGCCGAGCTGATCCAGCATGGTGTGCAAGGAGGCCTTCTTGAGTTCGTTGTTCAAGTTCTGGACTATCGTGAATCGGCCGCCGTAGTACAGCGTGCCATGGCTCCCCTTGCCACGCTCGGGAACCCAGGCCACTGCCACTTCCCGGCGGCGGCCCAGTCTGCGGACTCGACGCATAAACTCAGCGCCCTTCACAGATTCAGTATCGGGCACAAATGCCCGAGTGTCAAGTCCTCTGAGCAGCGCGTAATCCCTCCTGCGCGGCCTCGTCTCACAGGCAAGCAAGAGAACCCACGTTGTGACCCGTCGGGCCGGAGGTATGCTCAGACGCCGGGCACTCACGCCGCGGTTCTGGGCAGGACGTCACGCATGACCGCCCTGCCCATCCGATCCTCGGCGGCCTCTAATTCGTAGGATGCCTGCATGTTCATCCAGAACCTGGATGTCGTGCCGAAGTACCGTGACAGGCGCAGAGCGGTGTCCGCTGTGATTCCGCGCCGCTCGTTGACGATGTCGTTGATGCGTGTGGCGGGCACGCGCAATGCCAAAGCCAATTCGTGCGCCGACATGCCGAGAGGGGCCAGGAACTCCTCGCGGAGGATTTCTCCCGGATGGATTGGTGGAAGCCGATTCTTGCTTGCCATGCCTATATTCACCTCGCTAATAATAATCGACGATTTCGACGTCCTCGGCGGCGCCCTTTCTCCAGGCAAAACAGACCCGCCACTGATCGTCGATTCTGATGCTGTGCTGCCCCTGCCTGTCGCGGGTCAAAGCCTCGAGCCGATTTCCCGGAACCGCCGCGAGGTCTTCCCTCTCTTCCGCGTCGTCGAGCATGCGCAGTTTCCTCCGCGCTACCTTTGCGATATTGCCGAACTTCCGGCTCCGCTGCCGGTGAAACAACTCCTCGGAGTCCTTGCAGCGGAACGAGCGAATCGCACCGGCAGTATACCATGGGCACCGTTAAACGACAGACAGTAAACGGTACGCCCTTGCCCGCTTTGAGACCGTCTCGTAGGGATCGTAGAAGTAGAACGGAACTTGTCGAGGTCACCCCGGACAAGAAGGTCGTCTGGGTCTTGCGCGACTGGGCGGACCTTGGCCCTGCGACCGCCGTGCAGATTCTAGACGACCCCGGCATCCCGGAAAACCCTGGGGAATCGCAACACTGAACAAGCGCTCGAAACGCGAGCGATAATGAGGCTCTAGTATTGGTAAATCTGCAAATGGACTGCTTTGGGAGCGCCGGCAGCCAGTCGAAACCCCTGGCCGGACTCGCCCTTGATGGCCTTGTTCGGCGCATCGTAATTCAGCATGATGTCATCGCCGTTCAGGCGCCGCCTCGGAATCCAGCGTCCTTCCACGTATGTGCCTTCTTCCAGTTTCGCCACTGCGGCTGCCGACCCGCCCGGGCCATTGAACGTAGCTTGTAACCCGCTGCCCAGGATGGTGTAGTCGTCGGGTCCGGTGGAAATCACGATCGCGTACGAGGACGTTTGCGCGGCGCCACCCCCAGCCGCGGGCGCCGCTGTTGCCGGCGGTGCCGGCTGCCGGGATCTCCCCATGGAGAATGCGAACGAGTAGTTGCCTAGTTGGACCGTTTCCGCGGGGTGCTGAGCGCTCAGCGTGACCGCTTTGATTGTGCCTTTAGCCTGCGCCTCCAGAACCTCCGAGGCTGCCTGCGTCAGCAGCGCGTATGCTTGCGCCAACGGCGTGGTCGCATCGGCCTGGCGCTCGATTCCAAAAGGCGAGAACCCAATTGCGGCGTGATTGCCAATGGCCGTGAACAGATTCGCGGCGTCGCCGCGGGTCTCCGGAATCCACAGCGGATTCCCGGACCGGTCGTAGCGCGCGCACCATTCGGCGAAGTTCGGGAGGTAGATATCAGGCCCGATGATGTCGATGCCCGGCGCACCCTGCTGCCACACATTCAACTGTATGGGCAGAGCCCCACCTGCGGAATATCCGCCGATTGACTCTCCCAAGTCCACGTTGATGTACGCGGGCAGGGCATACTCGGCCTTGCCGGCTTGGGCCACCTTGTCGACGTAGAGAGCGTAATACCAGGCCATGAAGATCTCGTTGGTCATGGGGTGGTCGCCGAAAACCTCCGTCCACGTTCCGGACGTCTTCCCTCCTGCCGCTTGCCAATACTCGCGAAATTCCGGGACCAGGTTTTCCTGGTTCTTCACCATGTAATCCATAAGTCGCTTAGGCACGGCGGCATTGAAGGCGGCCTTGGCCTCCGGAAGTTGGTCGCGCGCGCCTCCCGGACAGCCCACTTCGTTTTCCACCTGCATCATAATCACGGTGTGGGCCCCATCCACCTCACGGATGTGCCGCATCAGCGCGGCATAGGCGTTGGCGTCGGCTTTCCAGTTCGCCTCCTTGAAAACCGAAAGGTAGGTAATCGATTGGCCGTTCTCCGCCAGGAATAACGGATACTGCTTGGGATTCTTCTTCACCCATAACGGCGTGTAGGTGGAATCGGCGTTTTTCCAGCTTCCAAACCACAGGAAGATGAGGTGGAGATGGTTCCGGCGGGCCTCGCGGATGGCGCCATCCACCAGCGAAAAGTCGAATTGGCCCGGCTCCGGCTCGACCAGTTCCCAAGTGACCGCCGCCAGGACCGTATTCATGTTGGCCGCGGCCAGCTTGGGCCAGAACGGCTCCATGTACTCCATGCTGGACGAAGCCGAATTAGTCAGCTCACCGGCCAGGATAAGAAACGGGCGGCCATCCACGATCATCTGTGTGGCCTTGCCGCGCTTCTCGAGGTGCGGAATGAAAGAGGTGGAGACGGACTGGGCATCCGCCATGACGATCCCAAGCAGCGCGAGGGCGCTGGGCAGCGCGTACTGAAGTTTCATTTGCAAACACAATAGCGCCATGCGCGACGCGGCACAAGAAACGCCTCCGGATCGTCCCGGTGAAACGATCCTGGAGGACGTCTTGAAGCCGCTGGACATGAGCGTGAACCAGCTTGCAAACAACCCGGGCGTTACGGCAACTCGCCTCAACGACATCGTTCGTGGCCGGCGCGGAGTCACCGCCGACACAGCCCTGCGCCTGGCACGGTATCTCGGGACGTCCGCCGAATTCTGGCTCGGCCTCCAGCTCGAGTATGATCTGCGCATGACCAGACAAGCCAAACAGAAAGAGATTGAACGCGCCGTGCGACCCCGTTTCCGAGGCGCCCTGAACCTTGGCGTCTCATCGGGAAGGGAAGAAAGGGATCCAAGGGAAAGAAACCACGGTTTCGTTCCCTTGGGGGCAGCGATCCAGAATGCCCGGAAGAACTGGATTTCAGAAACGGAGCAGCTCGGCACGTCAGATCGAAGCGGAAATATCACCTAGCGCCAGACTTCTTTCTTCATTCTCGGCCAACTGGGAAGAACACGCTGCGGCTTATTCCGTCGCATATAGAGATCTTGGAGTTTCAGCACCATCGGCTGAGTCAGTCCGCGCTTCTCTGTGCACTGCTCGACCGTCAATCCGTAAACCGGGCATTCCTTTTCCAGCGCGGCGCCATAGGAACGGAACGCAGCTCCCTCAGCCTCCGATAGTTCCCTCTCCTCACCACGTTCGCGAGCCCGAGTGTAGGAGATGATTAGTCGGAGTTCATCATCGGAGACGTTGCGATACGCCTGCATACGGACCTCCTGGTACGGGTCGAAGTCGGGCCCGGGACCACATTGCTCCCGCTGACGTTCCATCATCTCCACCTTCGCTTTGAGTTTCTTCAGATTTATCATGTGGATGAAAGTCCCCTCTGTTGGACCATCTCGGGATGCTCGATCGCCTGCAGCATCCATTTCTCGATCGAGTCGACTCGCGTGGCCAGATCCTCGGACTCAAAACTCCTCGTGCCATGCTGTAAGACGCATTCGGCGGCACGTACCCGAACCGCGGGAGGACTCTTGGAATCTTCCATGACCGCCAGCAGCGTCGAAACCGCGGTGTTACTCGCGTATAGCAGTCGAGCCATCGCTTCCTCGAAAGCTTTGCGCCGCGCCTGCCGATACTCCTCCTGGAACTCGGGAGTCTTGGACATGCGCCAGGCGGTTACCGCCGACATTCCGGCCGACTTGGCGGCTTTTCCCATAGTGGGCTGCTGGAGCAAACCTATTACCAACTGCTGTCGCCGCTGCTCCTCTTTGCCCCCGTCCTTGATTACTTGTGTGTCGCTCATAGATTCCTGCGGTCGCCAAACTTAGGGCCAGCTTCACTTTGTGACTCAAGAAGGACGTTCCTATCTCAGTACACCTTATATGTGGTACTGAAGTAAAGGGGAAAAGTATTGTTGCGCCATTCCGATACCCCACATTATGTCGCACCCCGGCAAACAGTGCGTGGATCGAAGATGCCGGCGGCCCTATCTAATTGAAAACGCATGGGTAAGAGTAACGCCTCAGTTTAACGCCCTCTTCCAGCACGTCACACTAAGTGGTTGGAAACACAAGGAAACACCGATCGGGCATAAGTCAATGAAATCAACGCAAAATAAGTCAAAAACAAGTACCTTTATGTTGCAAGCCGACAAATCAAGCAGCCCGAACTGCTCGATTACAGACGTGACAAACCGCGGACAACACTTTCAAAAGCGTTCAGATCATTTCATCCTGGGGGCCTATCGCGGTATAAAAATGCTCCGCCCCAGAATCAACCCGCCACACGGCCGCACGAAAGTACGCGGTCCACAGATCGCTCGAATATTCCCCCGGGACCTGTATTCCACCTGTTACTTACAGGCAGAACCCGGTCGTACGCGCACTTGCGACACCACTCGCGCTGCAACCGCGCCACCACGGCCTCAAAGGGCAGACCCTGCGACCGCTCGCTCACCGCCACCCTGGCCGGCGACGTTCCCGCCGAATGTTGGAGTCTCACCATCGGCACCATCGACACGAATTCGACGGATATTACCGCTCACCGGATAGATCGACGTGGCCGTTGCCATCCAGGGGGGATCCGGATGACTACCTCGGATCCGGCATGCTCGGCGGTGAGGCGGATGCCGCCGCGCCGCGGCTTCCCCTGCCCGGCGCGGGTCTCGGGAGACTCGATTCCGTGGTCCATCGAGTTGCGCAACAGGTGCACCAGCGGGTCGCCGAGTTGGTCCAGAATGCTCTTGTCCAGTTCTGTTTCGGCGCCTTCCGTAATCAGGTCGGTCTCCTTGCCGAGTTCGGCCGCCAGATCGTGTACCAGCCGGCGAAAACGACCGAAGATCGTGCCGATGGGCAACATCCGGATTTCGAGCACGTCCTCGCGCAACTCCGCCACCAACCGCTCGATCTCCTGGGCCGGATTGGCCGGTTCCGGGGCACCCAGTTGGGACGCTACCTGGGTCAGACGCGACTGGTTCATCACCAGTTCTCCCACCAGATTGACCAGGCGGTCGAGCCTGCTTGCCGGCACGCGCACCATGGATTCCTTGACCGGGGCTTTGCGTGCGCTCTCGCCAACCGGCGCGGCCGCGGTATGGGGCGGCGCTTCCGTTTGGGCGGCCGGTGCGGTTTCCCGTGGTGGCGCCGGCGGCAGCATTTCGATTTCGAGATTGCTTCCATCCTCGACGAAGATGAAGACATCCCGGATGGCGTTCTCGTCGCAGGCGCCCCGCAGGGTGACGCTCCACCAGAAATAACAGAGGTCCGGGTCGAACCGGTCGAGCGGCGGCACCTCTTCGGTGTGCGCCTCGATATCGCACTGTCCCAACTTTCTCAGGTCCCGAAGAAGCAGAATCGGATTCCCCCCGCAGACGAAGATGCTGGGGCTGGGGCGGAACCGGATCTTCCACGTCCGCTCCTGTCCTTCGTGGTTCGCGGGCGGAGGCATGGAATCCTCCGGCTCGCGGCTGCCTGGCGCAACGGACAGTTCGGCAATCTTCTCGATGAGGCTCTCGCTCGATTCCGCGGCGACGGCTTCGCCGCCGGTCTCGGCAGCCAGCAGCATCTTAATGTGGTCGGCGGCAGCCAGTACCAGATCGGCCAATTCGGGCGATACCGTGACAGCGCCTTCGCGCACCCGGTCGAGGAGGGTCTCCACGTGGTGCGTGAAATCGGCAACCTTGACCAGTCCGCACATCGCGCCCGAACCTTTGATGGTGTGGAACGCACGGAACAGCCGGTGGACCGTGTCCGCGAGATCTTCATCCGCTCCCAGGGCGAGTGCCGATTGCTCGATATCCGCGATCAGTTCCTCCGCCTCTTGCAGGTATGTCTGAATCTGGTTATATCCCACCGTCAGTACTCCTTGCCTCGGCGCTGGGGGCCGGATCTCGCATGCACAAACCGACAGCCGCGGCGGCCTCCTCGATTTCCGGCGAGAGGGCCGCGATATGGAAGCTCCGCTGAGCTTGCGCCGCGGTCGCACGGAGCGAACAGATCAGTTGCAGGCCCGCCGTATCGCACGCGTGAACCTCAGACAAGTCCAAGACGATGTCGTGGCCCCGGCCGGCGTATTCGGCGAATTGCCGGTGCAATTCAGACGCCGCCCCGATGGTCAGATCGCCGGCAATCTTCAGCGGATCGTTTGCGGAACATGGTGGTCGCTCACAAATTGCGTATCGACCGAAGTTGCCAGTTCTTGACCAATCGGGTCAGACCGGATGGGCCATCACGGCAACATCGGAACTCCTGATGTCGTGGAAGTTGCAGTGAGCCCGCAGGTGGGGCAGGCGGTGCTCGCCTTCGCTCGATCCTATGCGAGCAGCGGGCCTAATTCAGCGCGGGCGGGCNNCTCTGGCCATCGAAGGAAATGGCTCGGCCCATTTTCCCCGCCAGGCAGAAATTGCGGGGCGAGATCAGGAGGTCTGACTTAACGTCGCGCCGAATTCCCGGTACACGGGAAAAGAACATTGAAATGCCGCGTTGTCATATCTGCCTCCCACTCTATGTGGCGGTGGCCATCCGGTCCCGCAGGAACGCCTTCACCCGGGCGTGAATCCGGTCGCGAAT
>PLRZ01000055.1:2807-4612 GCA_003164075.1 Bryobacterales bacterium | reverse complement strand
TTCATCACGGCAATCGCTTCCGGGCGAACGAAACCGGGCTTGGTGCCGGCACTGAACACCTCCACACGGTCGCGCGCCTCGGCTCGAAACAAGCCCTCGCCCATCTGGCTCCGGGCGGAATTGCCGGTACACAGAACTAAAATCCTCTTCTTGGTCATCTCAATCGAAACCCTCCGTTTCAGGAAACCAGTGCCGCGTGCGGTTACAGAAGGAACACACCGACAGCATCACCGGAACCTCGATGAGGACACCGACAACCGTTGCCAGGGCGGCTCCCGAACCGGGCCCGAACAATGCGATGGCAGTCGCCACGGCGAGTTCAAAGAAGTTGCTGGCTCCAATCAGCGCTCCCGGCGCGGCAACCGCATGACGGACCTTGAACAGCCGCATCAGCCCNNTCCGCCTGGAACGCGAAGATGAGCACCAACGTGGCCAGCAGGGCGAGCATACTTACCGGCGAGAAGCGGGGCAGCAGAATTTTTTCGAACCACTCCCGCCCGTGCGCGCGAACCAACCAGGCACGAAGCGCCGAGCCCGCCACCAGAGGAATCACGATGAAGATGCCCACCGCATACAGCAGCACCTGGAAGGGCACATGCAAAGACGAAGCGCCGTTCACCAGGAACCGGACGATGGGGGCGAACAGGAACAGCATGATCAGATCGTTGATCGACACCTGCACCAGCGTGTACGCGGGATCGCCATCGGTCAGATAGCTCCAGACGAAGACCATCGCCGTACAGGGCGCCGCCGCGAGAATGATGCACCCGGCTATATACTGATCGGCGTCGGCCCGTGGAATCCAGGCCGAAAACAGGAAGCGGAAGAACAGCCAGGCGATCAAAGCCATTGAGAACGGCTTCACCAGCCAGTTCACGAACAGCGTCACCAGCAGTCCGCGCGGCTTCTTGCCCACGTTCCGGATGGAGGCGAAGTCGACCTTCATCATCATGGGGATAATCATCAGCCAGATGAGCACCGCGATGGGGATATTGATCTGGCTTCCCGCGCCGAACTCCATCGTTCGCAATTGGCCGGTCAGGCCGGGCACGGACTTGCCGAGGAGCACTCCCGCCAGCATGCAAAGGCCGACCCACAGGCTGAGGTAGCGCTCGAAGGTATTGAGCCTTTTCGGCGCTACCGATCTTTCGACGGACGCTTCTGCCATGCGCTTACCCCTTTTGCCGGTATCGGAACTCCCTGATTCGGACATCGACGATCGACGATATTGCGGACTTCAAAAAAGGACTTCGCCTTCAGATGATGGCCACGAGGGCTTTCAGCAGGCGCAGTCCGTCGAAATTGATGCAATATCCCACACGCGGCCCGTCCTGGGAACTACGCACCAAACCGGCTTCCTTCAAAATGCGCAGATGCTCGGAGACGGTGGACTGGGCCAGCGGAAGTTCATCTACAATCTGGCTGCAGACGCGCGCCTCTTTCCGCGAGAGCATCCGCAAGATCCGAACGCGCGCCGGGTGGCCCATCGCCTTGGAGAGTTTTGCCAGTTCCTCGTCTGCTTCGGCGCCTTCCAGCGTGAGCAGGCTCACTTCGGAAGGCGCGGATTCCGGTGGGCAGCACAGGCCGGCGCTGACGTCCTTCTTGCTCATAGATAATCGTCGATCAACGATATCAGAGTTGGATGGCCTTCGTCAATCGCCAATTTTCCGGCGGAGTCAAGGGACCTTTTCGCGCATTTCATCGATGCCGAAGACGGTCACGATTTATGCGAGAGGCACATTCAGGACTCCTGATGTCGTGGAATTTGCAGTGAGCCCGCAGGTGGGGCAGACTTCAGTCTGCGG
>PLRZ01000055.1:0-2793 GCA_003164075.1 Bryobacterales bacterium | reverse complement strand
TCAGGAGTCCAGAGTCTCGACCCTTGCAGACACGAGTGTCTGCGCCACATTAGCGCCGACGGCGCGCCAGGGGAGCCAAAAGCTAATAGAAATTCTAGTTGCCGTCCACCGTGCTTTCCACGACCGGTCCGAATTTCTTCAACGCCTCGCCAATCTTCGCCCCATCGCCCACCGCGACAATCTGCACGTTGTCGTACGGCACGTATTTCCTGGCCACGCGCTGGACGTCTTCCGCGGTAATGGCCATGACCTTGGCGGAATAGGTGTCCCAATAATCGGCGGGCAGTCCGTATTCGCGCTGCTGCATCCAGCGCGCCAGCACGCCCGAGGGATTCTCCAGGCCCATGGCGAAACTGGCCACCAGCGTCCGCTTGGCGCCCTCCAGTTCCTCCGCGGGAACCGGCACGTCGCGGATTTCTTTGAATTCCTGGAGCAGGTCGGCCAGCGCCGGCTCGGTGACTTCCGTGCGCACCGACATCGACGAGATGAAATGCTGCGTGGTCTTGGTNNTTCATCACCATGCAGGCGATGTAATCGGGATCGGTCCGCGAAATGGCGCGGTTGGCCAGCGTCAGGCTGGTCTGCACCGAACCCGGCCGCGAAATCAGGTACACCTTCTTCTCCGCGATCGGCGGATTCACCGCCAGTTTCACCGGCTCGATGGGTCCGCCCTGCCACGCGCCGAGCGCCTTTTCCAATGTAGCCACCGCGTCTTTGGGCGTGATGTCGCCCACCAAACTGGCCATTTCGCCCGATGGCACGAAGTATTTCTTGTAATGCTGCATCAGGATGTCGCGCGTGATGCGGCTGAGCGACTCGGTGGTAATGCGCGTGAAGCGCCGCGCATCGCCGGGGTAAAGCACCTGCATCAGCATTTCATTGGATAGCGTGGCCGGGTTGGTGCGCTGCTGTTCCAACTGGCTGCGCTGCCGGTTCTTCCACTTCTCCAGTTCGTCCGCCGGGAAGGTGGGATGCAGCAGGATATCGGCCATGATGGCCAGAGCCTGGTCGAAGTTCTCCGCCAGCGCGCTCACCGTGATGGTGCCCTCGCCGCCGGCCGCAGCGGCAGCGCCGCCGCCTCCACGGCCTCCGCCGCCACCGCCCCCGCCGAAGGAAACGGTCGCTCCGATGTCCGCCAGCGCTTCGGAAATCTGCCGCGCGGTGCGCGTGGGCGTGCCCATCGTCATCATGGCCGCCGTGGCTTCGGCAACTCCCGGCATGCCGTCGGGATCGCGCAGATGCGACGAGGGAATCGAGATGCTCAAGGAAATGGAGGGTGTCCGGTTGGATTCCAGAATCACCAGCTTGAGGCCGTTCGAAAGCGTGCGATCCACCGGGCGCGGCAGCTTGACCTTGAGAACTTCATTCGATACCGGCGCGCGGTTGTAGCGCACCATGCCCCGATACCCGGGAGCCGCTTCCTGCGCCGCGGCGACGGCGGCGAAGAGTACGCAAATAGCAATTGTCTTCGTCATGGCTGGCTCCTAATTCTGTCCCCCGCGACCACCGCGGCCGCGTCCACCGCCTCCCGAAGGAGTAGTCACCACCACCACGCTATTGGCCTTTACCAGGCTGACCTTGACGGCCTTCTGGATGTCGGCCGCCGTGACGCTCATCTGCGCGTCCGTCTCGGTGTTGACGCGATTCGGATCGTCATACACTGCCGCGGCGTCGGCCAGCGCCTGCGCGCGGCTGAGCGCCGTGATGCGATTTTCGGCCGACCTCCGCAAGCTCACCCGCACGCGCGCCAATTCCTGCTCGCTCACCGGCTCGGCGTGCAATTTCGCGATCTCCTCGGTAATCAGCCCTTCGGCATCGGCCGGCGACTTGCCGGGCTGCAGGGTGGCCGAAATGTGGAAAATCCCCGGACCCGCGCGCCGGTCGGTGGAGCAGGAAACCTGGCTGGCGATCTGTTTCTCGTCCACCAGCTTGCGATACAGCCGCGAGTTGTTGCCGCCGCCCCCACCGCGTCCGCCGCCGCCTCCACCGCCGCCGAGAATAGTCGCCGCCACTCCCAGTGCCCGCGCATCGGCCTGCCCCGAAGGGGGAATGCGGTAGGCGATATCGATACGCACCGCGCGCGCCAGCGGATCGGTGAGCGCTGCCCGCCGCTCGCCGTCCTTGGGCGCTTCGGCCAGGTCCACCGGCTTGGGCGGTTCCTGCCGCGGAATCGTGCCGAAATATTTCCTGGCCTTGGCCAGCGCCTCTTTGGTGTCGATATCGCCCACCAGCGCGACCACCGCGTTGTTGGGCGCGTAGTACGTCTTGAAGAACTGCTTCACGTCATCCACCGAGGCGGCGTCCAGATCCGCCATGGAGCCGACCACCGGATGATGGTAGGCGAAGTTGTCGTAGATCAGTTCTTCCAGCTTCTCGGAAGTCTGGCCGTAAGCCTGGTTGTCGACGCTCTGGCGCCGTTCCTCCTTCACCGCCTGCCGCTGATTTTCGAGGTTCTCCGGGGTGATGGCCAGGCCGCGCATGCGATCGGCCTCCAGGTACAGGCCGAGGTCGAGCTGATTCTTGGGCAGCGATTCGAAGTAGGAAGTGCGGTCGGTATTGGTGGTGCCGTTGGAGCTTCCGCCGTTCGTATCGACGAGGAAATCGAACTCGCCGACGCCCACGTTTTCCGTGCCCTTGAACATCATGTGCTCGAAGAGGTGGGCGAAGCCGGTGCGTCCCGGGTGTTCGTCCTTCGACCCGACTTTGTAGGCGACGCAGATGGCGTACACCGGCGCGTAGTGATCTTCGGCAATGATCACGCGCAATCCGTTGTCGAGCTTGTTATCGGAAAAC
>PLRZ01000021.1 GCA_003164075.1 Bryobacterales bacterium | reverse complement strand
GCGAAGCGCATCGTCTGGCGTGCGCCAGCCGCGAGATGGCGGATCGCTTTCAGCGCGGCGGACGTTTGCTGGCCTTCGGCCGCGGACCGTGCGCCACCGACGCACAACATGTTTCAGTGGAATTCGTTCACCCGGTCATTGTCGGCAAACGCGCCCTACCGGCTTTGGACCTGTCTCTGGCCTTTAGACCGTGGTTGGAATCCATCATTTCTCCGGACGATATCGTTATGGGATTTGGACCGCCGGAAGGCGATCCCGAAGTATCCGCGGCGCTCGATTGGGCGGCCGCCAGACAGGGCATGACATTCGCCCTGCCTGGAGCAGTGGGTTCCTATGCCGCAAATCTTCCTACAGCCGACCCGTTCATCCACCAGGAATTGATCGAGATTCTATACCACACGCTCTGGGAGACTGTTCACGTTTTTCTGGAGCACCGCGAACTGGGCCACGAGGTGGGAGACGCGGCGTTCCTCTATCCTTTTCTAGGCCCACACCAGCAGCAGACAGACGGACTGCTCGCCGAGGTGGCCGTTTCCATTTTGTCAAAGGTGGCAGTTGACGCCGCCCTTCGCGCGCGAGTAGCTCGAGAAGAAGCGCAACAAATTGGCGCTGCTGCCCTGGCAATGTTTGAGCGCATAAAGCGTGGCGGCAAATTGATCATTTTCGGCAATGGCGGATCAGCCACCGATGCTAACGACTGGGCCATCGACTGCGTTTCTCCGCCACCCGGCTGCCGTCCAGTTCCTGCGGTGTCTCTCTCGATGGAACCGGCCAATATTAGCGCCATCGCGAACGATGTCGGGACTGAGTTGATCTTCCTTCGGCAACTGATCGCTCAGGCGAGAGCAGCCGACGTGGCTGTCGGCATCTCTACCAGCGGCGGATCGCGGAACGTCATCCTGGCACTCGAAGAAGCGCGCAAAAGGCACATCCTGACCGTCGCCCTCCTGGGTGACGACGGAGGTGAAATCCGGCGTCGAGGGTTGGCGGATTTCACCCTCGTTGTCCGCTCCGACTACATTCCACGGATACAAGAGGTCCAAGCCTCGATTTACCACATCATTTGCGAAACTCTCGATCGTTTGGACCGCGACGATGCTTGATCTCTATGGAACGGCGGGATGCCCCTTCACGCGAGACATGCGGGACTGGCTTGAGTGGAAAAGAAGCGATTTCGTCGAGTTCGACGTCGAAGTAGACCCGGCGGCTCGCGAGCGCTTGTCTGCCCTTGCTGGTGGGCATCGCACGATTCCAGTGCTAGTCGACGGAGGGAAGGTAGTTCAAATCGGCTGGCAAGGCCGTGGCTGCGTGTTCGGAGCAGTCTGAAGCAAGGTCGGCTGGGGGCGCGCCAGCGTAAGGGAACCTTCGATAATGCACGAGATGGGAATTGCCAGTTCGGTCCTGGATGCGGTCCAAGTGGAAGCCAGGCGTTTCCCGAACGCACACATCTGCAAAGTCGGCTTGCGGATCGGCGCAATGGCGGGCGTGGACCCAGACTCGCTGGGCTTCTGCTTTGAGGCGCTTGTCCGCGGGACGGAGTTCGAGCCCCTGATTCTGGAGATCGAGTATTCACAGCACAAACATCGGTGCGCGATCTGTGGCTGTTTATTCGATGCACCCGTAGAGGGCTCCGCGTGTCCGATGTGCGGCGGCGCGGATTCCCACTTAGTTGGCGGCGATGAACTGGAGTTTGCTTACCTGGAGGTCGACGATGGAGCGGATACCGGTCGAACGTAAAGTGCTCAATGAAAATGACCGCATAGCGGGCGAGTTGCGAACACAGTTCGCCAGGCACAACGTGCTCTGCTTGAATCTGATCAGTTCACCCGGCTCGGGCAAGACGGCTCTCTTGGAACGTACACTGGAGAGCTTTGCCCCGGCGGAGCGCGTCGCGGTTCTCACTGGCGACATCCAAACGGAAAACGATGCCAAGAGACTGGCACGCTTCGGCTTTCCCGTGAAGCAAATCACGACTGGAGGGACCTGTCATTTGGACGCTCGAATGATCGAAAGAGCACTCGCGGACTGGAGTCTGGAAGATATCGATCTGCTGTTGATCGAAAATGTCGGTAACCTCGTTTGTCCGTCGAGCTACGATCTCGGGGAAAAAGAGAAAATCGTCCTTCTGAGCGTTACCGAAGGGGAAGACAAACCGCTCAAGTATCCTTCTATCTTTTTTAAGTCCAACCTATTGGTGTTGACCAAGCTTGATCTACTGATGCACGTCCCGTTTCAACTCGCGGCGGCCGAAGAGAACGCCCGGCGTATTCACAACGAAATGGAAATCGTCAAGGTCTCCTGCCTCACTCGCGACGGTGTGCAAAGCTGGCTTGAGTGGTTAAGCGAGAGGCGCAGGCGTGTGCGAACAGCAGCGATGGCCGCGGAGCACCGGACCGCTGAATCCACCAAGGTCTAATCTAACGTCACGGGGTGTCCATGGCGGGACTGACGTATTTGGTCGGTCGACGAGCTCCGTTGGCAGCAGCCCCTTGCAGCGTTGGGAAATTCCGAGAATTAGTGCCCCCTAAAGTGCAAGCCAACGCTGATAATGGCGACGGAGGCGTTCTTCTCTCCGTCAACCAAAGACACCGACGAAGGTTCCCAAACGTCGACTACGCTGAATCTTTAAAGATCTATCACGAACCTCGTTGCGGTCTGGCCGTCGGCCAATGTCGGTTGACATCCGGCGAGAGCCGCACTGGCCTGGATAATCCGAGAATGCATGCCCCCCTCGGCAGCAATGGGGCACTGCACGCCGTAGGGGAACTCTTGCGCCCGTCCTCGCTCGGCCGAGGGGTCGGAAATTCCGCCAAAACGCAACGCCAGGTTGGGGGCGCGGACCGCATTTGAGACCTGGCGCATCGGTGCGGTAGCTGCCTCATTCTGTTTGTCTCATCCGAGCAGGCACGGTCGATCAACCCGGCCAAAGAAAATCCTTACCATGGCCAAGCCGTGGAAGGAGGGTTCGGTGCTCCCGGAAAGCAGGCGGCTCGAAGAATCCCACAGAGTTCGAGTACTACGAGTCAACGACTGGTGGGCCCGCCAGAAGCTGAAATTCCGAGAATTGTCGCCGCCAACTGAGAAAGTTCGGTCGCGCCAACACCGCCGCCCAAAAAGTTCTGGAACGTTCTTGTCCTTGCTAATGGGTGGAGGTTCTTGGGGGGGAGTGTGGGCAGGCAGCGGAGAATGGTGTCGCCACCATCGCCAAGCGGACACCCTATGGTAACTGCACCTGGATTTAGTCTTCGTGAGAGGCGGGCCCGTCGGCCCCAGGAGGAGGGAGTCGAAGAGGTTATTTTGAAAAAGCGGCTTCCCGAAAAACTTTTCATCAACCTTTCATCAACAGCCGCCTTGATTCGCCACCTATTCGCCCTAAACGCGGTCATCGCAGCTATAGAACTCAATAAGATACACATTGACCCTTTCTCTCCGGAGCAAACGGTCGGCGGCTCGAATCAATTTCGCTGCTACCAGCTCTGACTGACTGGTGGTCAGCCGTTAAATTCTGTACTCCCCACCGGTAATCGCGTATTCGCAACAAGCCGATGTGTGCTGACATTGTGCCGGGCAAAGCTCAGGCAGGCGGACGCCTTCCGGCAGCGGCGTTTAAGGCTGGGGTCGAGAGCCGCGCGCAAGGCGGTGCTCTCGGCCGCCCCACCGACGTCGTCGTCTGGCCGCGGAGTGACATCAAGGCGCGTTTCTTCAGCCTGGCGCTCGCTGCCAAGGAGGTCCACCTTTGCGTCAGTTATCCGTCTACGTCACGCAAGCAGCGCGTCGACTTCGCCAAGGCCATTGAAAGGCTTTTCGTCAGATCCGGAACCACGGCCTTCGTTTCGACGCGCTTGTCCCAGAACGGCAGGAAAATCGGGAATGACTTCCCTCGCCCATGTGGACGCTTGGACCCTATTTGGACCTTATGGCAAGGAGCTAGAGGGGACCGCAAGGGGACGGTCGAACACGCAAAATCAGCTATTTAGCACGATGAGGAACGCCGCAGAACGCTCCAAATCAGGTTGAGGTGCTAGCGGACGGGCTAGCGGCGCCGAAGCACCGAAACACCTCGGGTATTTAACGGTTGCCACTCCTCGTCGGACGGCGGATGATTTGTCGGGAAACCCAAGGCGCTCCAATGTTCATGAGGGGACTGCACCCCACGCCGATGATCATGCGGATTCCTCTTTGGATGCCGTCCCCAATTCATTCTCCAGTTCCTCGATGGTGGGCAGACTTCCCTGCAATTTTTCGGGCAGGCTTTCGGCCAGCCGGTATTCGGATATGCCGATGGGCTTGTTGATGTCCCGGAGCGCGTATTCGGCGACGAACCGTTCCCTGGTTTTGCAAAGGATGATGCCGATGCTGGGCTGTGGTCGTCCGGATGGCGCAACAGGT
>PLRZ01000212.1 GCA_003164075.1 Bryobacterales bacterium | reverse complement strand
CAGGATCGGGAACAGCGACATGATATGGAACAGGCGCAGGAACGCCGCCACCGCGAGGATCGCCGCCAGACCGATGAATGGCCACCGGTTTCTCCTTGCGGGCGAAGCCTTGGTGGCCACGGCGGCGCGCGGCAGATCAGGGAGCGCCGGCATTTTCCATAAACCTCAGGTAGATGGTGTACCACCAGGCCCGGTAAGGATCGAAGTAGGAACGGTACGGATTGGAGTACTCACCGTACAAAGAGGAAAATGGCTGATAATTGCTTGCGACTTTTTCCAGTTCGGACGCCGGGATGACGCACCGGAAGCCAATTCTCGGATCCATGGTATTGAATGGCTGATCGTCGATGACGTCCAGGCGCAGTCCCCGATTGGAACTGTCGTACGATCCGCCCCGGAGCGGCATGGCCCAAATGCCGACTCCCGGATACCACCGGTAATAAGGGTTGGCAGGCGACCCGCGGAGGGAGAGAACCATCAGCGGATTGTTGTGAGGGTCTTTCGCCGGGGTGCCGTCGGAGTTGTAGTATGGAACGTCGTCCGACCACTCCTCAACGTTGCCGCTCATATCGAACAAGCCGAAACGGTTCGGAGGAAAGCTTCCGACCGGATGTAGCGTGTCGACGCCGATTTCATCCCGCCGCAGGCTGTTTCCCGTAGCGTACAACTGCCCGGAGACACCGGCGCGAGCGGCGTACTCCCATTCCGCGAGCGACGGCAAACGTCCGCCGGCCCAGGCGCAGTACTCCACGGCGTCCGGCCAGGCCACGTTGTTGACGGGATCGCGGTCGGGTTGAGTCCGCGCGGCCAATTGATCCGGATGCCGGGCCCGGAGATAACTGCGATAGGCCGAATTGGTCGCCTCCGTTTGTCCCATCCAGAATCCCGACGTCAGCGTGACATGTGTCTGAGGCCGGCAATCGTATGAGTTAGGCATGTCCGAAGGACAACCCATATCAAAACTGCCGGCCTTGATCCATACATACTGCTGTCCGTCGACAGGACCCAACTTAGTCTGAACCGAGTGCAGGATCGTGAACCGGCTGATCCGGGGCCACGCATAGCCCTGAATCAGGTAGGCGAGGACGGCCATAGCGGCGAGAATCTCAGCCCCGCGAACCAGCCATCGACGTGCTGTCGCGCGCTGGCGGCTTTCCTTCAGGAACAACTGAGCCAGGGGTGTGATCAGCTCGGTGTCGGGCTTGAACCACGCACTATCGGGCATCTCGCGGGTGCCGAGCAGCAGATCTCCGGGTCTGCCCGCGGCATCCCACTTCGACGCGCGCCGCTCGATGTCGTCGCACAATAGCAACTGGCCGCGATACTCCTCAATCCATCCTCGAAGGGCGGGCCATGACTCGATCAGGCGATCGTCCGCAATAGAGACGTAGTCGGTGTCCTCGCCCTCCGCCAGCTTGCGATTGAGAAGTCCTTCGTCCACCAAACGGTTGACGATAGAGCGATGTCTTTCGGAGAAGACGTCGGTGGCCATCGCTTTGCGGAATGCCGTCCCGCCTGGCCCGGCCGATATCAGACGGAGCAGAATAATGCGCGCGGTCTCCTCGTCCTGCGCTCCCAGACGCCGGAACACGGCCGCCGCATGGGTGGCCGGATCGGACTGAACCGCCGCCCGGCGCTCATAGGCGGCCAGAATCTCCTCCCGGCGGGCCGCCTGCAGGGGCTTCATGCTCTTGACCTTGTCGAGAGTAAGGCGGGCAGTAAGCCGCTCTATCGAGGCCAGGAGTGAACTAATGGCTCCCGGCTTGTCGGCGAACGCCGCCAACACCTCCTCATAGGCGTAGAACGGCTCATAAAACATCTCCACCTCTCCCCAGTAGCGGTCCCGGTCCATGGGGCTGAGCTGGGCGAGAAATGTGTCGAACTTGGCGCGCGCCGCGTTCCGCGCCAGGTCCAGTTTCTGCTTCTCGGCCTTTTCGAGGCGGGTGGGCACGGGCATGATGCGGAAAGACCCGTCCGCATACTCTTTGGCCCTCTGCTCGACCACCGATAAGGCGACTTCGCCGGCCCCTTCGATGCTCTGCGCATTCAGGGTAAAACAGACCACCAGGGTATCCGGCATCTGAACGGTGGAGATGCCCGATGTATCGCTGACGCCCGTTCGGCTGTCCACCAAAACATAGTCGTATTCTTTAGCGAATCGCCGCTTCATGGCTTCAAATAATTCGAATCCACCCAGGTTCTCGTAAAGCTGACTCCAATTGAAGGTGTTCACCCGCTTTCCGTAGTCGGAGTTTTGCCTTCCGGCCGGCAGCAAATGCAGTTCGCCAAATCCCGGCTGCGGCCACACCAGCTCCGTAATATAAGGAAAGATGTTGACGTGCTCGTCGTACCATTCGGCCGGAAGCCGGCGGGCGCCTTCACTTTCAGGGAGCGCCAGGACGGTACGCTGATAGTCGAAGACAAGGTCTATCATGCCCCGCGTATCCGACAGCGTCTTATCGGTCAGAAAGGGATGGAAATACCGATGCAGGCCGGGCGCCTCCAGGTCCCAGTCCACCATCAGCACGCGGTAGCCATTGCTGGCGAGCACCCAGGCTGTATTGGCGAGCGCCATGGTGCGGCCCGTGCCTCCTTTGTAGGAGTAATAAGTAATGATCCTGCCTGCCGGGTTATCCACGGACGCCGTCCCGTGCGGAGCGCACCGTCGGCGCGGGTCCGGTGGGCTCGATCAACGGGCGTTGCGCGGCCCGGTATGTCTCGATTCCGATGCGAATCATCTCTACGAGCGCCGGTACGGTATTCCGGAACTCTTCGAGAGTGGTCACGCGCGGCTTGAAGAACGGCAGCGGCTGATTGCCCGCATACTTGGATCGGAACAGCGTGCGCAGGTTGTTTTCCAGTTCGGTCCTGAGCTCCATCGCGTCCGGGTCCGCTTCGTTCCAGGGGACCAGTACCGCCGCGGCGTTGCCGGGCACGGCGCGGTCGAATTTTCGCAGCAGGTCTTCATAGGGCTGGAGATAGCCGGCCCAGGCATCCACGATCACCAGAATGATCTGATCGTTGGCCGCCGCCCGCTCGAGCCTTTCAATGATCTTGTCGGCGCTCCACGCCGCGCCGTCCTCGTCGTCCAGGAGCACTTCCCGATACGGCAGATCGATGACGAGTTGCTGCACGATGCTGCCGACCGCGACGTCAGCCAGGGGGTGGTAGGGCTGCCAGTGCCACCCGTCTTCGGTGCTGTAGCCGTTGGTGTTGGTCCGCAGGGGGCGGACTTTCCCACTCACGGTAACCTGGCGGGTTTTCAGTTCCTCGACCTCCGCGCCCTTGGGTACAATGTACAGGCAGCGCACGCCCATTTTCCGCTCGGCAGGCGCCGGCGCCGGGGGGAGCTTTTCGCGGCCTTTCGGCTGGTCCTGCCGGAACGCATTGGGAACGGCCTGGATCGAAGTGTAACTATCGCCATGCGGCAACGGATCGCCGGTGGACGACTGGATGATTCGGGCGGCGAGCCTCTCAACGACCGTGCGGTAAGCCGTCTTGTCCCGTTGTTTGGCCAGCGATTCCAGGCCGCGTTCGGCATACTCGCCGGGCAGTGTATCGTTCTCGAGTACGGTATGCGACAGGACGCCCGGCAGCGCGGCGGGCTGGACGGGAACCCAGATGACGGGCAGGAGAAGCAGCGGGAGTTGGGCGCCGGGATTCAGATTCTGTAGTTTCGCGATGCGATCGAGAAACGCCTGAAGTTCCTGGCCGCAATAATCGCTCAAAATGTAATCGGGGGAAGTCAGGAACACTAATACCTGGCTCGTAATCAGAGCGTCGAAAAGATCCTGGGACCAGTCGGCTCCCGGAGCAAGTGTCAGGCGGTCGCGGAAGGCCACTTCTTCGACCGGACCTCCCTTGAGTTTTCTTACCTCCTCGGCGAGGTCGTGAAAAAAGCGCTCCAGGGGTCGTCCCCGGTTCCTCCACGCGTAGCTAAAGAAGAAAAGAAACGGCCGGATCATTTGGGTTCGGCGATTCGGTTAATATCTGTCAATTGCAGCCAACGGCTTTTTGAGAGTATACGCGATATTGACGGCCGCTGCAATGAATGGTGCGCGCGGGTCAAGTTGACCCGAATGGGGCTTACGACGGCTGATTTCCCGGAAGGCCGTACAGGGACCCCTAGGTTGCCGCCGGGCAAGGAGCCGTAGTTCCCCAGGTTTTCGCGAACAGTGGGCCGGCCGCGGGCAGCCGTTCGCCGCGAGTCTCGTGAGGTACGAACCGAAAGGGATGCACGACTTCGTGGTGGAGTCGCGAGAGGGGCACTCCGGCGTAGTACGAGAACCCTGCCCTGACGATGATCACGAATTCGTCAAATCGCCGGTTCAGCTAATCCCGCTAAGTCAGGCCAATAGGGCAATGGCGCGGTCACGTGAACTCCGCGCTAGCTCCACACCTCTCATGAAATGCTGGTCTACCTGCTGCTCCTGCGCGGCGTCGCCGCCTGCTTGGATGTATCCATTAAAAAGCGTGGCGTAAAGTCCCTTGATGGCATCTGCGTAAGCTGACTGGATGAGTGTCTGATCAGGATTCATAGCACATCATTATATTCCCTCCGGCTCGGGGGGAATATTCCGAATTGGGCAAAACTGAGGTCGCCCGCGGAAGTTTCCGCGCTCCCCCTCCGATCATGATGAACGCA
>PLRZ01000038.1:4857-5017 GCA_003164075.1 Bryobacterales bacterium | reverse complement strand
CGCAGGCTGCCGGCGGGGGTCACGGTTTCCACACCGGGCACGGTACTGAGCTCGGCCACGAGTTCGGCGGCCATGGCATCGGCATAGCTGAGCAAATAACGGCCGCTGCGTTGGCGGTATTGGGCGATGGAGCGAAGCACCTTCTCTTCCAGCTTGGCGC
>PLRZ01000038.1:0-4848 GCA_003164075.1 Bryobacterales bacterium | reverse complement strand
TGCAGCAGCAGATCGCGGCGCTCGCAGGAGCCATGGTCGACGATTTCGCCGATGACGGCGGCCAGTCCTTTGCCGATGCCGGGAATGTCGGTGATTTTGCGGGCAGGGTCGCGGAGGATGCCGGCGATGCGTTCGGGGTAGCCCTCAATGGCGGTGGCGCCGTTGCGGTAGCTGCGAATACGAAAGGAATCCTCGGCGGCGATCTCCATCAGGTCGGCCGTCTCCCACAGTACGCGCGCGATTTCCTTGTTCTCCAAACGGGACCCCGTTCTCAATTGTAGCGGCTTGCCATGCCCGGGAGGCGCAAGCATCGATTGAGAACCGGAGTACTTGGGGACGTTCCCGCAGGGCCGGTGCGGCCGATCATCCTACTCGTCTGAGGAAGATGAAGCCGGGGCGGTCTGGGCCCATAGCCTTACCCCAGAACAAGGGAACGAATTCAGGAGATCTACACGCCCGCGGACGGACAACCCCGTCGACATCGGCTTACGTTTGCTCCACGCTTCTTTCGGACCCGACCTCGCGATGACGTCGAACATGCCCGGCACACAAAAAAACGCGGCGGCGGGAAGGATCCCGCCGCCGCAAGTTTCGTGCATTGTCAGATGTTCGCCAGGTTAGTTACGGCTTAACCACTACGTTGACTGGCGGGCTGGTAATGCCGTTGATGGTAACCACGACCGGAACGGTGACCGGACCGTCGCTAACCGTGGTCAAACCGGCGGGCACCGCGACATTCACCTGGTAAAGCCCGGCCACCGAGCTGGAAACGAAACCCGCGTAACCGACAGGCTGAATGACAGCCCCGGCGGTGCCTGGGTTGAAAGTCACGGTCGCGGTCGTAGGGCCGACGTTGTTCAGCATGCAGGGGGGTAATCCCGCCAGCACCCTGGTCATCAACGCGCCTTCAAGGCCGGTCCAAATCGGGCTGGGCGCCGTATACTTGGTGCCGGTCGTGACGCTGGTGTTCACCAGCGTCAGGTAACTGGCGACCGAGACGCAGTTGCCCGGGTAGCCAGTCCCGCTTGTAATGGTGTTACTGGCGTTATCCGTCGCCGCACTGTTGGGAGTGCCCAGGCCGGTCATGTAAATCGCAATCGTGTCGACGGCCTGCTGAGCCCCGTAGCCAGGGCCGTTCACCACACCGCCCGGATTCAGGATCGCGCCTTGCCCCGTGCCTGTCGATGTAAGGGTGAAGATGCCGGGGTCGGCGGCGATATAGCTCACCGGGAAATTGTCGCTGGCCGGCGGCGTGGCAGTGGTCCCGGAACTCACCGAGACGGTGATGTTCCCGAGATTCAAGCCGGATGGGACGACCAAGTTGATCTGGTCGCCATTGGCAAATAGAATCGGCGCGGCGTAGGTTGTCGCCTTAGCCGACGTGCCCGATCCGATCGTGCCCGTGAAATTCACTTTCAAGACGATATTCTTGGCGCTCGTACCCGTGCCGGAAGTCCCTACAGTCAGGGCGGTTGGATACTTGTTGTATACGGAGTCGGGGGTGGCAATAACGGCGCTGGTGACGCCGAAATTGGCCCCGAAGATGCTCACCAGTTCGTACGGCGATACCGTGGGCAGGGCGCCTAGAGTGGCAGGTTGCAGGTATGTTGCGGTGCTGGTGACGGCGTAGATCACCGGGTTGGTGGTGGCTGTCACGGTCAGGAAGGCATCGGGCTTGAATCCGGGAGCACTGGCACTAGGGGCCGTGGCGCCAGTCTGATTGGCCACTCCGAGGTATAGCTTGGCCGAAGTGACTGTGGCCGATGGCGTAAAAGTCGGAAGGCTGCTTGCCGGAAGAGTAACGACGATGACGCTGCCGCTGACCACCACCACGTTAGCCGTGACGGCAGCCCAGCCGCTGGGGACACCGGCGGTTGACGCCGTCGTCGCCAGGAACAACTGGGTCGCCGACAAGGAGCCTCCGATGATGAGGCCAGGCGGCACAAAGTTAGCGCCCACGATAGTCACGACCACCGGTGCGGTCCCGTTGCCGACTACCGAGGTGGGGCTGGAGTGGTCGAGTGTGGCCGCAACCGGCTGAAAATTATAAACGTACTGGACCGGGTTTGGGGCGGCTGAGCCGTTCGACGGCGTAACCGTCACAGTGACGGTCACTTGCGTGCCGAAAGGTGTGGTGTTCGAGAATAGGCCCCCCTCCAGGGTGAGCCCGATCGGCACGCCCCAGGTGTAAGCGACACCGGTAATCGAGGCGCCGGAGGGATTGCCGCCGCTTTTCAGGAGGCATGCATTCGCTGTCGGGGTGTAATTGGTATTGCTGGTTTGCGCCTGGCACGTCGCGGTGAATCCGACAGGGTCATTGCTGGACACGGCCACTACCGTCGGGGTCGGGGGCGTCGCATTCGGTTGCAGAATGACGGCGGCGGGAGCCGCGCCCAATGAAATTGTGGACGGCCCGGACGTCACACTCAAAGTAACCGTTATGAAGAACTCCGCAACTCCGCCAGCCGGTGTGACTGTGGCGACGAATCCCACACTCTTGCTATAGTTGCCGACAGCCAGCGCCGGGAGTACCGTGGGAATCCCGGTAAACGTAACGGTCGCTCCCGCGGTGTTGTTGGCTGTGGCTCCGGCGACGCTCAGCCACCACGGAACGGTCGCCGCGTCCGGCGTGAAAGCCACGCTACCGAGGGTCGATTTGACCACTGCGGTCGCCGTGATCGATGCCGCAGACGCACCCGCGGTATACGACAGGGCCGCGCTCGTGGTGGTGAACGCCAACGATTGCGCTTGAATTACCACAATCACCGTGACTGCCAGCGCCGGCTGCGCCCCTACTACGATATTGACCGTGTAAGGCCCGCCGCCGGCGCCCGGAGAGAGGGCATCCGCCAGGGCGCCGGGAGTAATTGCAAATGTAACCTTTCCCGGCGTGCCGCTACTGGCTTGCGTGAAGCCGGTCACTGGCGTGGCGGTCAGCCAAGCCGGAGGTGAGCCGCCCTGAACCGTCACCGTCATGGTCTCGCTCGCGCTATCGGTGGAGTCAATGGTGGCGGTGGCCGACGCCAAGGTCTGGGCGCCTCCGAACCTTACGTAGGTTAAAGTGATCGAACCGGGAACAGCCAGCGATAACGGGGACGATCCGGTGGAGGTGATAGTGTACGAGACCGTCACGGTCGCGAACGTCACAGTATTATGAACCAGGGTTACCGGGCAGGAGCCGGTAGCTCCCCCGGTAATGGCGTCGGCCAAAGCGGAATTCACGGAAAAGGTCAAGAGGTCCGGCGTTACACTAGAGATTGCGGTGGGCGTACCCACATCGAGCCAGCCTGGGCAGGTAACATCTTTGTTCGCCGTAAACGTTTCCGTGTTGGTATCGTCGGTCGAAATGCTGCTAGTCGCCGACGCCGAAAGCTGGCCCGCGCCGCCCCCTTTCAGATAGGTCAGGCTGAGCGAGTTATTGTTGGATTGCGGTCCATGGTAAATCGTCAGATTGACGGTGATTATCAGGTCCGCGCCGAAACTGGTCGTGAAGGCCACGGTCAGATTGTTGTGTACTCCCGCACCGAGCGTGACCGCAGCGGCAGGATCTACCGATATCGTGCACGGTACAGTGTCGTGGCCCCCAAGCGAAACGTCCCCGTTACAATTGAAGGCCAAGCCTGGCGACGCCACAAATGAGTATGATTGTGTGCCGCTGTCGGTATTGGTGAGGGCGAATTCTTGAGTACTTGCGTCTGCAATGCTGCCGCCGCCAAGGGTATAACTCAAGGTATACGGCCCCGCCGGGGTCGAAGCAACAAAGTACTGACCGTATGCCGTGCCCGCCCAAAAAGCCAGAGCGAGCACGACGAGAAGGAGTTTCGAAAATCTCTTGTGACACATTTTAAACAAATCCTTTCCTTGTTACCCGCGCTTTGTGCTCTGTCGCTTGGGTACGTTTTCCTTATCGGCGGAGTAGCGCTCGGACATGAGAGGCCGAAATGCGCCGCGGTGACTTGTCAGCCGTACGCCGGTACCGGGCGCGCCGGGAGCACTCCGGCCCGCCGGATCGCACAGACAATAAGCTCCTTGCCCGCCAAGCCGAGGGCGAACCTGCATTTCGGGATCTAAGGTGCATCCCTGCCTTACCAAATTCTTGCCGGGCATTGTTAAATGAAACGGGGATGGGATATAAGGGATGGAACCCGATCAAATCCGCAGTCGAATCCCAGGGAATCGGGTGCTGCACGACAAGGAGGACCTTATGTCTTTAGGCAGAAGGGCAGCGGCAGAGTTCGTCGGCACGTTTTGGCCGGTGTTCGGGGGATGCGAGAGCGCCGTGCTGGCCGCCGCATTTCCGGGCCTCGGAATCGCCTTCGTGGGAGTGGCGTTGGCGTTCGGGCTGACGCTGCTCACGATGGTGTATACCATCGGGCATATCTCGGGATGTCACATCAACCCGGCGGTTTCCGTGGGTCTGATGGTGGGAAAGCGGTTTCCCGCTGCGGAACTGCCGGCCTACGTGGTGGCACAAGTGCTCGGAGGAATCGCGGGCTCAGGCGTCCTCTATACCATCGCCAGCGGCAAGCCGGGATTCTCTCTGGCCGGGGGATTCGCCTCCAACGGCTACGACATGCACTCGCCGGGCGGGTACTCCCTGGTGGCGTGCCTGGTGGCCGAGATCGTGCTCACGTTTATGTTCCTCATGATCATTCTCGGGGCCACAGACAAGCGCGCTGCCAAGGGATTTGCGGGCATCGCCATCGGGCTCGGCCTGACCCTGATTCACCTGGTCGGCATTCCGGTCACCAACACGTCGGTCAATCCCGCGCGGAGCACCGGTCCGGCGTTGTTCGTGGGTGGATGGGCGATCCAGCAGCTTTGGCTATTCTGGGTGGCGCCGATAGT
>PLRZ01000447.1 GCA_003164075.1 Bryobacterales bacterium | reverse complement strand
CCGAAACTGTTTAAGCACCCGCCCCCGGACAGCCGCCGGTTGCGTCCGCCGCAACGTGATGTAGGTGTCAGGCTGGATGCTCATTGGTCGCCGTAGATGCCTCTCGACTGACCGCTTCATCGGACAAGGGCGGGGTACGCGGAAGGCCGTGAGTCGATTGCCGCCATGCCTCGGCCAGTTCGGGGGGCGAAAGGCGTGGGTCCGTCCGCATTGGAATCTGTCCGCGGAGCAAGCGCTCGACGAACTCCGGCAGATCGAGACCCTGGGCACGCGCCTGCGCGACCAGGTCGGCCTCAATATCGGATGGCAGTTCGATAGTTACGGTCACGTTACCCTCTAAATCCCAGGATATCGCGGATGATCGAAAAAGCGATGATGCGCGATTACACTATGTACGCTGACGATGCGCAGTTCGTGCGGCAGAGGTCGCGTTGCGGCTGGTGAAGCGCGCCCGCGAATCGACTGCGGGGTGGCGAACTGCTCGCGGGGATCGCGGGCGAGTTCGAATGGGCGGGGGCGAAGAAGGCGCTGGCGGCGGGGAAGAATCGGCTGGTGTTCTGATTAGAGAGGCCAGGTGGCGCCTCGACTCTCCGTTTCGACAGAATCCGGCGGCCATACGCGAATCGATCGCGTGATTGTCAACTCTTGAGCGGTCACGTATGATACGAATATGGCCGTCAACGTAAAGAGAAAAGATCCTGCCGCCGTTGCTTTAGGGCGCAAGGGTGGCAAAAAGGGTGGTCCTGCAAGAGCCGCCAAGCTCACGCCTGAACAACGAAGCGAAAGCGCGCGCAAGGCAGTTCAGGCGCGTTGGGCGAAGAGCAAAAAGCGCAACGACCATACAATTCTGAAGCGGGAAGTGGACGTCAAGACGTTGGACACTTCCAAGAAGGCGCTCCACCTCTGTTTGGACCGCATCAAGAAAACCAAGAACGAAAATGAACTCCGTCACCTGACCGAAGAGCTTCAAAAGATCGTGTTCCACAGACAATACCAGAATGCCGAAGAGTAAGAAGCCGCCACCGTGCTTCATGAAGCATCTTGTCGACCGCTTTCGTGAAGGCCGGATTTCGGTTTCGGATTTCGACGCATTGCAGGATTGGCTGAACTCCAATCCCGAAGTACCGGCCGGAGAGTGGTACAAGCGATTTCCGAGGTTTTTCCTCGCTGGTGAAGGCGAAGTGCCTAAAACATTTCTCACGCCGGAGATGGCGCCTCATGGCACGGAAGTCCTATAGGGTAGCGGGCAGCGGAGACGCTCGTATTCCAAACTGGAGGCGATCCTTATAGCTTCCCCTACCTCCGCTTAACTGATTAGAGGATAATTTGGGGATGGAAGAAGTCCGCTAGCGGATAGCCGGCGGGTTTTCTGAAGAAATAAGTGCGACTTTTCGGGATCGGATGAGGGCGGTTGGGTGTATACTAACCAGGATCTCGAAGTCCTAAATTGAGTTGCGGCTTAAGGTCTGATCGGGGCTGGACTGGGCCGGCACTTTGAGCAGACAGAATGCAAGTTGGAGGCCAATATGGCAATTCGGTGGACAGTGAAGCATTGGACATCTTTCCTTGTGGCGGCAGCCTGGGCGATCACGCCTGCCTCGGCGCAGACGTTTTCGAGCGGGTCGACGGGCGCCGACGGCGCCTTGAATTGCAGCGGCAGTTCCGCTGCTGTGCAGCTACCGGCCTCCGGGGTGTTGAACTACACCACGGTGAACATACCGAGCGGCTGCACCCTGAGCTTCCTGCCGAATGTCACAAATACCCCCGTCACGATGCTGGCCACCGGCGCGGTGACCGTTGTCGGCACAATCTCCTTAGACGGTGGTGTCCCCGCTCCCGGCCCTGGCGGTTTTTACGGCGGAGCACCCGGTCAGAATGGCGTGGGTCCCGGCGGAGGAGCCACGGCCGCCTGCACGTATGCCAATCCGGGAGGTGGGACGTGGGTTGGTCCCCTGGACCTCGTTCCGATAATTGGCGGCTCGGGGGGCGCGGGATACTGTATGTATTCGGGCGGCGGCGGCGGGGGTGCGATCGTGATTGCCTCGTCGGGATCAATCAGCGTCACAGGAGTCATTAGTGCGAATGGCGGTAGTTCACAAGGTAGCGGAAGCCCGGGCGCAATCCGCCTAGTCTCGAACTCGATCAACGTGAGCGGTGGATTAAACGCGGCTGTAGCTCGGCTCGAGGCACCGTCCGGTAACGTAGCCTATACCGGCAGCGGTGTGGTACCGGTGGTGGCGACGATCAATCCGGTAGTCGTCCCCGTGAATCCGCCGACCATTTCCATCTCGTCTATTGGTGGTTACGCAGCACCATCCGCGACGGGAGCGACCTGGAAGACGGTGGATCTTTTGCTCCCGACGCAGCTTCCAGATCCGATCGCGGTGGTCGTACAAGGCAATAATCTGCCTGCAGGAGCGCAAGCTTCTCTTTCATTCAGTGGCTCTTTCCCCAATGCCAGCCCTAGCACCGCTGCCCTGAGCGGATCCTCCTCAACCACGTTTTACGTTTCCGGGCTTAATCGCACGGCAGTCACCGTGATTTTCGCCGTTGCCACTTTCAATCCGGCTCTGCTGGCGAGCAATCTGAAGCAGTCCGGACCGGACGCCGTCGCCAAAGTGGAACTTGCCGCCGCTCTCGGGCAGCCGACGAAATACCGTTTCCTCCGTTCCGATGGCTCGGAGGTCTCGCCCGCCAGAGTGGCGGCCGAACTCCGACACATCCTTGGCATGTGAGGCCTTTCGAATGCCTCGAAAGCTCGTAGGACTCCTACTCCTGCTACCGGCGCCATTGTTGTGTCAATCGAACACGGGTGTCGCCTACGCCGGAGTGTCGGTCAGCTTTCAGAACTCATCCGGTGGGGTGGCGACCCAAGGCGTAAGCGTTGCATTCGACAGCTCGTACGGTGGAGTCGCCTCTCAAGGCGTAAGCGTAACATTCCAGCGCGCCTCCCAGGATGTTGCAGTTAGCGGGCTGAGCGTCGCCTTCATCACCGCCTCCAACAGAGACGGAAGCGGCGTGTCGGTCTCGTTCGGCACTGTCACGCCGCCGACCAAGCCACCGCCCGCGGCTACAACTATAGGAGCAACCGGCACCACGACGAACCGCACGGTGAGTGTTGTCGAACCCGTCAATACGGCCACGGGCAACTACTACAACTCGCCGACGGACCTGACCGCGCCCGGCAAAGGCTTAAACTTCGTCTTCACCCGGAGCTACAACAGCCAGGACAGCTACAGTGGTCCCATGGGCGCCGGATGGACACACTCCTACAATATTTATCTCACGACCGATCAGACTTCCGGCGTGGTCGCCATCAAGCAGGGTGACGGTCACCAGGACTACTACACACCCCTTGGGGGCGGCGCGTACGCGCCGCAGACGCTGGGCCTTTTTAATACACTGGCGCAGAATACGGACGGCTCCTTCACTCTGACCTTCAAGAACCAAACTCAATTCCATTTTTCCAGTACTGGAGCGCTCCTGACCATCTCCGACCACAACGGCAACACCCAAACGCTAAACCGTGACTCTAACGGACATCTGACCTCGGTGACCGACTCTTCCGGGCGCGCTTTCAATTTAGCCTACGATGGCAATGGGCGAGTCGTTTCCTTGTCTGACCCGCTTGGCCGCACTCTGCAATATGCTTACGACAGTTCCGGGAACCTGGCATCCTTTACCGACGCGACGGGCCACGTCACGCAGTACAGCTACGACGGGAACCACCAGATGACCTCGGCCAAAGACCCGCGCGGGAACGTGTACATGCGCAACGTCTATGACTCCGCCAGCCGGGTGGTCCAGCAGAGCAACGCACGGGGATTCTCGACGACGTTTGCCTACAACACGCCGTCCAGCGGAATCACGACAGTGACCGATCCGCAGGGCGCGGCAACCCAGTACGTGTATGACAGCGGACTGCGGCTGACCAGCTTAATCAACGCGGACGGCGCGGCAACCAGCTACGATTACGACGGCAACAACTTGGAGCTTTCCGCGACCGACGGCCTCGGACGCACCACAAATTACGTTTATGACGCCAATGGCAACCCGATTAGCAGCGTGGACGCGAGCGGAAATGCTGCAGCGTTTGTCTACGACGGGCAAAATAACCTGCTAAAGATCACCGATCCTCTCAAACACCAGACCACGTTTACGTATGACAGCAAAGGCAACCTCCTCACTACGCGGGACGCGGCGGGCGGCGTTACCACCGACACCTACGATTCATCGGGCCTGCTGCTGACGACCAAGAACGCCCTCGGGTTCACCACCAGTTTCCAGTACGACTCCTACGGCAACCGCACCCAGATCACCGACGCCTTGGGCGGCACCACAAAGATGACCTACGACGCGGTGGGGCGCTTGCTGACGACCACCAATCCGCTTGGGAAGACGTGGACGCGCACGTACGATGCGGATGGCAGACTGCTCACCTCGACCGATCCTTTAGGCAACGCCACCAGCTACACCTACGACGGCAACGGAAATCGCACCCAGGTTACGGACGCCAATGGGAACAGCACGCAATACAGCTACGACGTCAACAACAATCTGGTACAGGTGACCGATGCCGCCGGCGGGGTGACCGACTACGGCTACAACGGCAACGATGACCAGACGACCATCACGGACGCCAACGGACACGTCACGACATTGGCGTATGACAGTTTGCGGCGTTTGCAGAGCCGTACCGACCCGCTGGGCCACCCGCAGACGTACGGGTATGACGCGGTGGGGAATCACACCGGCACAATTGATGGCAACGGAAAGACCAACAGTTTCACTTACGACGTGCTCAATTCGCGAGTCGGGGCCTCCCTGTCGGACGGGAAGACTCTCAGCTACACCTATGATGCGGCTGGCAACCGGTTGACGATGGTGGACTGGCGCGGGACCACGGCCTACTCCTATGATGCCCTGAACCGCGTGATCTCGGTGACCCAGCCGGGGAACAGCGTTGTCAGTTATGCGTACGACGCCGTCGGGAATCGGACCTCCATCACGTACCCGGACGGCAAGGTGGTGCGTTACCAGTACGATGCGCTAAACCGCCTGACGCAGACGGCGGACTGGTCCTCGCAGACGACCACTTCCGGGTATGACGCCGCCAGCAATCTGGTTAGCACGGCATATCCGAACGGCGCCTCGACCGCCTACGCGTACGATTCCACGGGCCGGCTCCTGAGCGTGACGAACCGGTCGGGCGCGAATGTGAACTCCGCATACACCTATCTGCTGGACAAGGTGGGGAACCGGATGGAAGTGGCGTCGTACAACGAGGGAGTGCAGCGGTATGGGTATGACCCGTTGTACCGTCTGACTTCGTGGGCGTCGCCGTCGAAGCAGACGGTACGATATGGGTACGATCCCGTGGGCAACCGGCTTTCGCTGATAGCGCCCACGGGCACGGTGAACTACATCTACGATGCCGCGGACGAGCTTCTGACGGCGGGCGCGACAGCATTTGCATACGACGGAAATGGCAATCAAATCTCGAAGACGACTGCGGGCACGACACTGACGTACGGCTGGGACGCTGTGAACCGGCTGTTTTCGGTGACGGGCAGCGGCGCGAACACGCAGTATCAGTACGACGGAGATGGCAACCGGGTCAGCCAGCAGACCAGTGCTGGGACATATGCCTATGTGAACGACACGGCAACGCCTCTGTCCTTGGTGGTGAACGAGAACGGCCCGGATGGGAATATCAGTTATGCGTACGGAAATTCGCTGATCTCGGCATCGGCCACGGGGCTGCAGAGTTTCTATCAATTCGACGGGTTGGGCAGTGTGGTGACGGTGACGGACGGCGCGGCGTCGCAAAAGGCGAGTTACGACTATGAGCCGTGGGGTTCGGTCATCGGTGGCGCGGATCTGTTGGGCACGAAGAATAAGTTTAGGTTCACTGGGCAGGCTGTGGATCCAGGTAGTGGGTTGGTATTCCTGAGGGCGCGGTATTATGACCCGGGTACGGGTCGGTTCATTGGCAGGGATCCCATGTTGGGCAGTTCTATCTTCCCTCCAGCGAGGAACGGGTTCCAGTACGCGCTCTCGAACCCCACACGCCTCACAGACCCTTCGGGATCGTCTTGGTTTGATAGTCTTTTTGATCTCGGATCGGCAAGTCAGGCGAGACGCGCCGAGCGTCAGGCTGCACTCGATGCTTGTTTGAATGACCAACCCGAATGTGGGTCCATTCAGAATCAACAGCAATACTACCAGCCCGTCCAACAAGAAGCCAAGGACTTAACGGCACTTGGGCAGCAGTCTGTTAGTCTAATTTACAATCCGACCACCATTGGGCTCGGGAGCCCAGTAAGCGATGCCTATACCGTGGCCAACTTGCCATCTGACGTCAAGAGTACCTTTTTCACGCCCGCTGGGGGAGACGCCACAGGCAATGATATTTGCATCGTAAACCCCTATGCATGCGGCAGCCCGGCACCTGCAGTTCTCCCCTCCGGTCCGCCAGCTTTGCTGCCGCGGGGGCCCCATAAATGAGCTTCCTGGAGACTATATATGGCACTGCTCCACGCCCGCCCGAACTGGTGACGCGGCGTGTTTTACTTCACAGCGATGTTTTGTTCTGCCTCGTGCTCGTCATACTCATAATCCCAGGCCACAGTCTTTTGGCTGGCCAGCCTGGAAGCTGGACGGCCTCAGCGCTGGCCTTCGTAGACATGCGATCCGCCGTCGCGGGCGACGTCACGTTCGCAGCCAGTGGATGGGGAAGCACGACCCGCCTCCGAAAGGACGGGATCGCCGTGCGGGACCACGGCGGATTGGTTGCGATGAACTTCCTCGGTGCCAATCCTAACCCTGAAATCGAGGGGTTGATGCCTCAGTCCGGCCACATAAACTATCTCCTCGGCAACGACACATCCAAATGGCGCACCAACGTCACAAATTACTCCCGCGTCCGGTACGCCGCTTTATATCCGGGCATTGACCTCATCTACTACGGCACTCAACGCCAACTGGAGTACGATCTAATCGTCGCGCCCTACGCAGATCCCAAGGCCATCGTCATGCAATTTGACGCCGGAAACCGCCCCCGCCTCTCTCCCGAAGGCGACCTGAACCTCTCATCCGACCTCCGCCTTCTCAAACCCCGCGCCTATCAGGAAATCAACGGCATCAAGAAGGAGATCCCGACCCGCTACACCCTCAAGAGCCACAATCGCGTCGCATTCGCAATAGCCCACTACGACCACACCCTCCCTCTGATCATCGACCCCGTCCTCAGTTTCTCCACCTACCTGGGCGGTAGTTCCGACGAGCACGCTTACGCTGTCGCCACAGACACCGCCGGGAACAGCTACGTCGCGGGGTACACAGCCTCCACCGATTTTCCCGCCACCACGGGAGCCTATAAGACCGCTAATCAAGGCGGCCTCTACGACGCCTTCGTGGCCAAGTACAGCCCCACGGGCGCGCTGATCCATACGACTTACCTGGGAGGAAGCGGCGACGACATCGCATACGGTATCGCGGCCGACTCCTCCGGCAACGCCTACATCACCGGATCCACCACTTCAACGAACTTCCCAGTTACCGCCGGAACTTTCAGAAATGCCTACCAGGGCGGCAAGTCGGACGCCTTTGTCGTCAAGCTGAATGCCGCCGGCAACGGCTTGCTTTATTCAACTTACCTGGGCGGATCGGGGGACGACATCGGGTACTCCATCGCGCTCGACGCCGCGAATGAAGCCACAGTCGCGGGTTCCACCAGTTCGTCCGATCTACCCGTGAGCACGGGCGCATATGGCCCTTCGAATGGCGGAGGCCCCACGGACGCATTCGTTGCGCGGCTCAACACAGCCGGAAGCACTCTCATCTATTCTACCTATCTGGGAGGCGCGGGCGAAGATGTCGCCTACGGAGTTGCCGTCGATTCCGCTGGCAACGCTTACGTTACCGGCTACACCCAATCCACCAACTTCCCCACTACTTCAGGGGTCGCGCAACGGACCGAAGCCGGCGGCTACGACGCCTTCGTGACGGTGCTGAATCCGTACGCCACCGCGCCGCTTTACTCGACCCTTCTCGGAGGCCGCCAGCAGGATTACGGCGTCGGCATCGCTGTGGATAGCCTCGGGAATGCCTACATCACCGGGTATACTGCGTCGTCCGACTATCCGAGCACGTCCGGCGTGTGGCAGCCTGCGAAGGATAGCGGATACGACGCCATTGTCACTAAACTTACTCCCTTCGGAACCATCGCCTACTCGACTTTCCTCGGCGGTAATGGCGATGACTATGGCTTGGCAATTGCCGTGGACCCGGCCGGCAACGCCTACATCACCGGAGACACGGACTCGACGGATTTTCCAAATGCGCCCGATCCGATTCAGACCGGGGCGACCGGTACCGTCAATGTCTTTGTGACGCAAGTGAATGCGACGGGTACCGCCTTGGGCTATTCCACCTACCTGGGAGGCAGCGGGTTTGAGACCGGCTATGGCATCGCGTTGGATCCGTCCGGCGCTGCCTACGTCACTGGTTATACTGTGTCGGCGGACTTTCCGGTCACCGCGGGAAGCGCTCAAGGCACTCTGGCGGGTGGGAGCGATGCTTTCCTGGCGAAGATCACGGCCGCGCCCGTGCTGAGCATCGGCAAGACGGCGGACGCGGCGACGGTGAGCGCGGGATCGGCCATGGGATTCACCATTACCGCCAGCAATGCCGCGGCGGCCACGGCGACGGCGACCAGTGTGGTCCTGAGCGATCCCCTTCCGGCTGGCACGGGCGTGGTCTGGAGTATCAGTCCCGCCTACAACGGATCGGGGACGTGCACCATCACCGGCGCCGCAGGCAGCCAGTCGCTGAGTTGTTCACTGGGAAGTCTGATACCCGGCGCCGCGGCTTCGGTGCACATCTCGAGCGCGACCTCGACCGCGGGTTGCCAGGCGTATGCGAACACGGCTACTTTGACGGCGGACAACAGCGCCCCGGTGCAATCCGCCGCCACCACCACGGTGCAATGCCCCGCGTTGAGCGTGTACCGACCCGATTCGCTGCCGGCTGGAACGGTTGGTCTCGCTTATCCGTCTACTACAATCACGGCGACCGGTGGTTTCGGGTCGTACAAGTGGTCGGCGACTGGGTTGCCGGACGGCCTCACCATCGGGCAGGGCACCGGCACAATCACGGGCACACCTAACACAGCCACCGGCAGCCCGTTCCCGGTTGACGTGACGGTGACGGACAGCAACTCGGCTTCGGCGGACCGCCACTACACGCTGGCGGTCTCCCCAGTCAGCCCATGCGATATCAAGCAAAACGGGAACCTGAATGTGGCCGACGTACAGCTCATAGTCAATGAAGCTCTCGGCGTAACGCAGGCCGTCGACGATCTGAGCGGGGACGGAGCGGTCAGCGTTGTTGACATCCAGATCGAGATTAACGCTGCCCTGAAACTGGGGTGCACGGCGAAATAGAGAGGCAATTTGGCGTGACGTCCTAATCCCTTCAAGTCTTAGGCACGCGAGATCTTCTCGGCTTCCGCATGATGGTGAAGAACGAGGAGCGAGACCCTCCCAGGTGTCTCGATTCCGTGCGCGATCCGGCCGGCGAATCGATTGTCGTCATCGGTTGATGTTCCCATTAGAGGAACACCTCGGGCGAG
>PLRZ01000689.1:21279-33438 GCA_003164075.1 Bryobacterales bacterium | reverse complement strand
TTGAGTTCCCCGGCGGCGCGGACCTGTACTGCCTTGGCGCCCGCGAGGACTTGGGCTAGCTTTCCGCCGCCGTTGCCTGCGCCGTTGCCGTCGCCCGCGGGCGGCGTGCCCACCGGCGGATTTCCGTTGTGTCCATTGGTTTCAGCCATGATTGAGACCTCACACGTTGCGAAGGATGGCGCCATCGTCGCCAAATTGCGAGCGCTCGCCCTTGGGCCAGGAATAGACGTGGCTCAGATCGACCAGAATCTGGCCTTGCGGATCGAGTTCCACGTGGGCGCGATCCATGGGCCGCGGCGCCGGACCTTCGAAGTTGATGCCTTCGGGGTCGTAACCGCTGCCATGGCACGGACACTTGAACTTGTTCTCGCTGGGCTTCCAATCGGGCGTGCATCCCAGGTGCGTGCAAATGGCCGAGATGACAAAGATTCCCTCGGTGTTGCGNNCGCAGAAACATCAGCAGATTGAGGCTGAGCGTGCCCAGCACGGCAGCCATTACGAAGCGGCGGCGGCGGGCGATGGTTCTGCCTTCGTCGGGATCCGGTTGTCTGGAAAAAATCGATTCGATCGCCTGGATCAGGGACGGCTTGGTAGCGGGCTGCGCGGCGCCTTTCGGGGCCGCGCCGGGAGGCTCTAACGTTGTGTTCGCCATCTTTTCCCCATGACCGTCCGGGTACGGGCCGAACGGTCTATTCCTCTGAATGCATCGAACGGCACCTACGGAGTGCTCAGCGAACGTCCGGCCGGCAATGGTGGCAAACCCTACTGAAACTCAAACCCGATCACTGGAAATAGCTGGCCCTATGGATCGACCTGAAGAAAGGTTCCCCCACTGTTGCCGTGTCTGCAACTTTCGCATCCGCTCCGGGTGTTAACCTGTACATCGAATATCTTACACCCGAACGGCAACAATGCAAGTAGCAGGGAGTAAGTGGGAGTATGGGATCTTATTATGTGACTAAGTGGGAGGGGAAATCGATTTTCAGCGGCAGGCGTCGTGGGCGAGCTGGAAGGGATCGAGCGGCGGCGCCATACTGTATAGTGACGGGAGAGGCCAGATATGAACACCGAAATAGAACACGCCCGGCAATTGCTCGATCATTTGGCTCCCGATCAGGTGGCCGCGGTGGTCCATCTGATGGAGGTAATGCTCGATCCGGTCTCCCGCGCCCTCGCCAATGCCCCCTTTGACGACGAGCCGGTTACCGAAGAGGAAGAACGCGACGTGGCCGAAGCGCGCGAGTGGCTCAAACATAATCCGGGGATCCCCTTCGAGCAGGTGGTCACCGAACTCGGCTTCACCATGGAGGAGATAAAGAACCATCAGGACCCATCGTGATCAAACGCCTGGTTCTTTCCACTCAAGCGCAAGCGGATCTGGCCGCGCTGGACCGTGCTGTTGCCCTTCGCATCATGGGAGCCATTCATCGTTTCGCCGCCACTGGCGCCGGCAACGTTCACGGGCTCCACAGCCTTCATCCGCCCGAGTTCCGCTTACGCGTCGGCGATTGGCGCGTCCGCTTTCACGACCACGGCGATTGGATTGACATCCTTCGCGTCCGCCATCGCCGCGAGGCCTATCGCTGAAAAGCATCGTTTCGAGCGTACCGGGCGTGGACGCGCAGGAAGCGATCGAGCACGCGGTGCCATATGTATAGTGTAGGGTGCCGCGTTGAAGTGGCCGCGCCAGAGGAGGACCATGGACAGACACCAAGCTCATCAGTTGCTCGATCGGCTCAGCTCCGCCCAACTCGACGCCATCGCCAAATTGCTCGAAGTGATGATCCGCGACGATGACGACGAAGACTTGACCGCGGAGGACCGCCGAGCCGTGGCCGCCTCCCGTGACTACTTCCGTCAGAACCCGGAAGGCGGCATTCCCTTCGAGCAGGTGGTCGCCGATTGCGGTCTCACTATAGATCAGGTCCGCCACCACCAGGACGAGTAAAAGTCCAAGTGAAGAGAATTCGCTTCGAGCCGAATGTTGCTGAAGAAGTCCGTGCCATCGAGCAGCAGGTCGCCCTGAACATTCTGGCGGCGATCCATCGCTCTGCCGCCTCCGGCATCGGCAAAGTCAAGCCGCTTAGGGTCTGTGTGGAAATGACCTGTTCAATCGCCACCTAACGCAAGTTTATTTCCACCCCGTGATCGCCGCGAGGCCTATCGGTAGGCGCAGACCAAACAGTCGTGTCACCCCCTGCCTCCGAAAAGCACTGCGGCCCTTCCTTACTTCGCCGCGTCCAGCTTGGAAATCGCCTTCACGAACTCGCTGTAGGGCTGCGCGCCCACAATCAGTTCGCCCTCCACACCCTGCGGCGTGCTCTTCCCGAGCACGAATGTCGGAGTCGCCTCGGCGCCGATTTTCATGGCTTCCAGCACGTCCGTCTGCACCGCTTCCTTGTACTTCTGCGATTCCACACAGCCCCGAAAGACCTTCGTGTCCATCTTCAAACCGCCGGCGTCCGCCACCAGATTCTCCAGGTCGAGCTTGTCGGGATTCGCGCCCATGATGTCGCGCAGCTTCCAATATTGACCCTGATCGGCCGCGCACCGCGCCGCCTGCGCCGCGCGCGTGGCATTGGGATGCAACTGATCGAGCGGCAGATCGCGACTATAGAAGCGCACCCTGCCGGTATCGATGTANNGCGCCGGCGGCCCGTTCTTTTCCCCCTGTTGCTGTAGCAATTGGCGGATCTGGCGTAGCTCGTCGAGAATCTGTTCCGCCTGCTCGCTGGTAATACCGGTATCTTTCTTCTTCGAATCTTTCTTGGAGTCCTGCGCCGCTAGAGGCAGCAGCAAGAGCAGCGGCAGGGCCGCAAATCCGGCGTATCGCGAAAAATGGTTCATTGGTTCCTAACTCTTCTCCAACACGAGGATGTACTGCACATTCCTGATGTGCTCTTTTTCCATGATCAGGTGGAAATGGTTGGCTTCGATTTCCTTGATGAGGTCCGGCATGTCGAGCCGGATGTGGGTGAGCGCCCGTCCGTTGGGCATGGCGGATTCGCGTTTGTAATACTCCACCACCACCAGCTTGCCATCCGGCTTGAGGGCTTTACGGAGCGCCGCCAGCATCTTCTCGGGATAATCGAAGTGGTGGTAGGCGTCCAGCACCAGTTCCATATCCACTTGTCCTTCCGGCAGATTGGGATCGGTCTCCGTGCCTTTGACGAAAGTGATATTTTCCAGCTTCTGCGTCTCCGCAGTCTCTTTGGCGCCGGCCAGAAAATCGTCGAAGATGTCTTCCGCCAGCACGCGGCCGGCAGGTCCCACGCGCCGGCTCAAGTACGGCAGCATGTATCCCACGCCGGTGCCGACATCGGCCACCGTCATCCCCGGCATCAGCCCCATCGTTTTGATCAATTCGCCGGGCCTCTGAGTCTCCTCGCGAGTGGGCGCGGCCAGTGTCTGGGCCACAGTCTTGCGGTCGGCTTCCGTCCGATAGGTGGAATTCGCCTGCTGGGCAACCTGCGCGCCAAGCACGCCGGTAAACGCCACCACAGCCGCCGCCAGTCTCCTCATAACGCAGTCTCCATGGGCAGCGCCAGGGGCGCCTCTTTCAGGAAGTCCAACCGCGACATCTCTTCCACCGCATCGCGAATCGCCTGCTCCGAAGTCTCCTCGGTGGTAATCACGAAGGGCAGATCGTGCTTGGTGTCGCAGGGCTCCTGCAGCACCGATTCCAGCCCGATTCGCTTACTCGCCAGGATGCCGGCGAGTTTGGCGATAATGCCGGGGCGGTCGTCCACCCGGAACCGCAAGTAATACGCGCGCCGTTGCAGCGTCACCGGCACCGGCTTGTTTTCGCCCAGACGTTCGTGAGCGAACGGGGACACGCGCTGCGGACTGCCGCTGCGAATCTCGCGCGCCACCCTCATCAGGTCGCTCACTACCGCCACACCGGTGGGAAGCGCGCCCGCGCCCCAGCCATAGTAGAACGTGTCCTCGCCGTAGACGCCCTTCACCCATACCGCGTTGTAGGCGCCCTGCACGCCGGCCAGAATGGTGGCCGTCGGGATCAGCGCCGGGCGTACGGAAAGGATCAGGCCCTCGGGGATCTTGCGCGCTCCGCAGATCAGCCGGATGGTGTGCTTCAACATGGCTGCGTAGCGGAAATCCAAGTCGCTGATGCGGCGGATGCCTTCCATGAAAATGTCGGAGGCCGTGATCTTCTCGCCGAACGCCAGCGCCGCCAGCAGCACCAATTTGGAGCGCGCATCATAGCCATCGACATCGGCGCTGGGGTCGGCCTCGGCGTATCCCAGCCGCTGCGCCTCTTCGAGCACCGTGGCCAGCGGCACGTTGCGTTTTTCCATTTCGGTGAGGATGTAGTTGCAGGTGCCGTTGAGAATGCCGTAGAGCGCCTGTACACGGTCGCCCGAGATGCCCTCGCGCAGCACCGCATGAATCGGGATGCCGCCGCAGACGCTGGCCTCCATCGCCAGATTGATGCCGGCGCGAATGGCGCGGTCCCAAATCTCGGGACCGCAGGCGGCCATCAGTTCCTTGTTGGCCGTCACCACCGATTTGCGATATTCGATGGCCCCGTCCAGGATCTCCGCCGCCACCGTGGTGCCGCCCACCAGTTCAGCGACGATCTGCACCTCGGGATGCGCCACCACCTCGCGCCAGTCCGTGGTCCGAAATACCGGACCCAACCCCGGCGGCAGTTTCTTCGAGTGGACGGTGCGCGAACACACCGCCGCCACCTTGAGCCGGAACCCCAGCTTGAGCGAAATCTGTTCGGCATTCTCCGCCAGGATGGTGAGCGTGCCCGTGCCCACATTGCCGAGACCGATAATACCGAGACTGACTTCCTCCATCTAGCTAGGATAACCTTTATTGCGAGGCCGGCGAGCCCTTGGGTATCGCGTACCCCTTGCGCGCCAGCACCTGGGCGTCGGGATAGCGGCTGCGACCCTGCGGGCTGAGGTCCACGGCCACGCGCCGCGAAGATCCCGTCTTGCCGGCCGGCATGGCGTAATAAATGCTGTAGCGCCGGCGGATGCGCCGCAACATTTCGCGGAACGCGTGGCCGGGGTCGTCGGCGTCCACCGTCTCGCCACCCGTTTTGGCGGCCACCCCCAGCATATTTTCCTCGCCTTCCCGCCGGGCAGCCCCGCGCTGCGACATGGGCGTCGGGATGATCAACCCGCACAGCAGAATATCGTCGGCCCACATGTGGTTCACTACCGACTTCTCGCTGGCCGAAGACTGTCCGTCGTCGTCGGTGAGGATCAAAATGGCGTGGCGGCGCTGCGGATCGGCATGCTTGTGGAAGTACTCGCCGGCCATATCGATGGCCGAGAGAATGTGCGTGCCGCCGCCGAAACGCAGGTCGACGACGCGGGCCACGGTCTTCTCCACGGCGTCGAGATCGTCGTTGAAGTCGCTCATGAGCCAGGCCTCGGAATTGAAATTCGCCACCGCCACGCGGTCGCCCTTACGCAGTTCGGAGAGCGCCGTGTGGGCCGACGCCGCCAGCCTCCGCATGGCCGGCAGCATGCTGCCGCTGTTGTCGAACAGCAGCAGGAGGTCGAGCGGCTGCTCTTCCTGCGAACAATAGAGGACACGCTGCAACTCGCCGTTATCGCGAATCTCGAAGTCTTCCCTGGTGAGTCCGTTGACACCGCCCGCGGCAGAATTCACCTGCGCATCTACGCGGACCAGCGAAACGCCGGTACGAAACAGCACGTCCTGCGCCATCGCCACGCAGATGGTGAACAGCCAGACCAGTTTGTGTCGCCGCAACACGGTATAGACAGTATGCCGCACAGTTCCTAAGATAGTGCCACTCAGCCCTTCGACGGAAACTTCGGCATTGCTGGAGCTTTCGGCGCCGCGGGCATCGCGGGCGCCGCCGGCAACCCCGCCGGCTTATAGTCCGCCGGAATCTGAAAGGCCGATGCCGGCGGCTCTCCCCCGACGGCGTTCTTGCAGTGGCATATCTGCTGACCGAAACTCCCGGTAATCCGGGAGAGTATGGGCACATGCAGCGAAGTGCTCGTCCACACCTCCGATACCATTGCTTTCGGCTCGGGCTTGGGCGGCAGTTGTGGAGCTCCCGGCATCCCCGGAATCGCTGCTTGCGGAGCGCCCGGCGGCTTGGGCGGCGTGAGCGGCGGCATGGTAAATTGCATACCTGCCACTTCATGCCCTTCGATCAATCTCTTACCGAGATCTTTGACACTCATGGCCGGGGCCGCTGGCGGTGCGGGCGCGCCCGGCATTCCGGGGGCCTTGAGCTGCGCCGCCAGTTGCGGCGGTACCGCGGCAGGCAACGGAATCGTGGTCACTTCCTTCTTAACGTGATCGAGCAGCAGCATCTGCCCGGCGGCGGGGTTGGTGATTACCGAGGAAGTGGGGTAATCGATGCGCATCCTCCCGTCAGCCGAACGGGACATCTTGAAGGCGAACTTTTGGGGGAGACTGCCCGGCTGCGCCGATTGCAGAGTAGTAGTACAATCCGCGCACGCAGGCGGCAACGGGACCGGCGGAGTGGGTGCCACAGCTACCACAGAATACCACGCGCTTGCCCCGCGCCTCCATCCGTGAAATACTCTTGGAACATGGGATTTCCCGCAGCCCGCGTCACCGACATGCATGTCTGCCCGATGGTGACCCCCGGAGTACCGCCCATTCCGCACGTCGGCGGCCCCATCCTGCCGCCTTGCGCCGTGACTGTGCTGACCGGAATGCTGCCGCAGGCCCGGATCACCGACAAGGCATTGTGCGTCGGCCCTCCGGACATGATCGCCAAGGGATCCCCCACGGTCCTGGTCAACTCTCTTCCCGCGGCCCGCATCTCGGATCTCACCGTTCATGGTGGGACCATAGTGATGGGCTGCCCGACCGTACTCATCGGGCCTTAGCGCCGCCCTTCGCCTCTGGTATGCTGAATTCGCGATGACTTACAAGGTTGGCGAGCGCATCGGCGACTATCAGGTGGTGGAGCGCCTCGGCTCCGGCGGCATGGGCGCGGTCTACAAAGTCCGCAATCTCATCACCGACCGCCTGGAAGCCATGAAGGTGCTGCTGCCCGATCTGCGCGAGGCCGCCGACCTGGCGGAGCGCTTCAGCCGCGAGATCAAGGTCCACGCCAGCCTGGTGCATCCCAACATCGCCGCGCTGCATACCGCCCTCCGCGTGGAACACCAGCTTCTCATGATCATGGAATTCGTGGAGGGCGTCAGCTTGGCGGACAGACTGCGCCAGGGACCCATGCCGGTGATGGAGAGCGTGGGGTACACCTGCCAGGTACTTTCGGCCTTGAGCTGCGCCCACGAGCGGGGCATCATCCACCGCGATATCAAGCCGGCCAACATCATGNNAGCGGCAAATTGCAGAACCGCCTCACCGCCGCCGGCATGGCGGTGGGTTCGCTGCATTACATGTCGCCCGAGCAGGTGAAGGCCGGCGCGCCGGACGCCCGCTCCGACATCTACTCCCTGGGGATCACGCTCTACGAAATGGTGACCGGACAATGCCCCATCCACGGCAACAGCGACTACGAGATCATGGCGGCGCACCTGGCACTGACGCCGCCACCTCCAATTGAGATCAATCCGTTTCTTCCGCCGGCGCTCTCCGCCGTCATTCTGAAGGCGATCGCAAAACGCCCCGACGATCGTTTTCAAACGGCGGCCCAGTTCCGCGCGAAACTGGAGTCACTGATGCCGGTGGCAGCCGAATCGCGGCCGGATGTCCCAGCCCGTGGCGCCACTCCGCCGTCCGGCGTAGCCACCTTAAACCCGGGCGTGGTGGAGGCGGCGGTGAAAGATCTGGCCGTCTACATCGGCCCCATGGCAAAGATCATCGTCAATCGCGCCGCCAAACAGGCGCAGAGCCCGAAGCAGTTGTATGAGGCTGTGGCAGCGGAAATTGCGTCCCCCGCGGATCGCGCCAAATTTCTGGCCAAACGCGGATAGCGGCTTCCCCGCAAGCGGGCCACTGACGGCTCCGAGGTCAGAACTCCTGATGTCGCCCCGCAATTTCTGCCTGGCGGGGAAAATGGGCTGAGCCATTCCTCTCGAGGGCGAGAGCTTGGCAGGTGGGGCAGGCGGCGCCGCCTGCCCGCCCGCGCTGAATTAGCTATTCCAGCAGGTCTGGACGAACCTGCGCTGCTGAAACGCGCGCAGCGGAGGGGCGGTGGCGGAAGAGATTGCCGGCGGGAGGCCCGCCTCGCAGGAGTGCGCCAGCGCATCGGCGAGACCCTGACATACACCTCTCCAGGCCTCAGATGACCCCTATTTTTCGAATCCGCCAAATGGAGTCTTCATCCCGGCCGCGAATGAGACGGCCGAGGCGCTGCACGCGCCCTGTGAGAAAAGGCGGTTAGTGCCGGCAGCCGGCGCGGCGCTCCCGCCGCGTAGAGCGGCTCGCAGCGGACGCCAGCGAAGGCGTGCCAGGGAGGCGTTCACCACGACCGTGCGTCAATCGCGCTAACCCGGGTGCGGCGGGGGCCAGGTCACCGGCTGCGATCTCAGAGAATCGATTCCCCGGCACACCGGACCCCGATGACGTCGACGCGGACCTCCGGTTCGTACCAGACACGGGCCGACGCGCGGGCACCCCCCGGAAAGTCGTAACAGGAACCGCCGCGCAGTACACGATACTGACCGCTTGAAGGTCCTCGAGGACCGCGCTGGCTGTACGCCGAATACGGCCCGTACCAGTCCGCTGCCCACTCCCACACGTTGCCGAGCATGTCGAACAGCCCGAACCGGTTCGCCTCCTTCTGCGCTATCTCGTGCGTCGTGCTCCCGCTGTTGCCGTTATACCAAACCACCGAATCGAGTGGGCCGTACCGAGCCGATGTATCCCCTGCACGGGCCGCGTACTCCCATTCGGCCTCGGTGGGGAGCCGCATGCCCACCGCCTGGCAGTATGCCTGCGCCTCGTTCCAGTTCACCGTCTCCAGGGGCAGATGGCCACCTTTGAAGCGGCTCGGATTGCTTCCCGTGACCCGCTTATAGGCATCCTGCGTCACCTCGGTCTGCCCCATCCAGTAGCCTCTCGTGATGGTCACCTTATGGGCAGGCTTTTCGTCGTCGTTACACTCGCTATCCCCCGGCGAGCAGCCCATGCTGAACGTCCCCGGCGGAATCCACACGTACGTCAGGCCATCCTTCGCGTTCACCTTTGTCGCACCCGCTGAGACGGTGGCCGGCAGGACCCCCACTGCGGCCGGCGTCTGAGACGGGGCAACACGCTTCAGCACAGCCAACCGCTGCCGCGCCGCGTCCGCGTACTGGCTGTCGGGATACTTCTCCAGAAACTGTTGGAACAATTGCGCATCGCGACTATCCCTGATAAAGTTCCACAAGGCCCGATCGGCAGGCGTAGGGGACGCGCGGACCGCACCGAGAACAACTTGCGGCGCCCCCGCCGAACGCAGGCGGTCGAGCTCCTCTTCCGTGGGGTCGAAGTCGATGCCGCAACTGATGACGAATTGGGTGATCCGCGCGGCCGGAACCGGGCCTTTCACCAGCGCAGTCAGTTGAGCCTCCGTCAGCGGACCGGACTGCGGGCACGCCGCCGGTTGCGCTTCGGCCACCGCCCGCAGCAACAAGAACATCGGCACCGAAATAAACCTCGCACTCATCGGGACGTCACTCCATTTCCCGGCTTCATTGCTTCCCAAATACTCGGTCCTCCGCCGCCTTGGCGTCGGTTGCCTGTTTCAGCCAGTATTTCCGTTTTGGAACCGATACTTCGAGAAGATACCCCAAACGCTGTAGGCTCGTCAACGATCAGGTGTCGATCTTCTTTGGCAGCACCAGACGCCGCCACAGGTTGCCGAGGTTGTAGGCGATCACGCTCAGCCNNAGCATATCTGTCATGCTGCCGGTTGGGAGTGCGTGCAAATCGTGGCCGATTATCATCCATTGTGTGGTTGATTATCCACAAATGATTCGTCGCCAAATCACTTGCTCCAGCGATTCGCTTTCCAAGCCGCGCGAAACGGCTGTCCATTCGCAGCAGCGACCAGAGGCGGTCCAAGAAATTCGACCAGCAATTGAATGACGACAGCACCGTCTGACGCAGGAAATTGCCCAGGTTGTAGGCCAGCACGAACAGTTGCAACCGCACCTGGTTGTCCGCAAAGTCGTGACAGGACAGGCGAGTCCATTTGACCGCATTCTTGCCTTCCTTGATCCACTGTTCCGCCGTGCCCCGCTTGTTGTAGAATCGCACCACAGCCCGGCTGTCCGCCTCCAGGCTGGCCACGATGAACCCTACCCGAGGAAACAACTCCCCAAAGTGGAACTCCACCTTCGCCACCACCCGCCGCGCCGTGCTCCAACTCGCCGCCTGGTATAGGAAACTCTTGTACCAGACCACCGGATTGTGGCTCGGCCTTCCCACGGGCCGCGTCAGCAACTCCGCGATGTCCCGCTCCAGATTTTCGTTGGCTGGAATGCGGATGACGTACTTCACGCACCGCTTCTCCAGCGCCTCGTAGATCTCTGGTTTGGCGAAGGCAGCGTCGGAACGCGATGCCGGCCAGTATCACTGCCAGCAGTGCGACGACGATGCTCAGCGTCATCCGCGCGTACTTGTGCGGCGGCTCGCGAAACGCCATCACCTCGTTCTCGTCTTCTGGCGGTTGCGGTCCCCGGCGTTTTCGGGCTCACCCGGTGCGTCTATACCACATCACGTTATCGCTATCGTCGGGGTCCGCCGAATAGGCCACGCTGGTCGCGCCCGACGGCCGCATGGGGATTCCCCTTACTTCCGGCAGCACGTCGTTGGAGAGCAGCAGGCCTCCGGCGCGCAGCATGGCCGCCACATTCGCGAGCGCCAATGCCTTTTCGAACGGGCTGTAGTAGACCAGAATGTTCGTGGCGACGATCAGGTCGAACCTGCGGGCCTCCGGGAGCGCCAGGCGCTCGATCACAATATCGAGATCGGATGGTTCGAGCAGCCCGACCACGCCAGGCCGCACGCGAACCGCCCGCATTTGAGCGGAGACGCCGCGCGGCGGGGCTAGGGCGGCTGCTCCTTTCCCGATCTCCGTGCAAGCCTCCCGCCAGTATTCGACTGTGCCCGGGAGCCAAGCTGTGTCTTCATCGAGCGCCAACTGCACCGTGTAACCCGAACCTGCGCGCGCCTGCGCGACCGCCTGCCGGACGTGGCTCAGCACGCGGTCGCTGAGGTCGAAAATCCCAAGCGACGGTCCCGGCGAATCCGTCAGACCCAGCCGGAGCAGGGAATCGATCAGTGCAAAAGGCTGGAGGGTTTGCAGAGGATAAAAGTCGTAGCCGCTATTCTTATTCGTGAAATCCAGACCCGGCCCGATCACCGCCGAGCGCCGCACTTTTCGCAGGAAGCCGGCCGATTTCAGGTCCGCCAAAGTCTTCTCGATGGCGTAATTCGGGCGAAATGAAGTATCGAGCGACAATCCGCGATCCCGATACAGGCTGGATTTCTCGGTGAACAGGCTGGCCGCGTCCTCTTGCCTGGCGGCTTCGATTTGCCGCGAATATTCTCGCTGTTCGCTCTGCACGCGGCGTATGTTCTCGACGACAACGGCTGCCACGCGATTCCCCGCCGCCGGGTCGGCGCCATTCTCTTTCAGCCATTGCGCGGCGAATTGAAGCCGCTCATTACGGCCGGGATGCGACACCGCGGCCGCGAAATCGCGCACGCGCGCCATGGTGAGCGCGGCAGCCGCTTCCTCCGTGCGCGCCGGGCGCGGCTGCGAGGTGAAGGAATTGCCAAACAGAACCAGATTGACAATGGAATCCGCATCGCCTCGTTTCAGGCGTGAACGAATCTGCCGGTCGTGCGCGAGCGCCCATTCGCGCCACGGTGCCTCAGCGATCGCGGCGCCCGGCAGCCCCTCTGGCAGCTCGCCCGAAAACTCGTCCAGTACGAGCCGCGCCTCCGCCAGCGGCAGGGCCGTGGCTCCCTTGGCTTCCTGCGCGGCCAACGGCAGACTGGCTACAGCGAGTTTGAGCAGACCCCTGCGAGTCACGCGAAACCAGCTTACCAAGTCCTCCTGAACGCTTCAAGTTGAACCCTTCTCTTGCAGTCCGCCGCGGCAAAAAGTACCAGCACCCATCCCGGCAGCCCGTTAGCAAAGGGCGAAGCCACACTGGCCGCAATGGAACTGCCGGATTTAGGTTCTATCGAGGCTCTGGACTCCTGATGTCG
>PLRZ01000689.1:11389-21232 GCA_003164075.1 Bryobacterales bacterium | reverse complement strand
ATTCCATGAGATCAGGAGTCCAGAGGCTTGACACACGCCATCTTTTTTGCTTGCAATCGACACAGCACTTGTGTATTATTCTCGTGATCGCTCTATGGAACCGCTTTCAGGTCGTTGTGCCTGGAAGTCAGTGTTCGGCAGGCGGATGGTTCTCGGGGTCCCTGGACATCTCCGGTATGACGAGGTGACTATGAGGTTCGGAGCTGTTACGCGCCTATGCCGGCGGTGTTGGCATTGTGCGCAGCCTTCTTTGTTGGCCAAGTGGTTTCCAGCCTTGCCCGGGCGCGGGCAACGATTGCCATGAAAACACAGGGTGTCGCCGTGTGTTTCCGAGGGTGTGCTGGGAACCGTTCCTTCCACCACGGTTACGGTTCAGACGAATAAGAACCGATAAAAGGACATGTGTGCAATCCAGGCTGGTGGCGGCGGTGGTCTGGGCTGGCGTTCCCGTGTGCCGCAATTCTGCGCAAACGTTTCCAGCAACCTCCGACTGAGCCGTCTGAGCGGGTCGTGTGTGGAGCTGGGGTGTTTGCAAACTTGGCGACAAAACAAAAGCTGGCGGAGAATCTGAGGATTGTCCACAGCACGGAAAGCAGAAGGAGGTCAGCATGCATCTTCTTAGAGTTATTCGGCTAATTGCGGCCATTGCCCTGCTGTCGGCATCCGGCTTCGCTCAAGTGATTTCCGGTTCCGTTTTGGGGAGGTTGACGGATCCGGCAAGCGCCGTCATTCCGGGAGCGGATGTGACTTTGAGAAATGAGGGAACCGGCGCGTTTCGAACTACCAAAACCACCTCAGTCGGTCTCTTTCGGTTCCCAGATGTGTTCCCCGGGACGTACGAGGTCAGTGTGAAGGCAAACGGCTTCAAGGCTTACGCACAAACAGACATCGCAGTCACCCCCGACGAAACGCGTGACCTGGGAACAATCGCGCTGGAAGTGGGCGGCCTGACCCAGCAAGTCACCGTGACGGCTGAAGCCACGCCGCTGCAAACTTCCAGCGGGGAGAACTCCGCGCTCGTCTCGGGAACACAGCTCGCCGACATCTCCTTGAAGTCACGTAGTTTCTTCACCTCGATGGCCCTGCTGCCGGGCGTGGTGTACACCGGAACTCCGTCGTCCACCGGCAACTCGGGTGCGATGGGCAGCGTATACTACAGCGGGACGAGCTCTTCGGCGTCTAACTATACGATCGATGGCATAACGGCCAATGACACCGGTTCGAACAGCGACGCCAAGGAAAACGGCAACGAGGAGTCGATCGCCGAAGTCAGGGTGGTGACCGCAAGCTACCTAGCCGAGTACGGCCGTAAGGCCGGCGCCACCGTCAGCGTTATCACCAAGAGGGGCGAGGAATCGTTCCACGGCTCCTTATATTGGGATCACCGCGGCGAGGATCTCAACGCCAACAGTTTTTTCAACAACCGCAGCGGCCTGGCGAGAAGTATTTACCGGTACAACGTCTTCGGCTTCAGCGTTGGGGGGCCCATTTATATCCCTCACGTGCCTTTCTTCGATAAGACCAAACATAAGCTCTTTTTCTTTGTCGCGCAGGAATACACGCGGAACAAGAACCCTGTCGTGACGCAGTATGACCAGATGCCGACCGCGCTGGAGCGCCAGGGTAACTTCTCGCAAAGTTACAACAGCAATGGCGCGCTGATCGCTATCACGGATCCAACAACCGGCAAGCCATTTCCGGGCAATATCATCCCCACGAACAGGCTCGACCCAACCGGGGTGGCCATGCTGAACTTTTTCCCACTGCCCAACTTCGTCCCGACCACTCCGAGCCTCGTTTATCAGCAAAACTACGCGGCGCCCGGCACCCTCGATTACCCCCGGCGCAACGACACGGTCCGCATCGACGTACAACTTACAGACAAGGTGTCCGCTTATTGGCGGTACATCGACGAACCAGAGACCTCGACGGCGCCGTGGGGGAAGTGGGGCAACGGAGGCAACAACTTCATCATGCCCACTGAGTTTACGCTCGGCCGCCCCGCCAGAGGCCAAGCCTATAACATTGTATGGAGTATTAGTCCGACTCTCGTCAATGAAACGACCGCTGGCTATGACTACGGGCATATCTACTACAACTTGGTGGACCCCTCCCTGGTGAGTCGTTCCACTATGAACAACGTGCCGCTGTGGTACCCGAATGACATATCCGAGACCTCGCAGCAGACGAGTCGGCAGGGCTATCCAAAGGGCTTCCTCGAAACAACCGTGGTCCCCGACATTTCCTTTGGCAGCATTCCAGTCAACCCGCCGGTCCTTAGTCTCACTGCCCCACCCTACGAGCAGTGGGCCCCGGCGTACGTCGTTTCAGATCATCTTACTAAGGTCTGGGGCCGCCACAGTGTGAAAGCGGGCATCTATTTTGAGAAGAGCGAAAAATTCACCACGCAGCAAAATCTCGGGTCGACCAGCTTCGCGTGGACACGCGGCTCGTTCAGTTTCGCCACCGACGCACTCAATCCTAACAATACAGGGGACGGCTTCGCCAACGCTGCACTGGGGGATTTCGACAGTTACACGGAGTCAACCAGAGCGGTCGACCACGACCTATGGTTTACGAACGTAGAGGGGTTTGTGCAGGATAGCTGGCGGGCTACGAACCGATTGAGCATCGACATCGGCCTGCGGGTCGAATATTTGTCCGGGATAACTGACCACAATGGCACGATAACGGGGTTTAGCCCAAGCCTTTTCTCGCCCGCGAACGACCCGCGGCTGTACGTGCCGGGCTTCAACTCCACGGGCCAACGGGTGGGAGTCGATCCGGCCACCGGCAGCACCGTGGCCCAAGCGCTGATCGGTTTCTTCGTTCCCAACACCGGCAGCACGTCAAACGGCACCTATATCGGCGGCCAGGGTGGCCACCCATCGGGGGACGAAAACTACAAAAATCCCAACGTGGCCCCCCGGTTCGGCTTCGCCTATGACGTTTTCGGTAACGGTAAGATGGCCATCCGGGGCGGATTTGGGATCGCCTATGATCGGACGGGCACGGCGAACTTCTGGGAGGGAGAAGCCGGGCCGCCATTGGAATACGTCCCTGCCGCGTATTACGGCAACCTGAGCACTTTCGCTTCGGCAGGCGGTTACATTGGTCCCAGCATTATAACCACTGCCCTTTCTACGCTTAAAGTCCCGTCGACATATAACTATAGCCTGGGCATTCAACGAAGTCTCGGCTTCAGCACCATGATCGATGTTTCCTACGTGGCGAACTTGTCGCGGCACCTGGAAATCAACAGGCCGATTAACAACATTCCCGCATTCTCCGAATTCAATCCGGCCAATGCCGACCCGACTAATACGTCGAAGCCGGTGCCCGACAATTTCTTCAGGCCTTACCTTGGCTATAGCAGCATAACCAGCTACGAGGACTCCGGCTCATCCAACTACAACTCCATGCAGGTTTCCCTGCGCCGTCAGTTCAAGAAGGGCCTGCAGTATGGCGCATCATACACATGGTCCAGGTTAATGGGTTATACCACTCCCAGTTCTTACTATTCCACCTGGCGCGCGAGAACATACGGACCAGTGAGCTATGACCGGAGACAGACTCTGGTGTTCAATTGGGTTTACGAGTTGCCCAAGTTCAGCGCCAATCTCGGCAGCGCCGGCAGGTACCTCCATCCGGTAATCGACGACTGGAACCTGTCCGGCATAGCGACCTTCACGACGGGGGCGCCGTTTACGCCGACGCTCACTACGAGCCCCACAGTTAACTTTACCGGATCGAGTGACGCTGCCCGGCCCAACGTCATCGGCAACCCCGTCCTTCCCAAGAGCCAACGCACCTTGTACGAAGCTTTCAACGTCAGCGCGTTCGCCGAACCCACTCCGTGCTCCTCGACGAATCAGACTCTGGCATGTTTCGGCAACCTCGGCTATGACTCCTTGTATGGTCCGGGAATCGACAACTGGGACATCTCAGTTGAGAAGAGAATACCGGTCGGCTTGGGCGAGCTCCGCACATTGAACTTGCGCGCCGAGTTCTACAACGCCTTTAACCACCCGCAGTTCAACGCCCTCAATTCGACCCTCCAATATAACGCCGCCGGCGCCCAGATAAACGCCGCCGCCGGCCAATATACGGCAACCAGAGACCCGCGCATTATAGCGCTTAACCTTCGGCTGCGCTTCTGAGCGGCCGGAGCCCGGACACGAACTTTTGCGGAGGCAATCGAGCATGAAGACTAACAGATTTCCTATTCTGATCGCGGCTGTCGCCGTGTTGAGCTGGGCTGTCGCCGTCACGGCGCAGAATCCTGGCCAGAGGGCGGCTGGCGCGGGGCGGGCGGGGACGCAGGGCGATGACCTCGGCTTCACGGACACTCCCATGCTGCCGGGCCTTCCGTACCATGTGCACGACCCCGACCGCCCACATCCGGCGGTCGTGACGCCCGCATCCCAGCCCGGCGGGCCGCCCTCGGATGCCATCGTGTTATTCGACGGGAAGGACCTTTCCCAATGGACGTTCCAGGGCCGCGCGCCCGGGGGCGGAGGCGGAGGCGGAGGCGGAGGCCGCGCCATGACGGACGAAATGCGCGCCCAGATGCAGAAGACGCAGGCCTCTCTTCCGCCGCTCGGCTGGAAGCTGGAAAACGGATACGTTGAGGTTATCCCAAGAGCCGGCGACATGGTGACGAAGGAGAAATTCGGCGACGTCCAGGTCCACGTCGAGTTTCAAATGCCGGAAAACATACAGGGGCGCAGCCAAAACCGCGGCAATAGCGGGGTCCTGCTGCAATCGCGGTACGAGATCCAGGTCTTGGATTCTTTCCAAAGCCCGACCTATGCCGATGGCCAGCTTGGCGCGATATATGGGCAGTGGCCGCCGCTGGTGAACGCCGCGCGGAAGCCGGGTGAATGGCAAAGCTACGACATTGTCTTCGAGGCCCCCGTGTTCGAAGGCGAAAAGCTCGTGAAGCCCGCGTATTTCACCGTTTTCCTGAATGGATTGCTGCTGCACAACCACAAAGAATCGATGGGGCCGATGGTCTACCGGCAGGTCGCGCACTACGTTCCCCAGCCAGCCGAGGACTCCCTGCTGCTGCAAAACCACAACCAGCCGGTGCGCTACCGGCTCGTTTGGGCTCGCCGGCTCAAGGGCTATGATCGCCCCGAGAAGTAGAAAGCCTTGGTGATTCGATAAGGAAGCTATGGCAGGAAAGACACTCGGCCGGCGCGCATTCCTGGCTGCGGCCGCTGGCGCAATTCCGTGGCACAAATGACTCGAGGAACCTGAATATAACGCTCGACGGAAAGGACAAGCATAATGAGACGCCGCGATTTTTTGGGCGGGAGTGCGTTAGCCCCACTTTTGCTTTCATATCGGGGCTTGGGCCAGACCACCGCGCCACAGGCTCCCTTGCCTCCCTTGCCTGCCGCGGGAGCAGATGGATGGATTTCCCTGTTGAACGGGCGCGATCTGAGCGGCTGGTATAGCATGCTGCAGAGGTCCGGCAAAGGCGTCGCCGAGACGAAAGAGATGATCCTGATGGAAAGCGGGATGGTTCACATTCTGGGCAATGAACTAGTAGAAGGTGAGCTCGTCGAGTCCGGTTATCTGGCGACGAACCAGGAGTTTGGAAATGTGCACATCCGCGTGGAGTACCACTGGGGAATGAAGAACTTTGCCCCGCGCACCCTCGCCAAGCGTGACAGTGGGTTGCTGTATGGGCTGGTCGGTGAAGACAGGGTCTGGCCTTCATGCGTGGAGTGCCAGATTGAAGAAGGCGACGTTGGGGATGTTTATCTGCTTGGAGGCATCCAGGGTATGCAGGATGGGCACGTTACGGGATTGTTCGGCCAGGGAGTCAGCCCGAACACCGGATGGCCGACACCCGGCAGTTCAGCCGGTCGCGGCGGAGGAGGCGGAGGAGCNNGCGGGAGGCGCAGGAGCAGCGGCCGGGCGCGGGGGTGGGGGGCGAGGACCAGGGGCAACGCCGCCGCCGCCGGGTAGCCCACTACCGGTGCCGCCAGGAAACAGACTCATCAGGGATGGCGACTTCGAAAATGTGAATGAATGGAACGTCGTCGAGGTGATCTGGCAGGGAGATCGGGCCTTGCACCTGGTGAATGGGCGAGCGGTCAATTCCATCAGTAGACTGCAGCAGGCCGATCCGCAGAACCCAGGTCAGTACGTTCCACTGACGCGTGGAAAGATCGCGCTTGAGATCGAGTACTCAGAGATCTGGTTTCGGCGGGTCGAGGTCAAGTCGCTTGTATGATCGTCCCCTGGCTCAATAAGCGGCTGATATCAAACACCGTTGGCAGACGGAGCGTGTCCGGCATATCGACCTTCATGACGGGGCCCCGTTTTGCGGACGCAAGCGAGTATGAACACTAATAGATTTCCTATTCTGATCGCGGCTGCCGCCCTGTTGCGCTGCGTTATCGCCGTCACGGCGCAGAATCCTGGCCAGGTTGCGGGTGGAGCGGGGCGGGCGGGGACGCCGGGCGATGGACTCGGCTTCACGGACACTCCCATGCTGCCGGGCCTCCCTTACCATGTGCACGATCCCGATCGGCCGCATCCGCGGGTGGTGACGCCCGGGACCCTGCCGGGCGCGGCTCCCTCGGACGCGATTGTGTTGTTCGATGGGAAGGATCTTTCGCAATGGACCTTCGAACGGAGTGGACCGGGGTCCCGTCGCGGCGGAGCGGCTGGCCGCGCCATGACGGACGAGATGCGGAAGCGGCTGGAGGAAGCCCAGAGCAAGCAGCAAGCATCCCCGCCGCCGCTCGGATGGAAGTTGGAGAACGGCTACGTTGAGGTCATTCCCGGCGCCGGCCAGATGGTCAGCAAGGAGAAGTTTGGCGACGTGCAAGTGCACGTCGAGTTTCAGATGCCGGAGAACATCCAGGGCCGGAGCCAAAACCGCGGCAACAGCGGGGTCCTGTTGCAGAAACGTTACGAGATCCAGGTGCTTGACTCATATCGGAGTCCGACCTACGCCGACGGTCAGGCCGGAGCCATCTACGGTCAATGGCCGCCGCTCGTTAATGCCTGCCGCAAACCGGGAGAATGGCAGACCTATGACATCGTCTTCGAGGCGCCTAAATTCGAAGGCGACAAGCTGGTGAAGCCGGCCTATTTCACCGTGTTTCAGAATGGCGTTCTGCTTCACAACCGGCAGGCATCGATGGGACCCATGGTGTACCGCCAAGTGGCGAACTACACGCCACAACCGGCGGAAGATTCCCTCATGTTGCAGAACCATAACCAGCCAGTCCGGTTCCGCAATATCTGGGTTCGGCGCCTAGGTGGATACGACGACCAGCCGGAGAAATAACGCGAGCTTTATCCGCGGTGCCGCAGGCAGGAAGGCGCCGCAGTAGGCGTTCATTAGTGTGCTGCCGCGGCGGGACTGATAAGGGCGCCGTACGAAGGCGCGGCTTGGGCCGCAATCGGTCGGGAAAGGCTCAGGGTTGCCGTGAGGACGAAAGGAAACGCGATCATATGATCTCTGCGTAGGGGAAAGCACCCGGACGAGGCAAGAGCGAGCATCGTTGAGATCCATTGCGAAGGGTTCTGAATTATATCAAGTGGCAGATCGACCAGGAGCTTGGTCTGCCGCACAAGGAGGTGGCAAGGTGAATAGGTATCAACTTTCCAGACGGTATTTCTTCTATGGGCCCCTGTTGGCCGGGGCTATTCCCGCGGGAGGTTTCGGCAGCGTCCCTTCACTGTCCGCCGCGGGTTTCAAATCGTATCTAAACAAGCTGAACATCGCGGGGGTTGGCATTGGGGGCCGGGGTGCGTCGGATCTCGCGCCCGTCGCTGTGAGTGAGAACATAGTGGCGCTGTGCGACGTCAACGATACATATGCCGCCCACACGTTCGACACCTACCCGAAGGCCGAGAAGTTCAAGGACTTTCGGCAGATGCTCGATAAGCGGGGCCGGGAAATCGATGCGGTCATAATCGGCACGCCGGATCACTCCCATACGCCGGTGGCGTTGGCGGCGATGCAGCATGGCAAACACGTGTACTGCGAGAAGCCTCTGACGCGAACGGTTTGGGAAGCTCGGCTGCTGCGCCAGGCGGCCGCGAAGTACAAGGTCGCCACACAGATGGGCAACCAAGGGTACTCGCTCGAGGGAACTCGCACGTGCGCTGAGATCCTCTGGTCCGGCGAGATTGGCAGTGTCAGAGAGGTGCACTCATGGACCGGTCTGATCTTCAGCGGTCGAGTAGATCTTAAAGGAGCTGCTCCACCCGAAGAGCCGATACCGGATGGTCTCGACTGGGATTTGTGGCTTACCACCGCGGCCACTCGCCCCTATTACTCGGAAATGTTCAAGCGTTGGCGCAACTTTATTGATTTCAGCACGGGTGGATCGCTGGGCGATTGGGTCGTTCACAACCTTGGCCCGGCGAACCTGGCGCTGCAACTCGATAAGGCACCGCCGATCAGCGTCGAATGCGTGAAGATCGAGGAAAAGGATCAGCGGATTTGGCCGCTGAGCGCCCGGCTGCGGTACGAGTTCCCTGCCCGCGGAGCGATGCCTCCGGTGAATATCAACGTTTATCTGAACATGCCGCCCGACGTGAAGCGCCCCGATGGAATGGCGGAGGATGAGCCATTGCTGCCTCCAACTAACAACTTGGCGGAGCGTGGCCGGCCCGCCCCGCCGCAGCCGGGCGCGGGCGCATTTGGCGCTAGGGGCGGCCGTTCCGAATTGACATTCGAGGCACGTGGTGGTCGCGGCGACGCTGGACAAGGTGGTCGCGCGGGTGCACCCGGCGGACCAGGGGCTCCCGGCGGACAACGTGGCCCCAGTGCCGTTGCTCGCCGAGGCACGAACAGCTTGGACGCTCAGAATGGCGCGTTGTTTGTCGGCGACAAGGGCTATATGGCGACGATCGCGCGCGGCGAAGGCGTCTGGCTCTTACCGGCATCGAGGTGGAAGGACTATGAACTTCCTCCGCAGCTCCTGCCACGCTCGGTGAGTCACCAGCAGGACTGGGTTCGGGCCTGCAAAGGTGGCACGCCGGCATGCTCCAACTTCGACATCGCCGTCCCCTACATTGAGTGGCTGATCCTAGGCGCCGTGGCTTTGCGAACGCCGGGCAAACTGATGTGGGACGCGGCGAACATGCGTTTCACGAACAACAACGAGGCCAACCAATACCTCAAGCCTTATATCCGCAAGGGTTGGGAGTTGAAGCTCTAGACACCGGGTCTCCGCCAGGCGGTAGAGCGGTCTCCAGACAATTCGATTCGTACATACAACCACGAGCGCCATCACGGCCGTGCAGATTAGCAGCACGTTGAACCGGTCGGCGTCGGTCGCCGAACTGATCTGAGATCCTAATTTAGGCCCGCTGCTCGAATAGGATCGAGCGAAGGCGAGCACCGCCTGCCCCACCTGCGGGCTCACTGCAAATTCCACGACATCAGGAGTTCTGAAGTTGGAAAGCTGTTGGCCGTTGGCTCCCCCGGCGCGCCTGCGGCGCGTGTTCAAAACAACGGCTGGGCGAGCAGTCTGTGGAGAGCTTCTGAATCCCTGCCCAAGCATATATTTGACCTGCCCGCGCCGGGCCGGAAGCAGGTCGCGATCCCCCGCCGAGAGGCGCCAGTGCTCACACTCCCTCCCGGCGTCGATTCAAAAGCTGAACGCTCTCCGCTGACGGCTTCCCCGACGAAGCGCCGCAGGCGCGTCAAAGGAGCCAAAAGCTAATCGCCTATAGCCTTTCACCGCCGCCCGCCCAAATCGCCCGGAGCTATGTCACCTACGCGTTGCGAGCCGTCGTCATGGGCCGCACCCAGCCCAGATTGAAGGGCAGTTCGGTCAGCGGACCGCGCCATTGCAACTCGCG
>PLRZ01000689.1:1736-11239 GCA_003164075.1 Bryobacterales bacterium | reverse complement strand
TTCCAGTGGGGAGTCTCGCCAGTGGCCTGATGGAGCGGAGCGCCCAGCACCATGTTCTTGATCGACAGCGACGCGATGACGGTGTTGTGGGTCTTCAGCATGCAGGCCGAGATCACGAAGGCCTCGGGATCCACCAGGCGGGCGGCGATGCGGCAAGGGACGATGTGCAGGTCGCCATCGAGGAGGGTGACGTGATCGAACTTGCCTTCGTCATTGAGGTCGATGAGCTTGAGCTGCTGCTTGCGGTACTCGGAGGTCAGAGCGGAATACTTGAAATTGGCATAGGCCTCTTTGGTGTCGCCAGCCGAGGATTCGGCGATGACCACGGGCCCCTTGAAGCTCTCGGAGAGGTAGTCCAGGATTCCGCGCATGCTGTCGGCATGGCTGGCGGCCAGTTGATTGGTGGTGTTGACGAAGTTCGGCTTGATGACCACGTACTTCTTGCTCTTCATCTTCGCCTGGAGGTCTTTGTCGATCGATTTCAGAGCGGTATAGACGTTCTTGCGGCGCTCGTCGCCGTGCGCGATCGCCACCGTGGAACGATGGTCGGGCACCGGGAATGGTTCCGGATGGCCGCCGAAATTCGTGGGGTTGCGTCCTGCCGCCGGGGGCTGTTTGGCGGGGGGCTGAGGCTGCTGCGCGCCTGCCAGACCGCCTCGCAAGAGCGCGGCCGCGCCAGCCAGTTGAAAGAGACTCCTTCGATTTACACCGTTCGCCATGTGAACTCTCCTTGTCGCGGTACGCATCCCGTGGGCCGGGGATGCTTATATCGAGAATATCAGTCCTGATTATATCTAATTGGTACGAGATGCGGAATAGGCACGCTAGAAACAATTTCAGCGCGTGCGCGCATGGTTATATAATCGATGCCTGGCATGTACAGGATATCCGTGACTTCCGACCCCGCCCCGCCGTGGGCCCTGGGCGATGGGGCCATTCCTCGGCCGCTCGAATTCAGGCGCCCGGAATGACGGCGGAAAAACTTCCGGGCAAACCCGTGGGCCGCGGACGCCGGCTGGCGGTGGCAGCGCTTTTCGTGGCGTACTTTTTCCTGGTCTCCTGGGATACCGTGAAGGCCCATTTCGCACCCGACGAAATGTTCGCCATCTGGTGGTACTGGCATCCCTCGCCATGGCGCTTGCTGACCTCGCAGTTCGAACTCTGGCAAGGCTATCTGCGGCCAGTCGGCGGACTGTTCTATCTGCCGGTTTATCTGAAATTCGGCTTGAACCCGGTTCCGTACCACGTGGTCCTGCTGTGCCTCCTGCTGATCGGCGCGTGGCTGATGTACCTTTTAGCCCGTGCGCTGGGCTGTGGAGACCTGCCGGCCGCCATTGTGGCGCTGATCGCCTGCTATCACGGCGGCCTGGGCAACTTGTACTACAACAGCGTTTTCGTGTTCGACGTGCTGGTGGCCATCTTTTACTTCGCCGCGGTGGCGTACTACGCCCGCATCCGTTCGTCCGGGAAGCTGTTGAGCGGCGGTCAAACGCTGTTGTTCCTGGCCCTGTTCCTGTGCGCGTTGAACTCCAAGGAAATGGCGGTCACCCTGCCGGTCGTTCTTCTGGCCTATGAATGGTTCTTCCAGGCCGCGCCGCCGTGGCGCCCCAAGGCTCTATTCCGCTGGCTCCTCGGGCCGGGACGGGTCATGTGCTTCGCCGGCTTCATGAACCTGCTCTTCATTTACGGAAAAAAGTTCGGACCGGATGGACTCATGAACGGGCCCTCCAGCGCCTACCAGCCGGTGCTCTCCCTGGATCGGATTGTCGACTTTCAGGAACGGTATCTCGGCGACATCTTCTATCACCTGCCCCGTTTCGGCTGGCCGGCCACGCTGCTGATCTGGCTGGCGGTGACCTGGCTGGCGTGGCGGCGCGGCCGGCCGCTGCTGCGGTTCTGCTGGGTCTGGGTGCTGGTGACGCCCCTCCCCATCGAATTCATCATCGGGCGGGACCAGGCATGCCTGTACGTCTGCATGGCAGGTTGGGCGGTAATGGCCGGAATCCTGTTCGCCGACCTGGTCACTTTCGCAGCCCCGAAGTTGGTGGCTATCGACTCGCAGTGCCGCAGCCTGGGTGAAACCCGGACGCGCGCACTGCTGGCCGCGGCGGGAATGCTGGTCTATGCCCTGGGAAGCTGGTCCTACAAACAGACGGTGGTAGACCCGTCGAAGCCGGCCCTGGGACTGCAAACCTTTGAGGTGCTGGCCGAGTTGCGCGCCATGAATCCGAGCGTCCCCTCCGGCGCCACCGTAGTCTTCCTGGACGACCCCTGGCGGAACGCCGGATACGATATGGAATTCATCGCCGAGCTGTGGTTCCGCGACCGCAAGACGCGCGTTCTTCTCAACCGGGCAAACCCTATGGCCCCGGAAGAAATCGCCAAAGCCGACGCCGTGTTCACGTGGCGGGATGGGAAACTGATCCGTGTCCGCTAACTCCGGCGACACCGCGGCGGCCGAACGGCTGCTCCGGACCTACCCGCGCACCCGGCCGCCCCTGAGCCCGGCTCACCAGGCAAGTTACGTGGAGCATTACCGGGCCAACCGCTCCGGCCAGGGGATTTCCAGCGTGGTGATGCATTTGGAAGCGTGGATGCACCGGGAGGTGGCCCGGACCACGGCGGAAACCATTCTGGAGATCGGCGCGGGCAACCTGAATCACGTGCCTTACCACCCCGGCGGGATCTACGACGTAGTGGAACCGTTCCGTGAATTATGGGAGGACAGTCCCCATCGCCGGCAAGTGCGGTCGATCTTCCACGACATCGGCGAGATCCCCGAGCAAGCCGTCTACGATCTGGTGCTTTCCATCGCGGTGCTGGAACATCTTACGGATTTGCCCTCCGTCATTGCGCGCGCCGCGATGCTTTTACGCGAGGGGGGCAGGCTGCGCGCCGCTTTTCCCTCCGAGGGCGGCGTGCTTTGGGGGCTGGCGTGGCGCACCACTACGGGCGCCGCGTACCGTCTGAAACGGGGTCTCGATTACGGCGCGATCATGCGCCACGAGCATGTCAACTCGGCGCGCGAGATTCTGCAGGTGCTGGAGTACTTTTTCGCCCAAGTGGAATGGACCCGCTTCCCTTCCCCGTGGCATCACCTCAGTTTCTACACGGTGGCGTCGGCGGCCATGCCGCGCCTGGACCGCTGCCGCCAGTGGCGGGTCCGCCAATCGGAGGCGATGCCATGACACCGCTCATCAGCGTGGTAGTGCCGGCCTTCAACGAAGAGCCCAATATACCCAGAATCTACCAAGCGGTCCGGGCGGCCATGGTCACGGAGAACTTCGAGCTGATCCTGGTGGATGACGGATCCTCCGACGGCACTGCCAGCCGAATCCGCGCCTTGTGCGCCGCCGACCCCGCGGTCCGCATGATCCGTTTCGGGCGCAACTTCGGCCATCAGGCGGCACTGGCGGCAGGACTCGAAGCCGCCCGCGGCGCTGCGGTCATCACCCTGGATTGCGACCTGCAACATCCGCCGGAGCTGTTGCCGAAAATGCTGGCGGCCTGGCGCGGGGGAACCCGAATCGTACAAATGGTGCGGGCGGGGAGCGAGGGCGAAGGCTGGTTCAAGGACCTGACTTCCCGGCTCTTCTACCGGATCATCAATCTGGTCAGCGAGACTCCGGTCGTCCCCGGCGCGGCCGACTTTCAGTTGCTGGACCGCGAGGTGGTGCGGGACTTGCTGCGGTTCCGCGATCGGGAGCCTTTCCTGCGGGGTCTGGTTTCCTGGTTGGGATTCGACTCCATCCGGATGGTCTACACACCGCGCGCGCGCACCGACGGCCGCAGCAAATACGGCCGGCGGCGCATGCTGCATCTGTCGGTGCAAGCCGTCACGGGTCTCTCGTCCAAGCCGCTGCGAGCCTCGTTCTATGTGGGCCTGGTCACGGCGGTCTTCTGCCTGATCTATAGCGCGTTTGCCGTGGCGGCACTGGTGGAAGGCAAGACGCTGCCGGGCTGGACATCCCTGATTGTGGCGGTAACGTTCCTGGGCGCGGTGCAACTGGTCTCGGTCGGCGTTCTGGGGGAATATATCGGCCGCATCTACGAGCAGACGCGCGGTACTCCTCGCTACGTGGTGGTAGAGCGCGCCGGCCCCGCACCAATGGCCCGCACCTATGAGTCGCACGATGCCGCGGCTCCTGCCGCTGAATGACTCTTCAGACGTTCGTGGCGCCGGCCGCCTGAAGCAGGTTCGTGTCCGCGGTGGCAAGGGGAAGTTCGGAACTCCTGATGTCGCCCCGCAGTTTCAAACTGGTGGGGAAAATTGGCTGAGCCATTCCTTTCGATGNNGCTCACTGCAAATTCCACGACCTCAGGAGTTCTGAATTAATGCAGAATCCCATGTTTGGGAAATCCTTGCGACATTAACCTGAAGCCTGCCCCACGGAAGCTCACCGGGATTTCCGCTATGTGAACAGCGTTGCTGCCAGCCCCGGCAAGGATTTATAAGGTCGCAACGATATCGCAAACGTTACCGAGCACCCCCAGAGGGCACCCCGTCCGCAAAGCGCGCTGCCATTCGGCGGCGGTCGCGCCTCGTGATATACTCCCTCATCGGCCAACTCGGGCCGTTGTCTTACACAGAGATCTCTATGCGCATCTTGACCCGTCTCTCAGTCATCTCGATTGCGGCAGTTGCCTTTTTTTCGATGCCGCTCGCCTCCGCTCCGCCCAAAGTTCCCTCCTACCAACAGTTTCTGAGTCCGGCATCGCCGCAGGAGGTCGCCGCCGCGCGGAAGGTCGACCGGATCGCCTGGGTGGACTATGCCGAAGGCAGGCGAAACGCCTACACTGCGGTGGCGCCCCTGTTCGCGCCCGTGCGGCTGACGAACTTCCTGAAAGACGACGGCATCATGATGTCGGGAATTCGAATCTCGGACGACGGCAGCACCGTGGTATTCATGCGCGGCGAGGCGCCGAACCGCGATGGCTGGTCGCCTAACCCCTCCGCCGACCCCGGCGGGCCGGAACACGCGGTCTGGGCGGCGCGCACCAGCGGAGCCGGCGGCGCGTGGCGGGTGGTCGACGCCACCAACCCGGAACTGGCGCCGGATGGCAGCGCGATTCTGTTCGTCAAGGGGGGACAAATCTTTCGCGCCAAACTCACGCCCGTGAAGCCGGCAAGCGAGGTCGATCGCGGCGAGAAGGCGTTCATCACCGAGTGGGGCGTGCAGAGCGCGCCGAGATGGTCGCCCGACGGCCGCAAGATCGCGTTCGTGAGTACCCGCACCGATCACAGCTTCATCGTGGTGTACGACGTGGCGGCGCGATCGGTGAAGTACATGTCGCCGAGCGTGGACTTCGACACCATGCCGCTCTGGCTGCCCGACAGCAAACACCTGATGTTCATGCGGCGGCCGGGCCTGCCGTTTGGGCAGCAGGCGCAACCAGGCGCGGGCGGAATCGGTCTGCCGAACGGACCGGCCTTGCAGACGCCCACCGCGGCAGCGCCCGGCGGACGGGGCGGTGGACGGGGTGGACGGGGTGGGCAGGGTGCTCCCGCTCCATCGGGGACCTTGCCCGCGGCGGCAGCGGCTTCCACCCCGGCGGCGACCAACAACTCTCCAGGCCTGATGCAAGCCACGTTCAAAGGCGGCTATACCCTGGCCTTTTACAAAGCCGACGTCTCCACCGGCGAAGCGCGGGAGACCTGGCACAACCAGCCCAACGACGCCCTCGCCGCCAACATCGGGAACGTGCGACTGGCGGGCGATCTGGCCATCTTCCCGTTCGTGGTGGGGGGTGGACGCGGCGGCCGAGGCGGACGCGGCGGCGCGCCCGTCGCGGCGCAGAGCCAAGCGCCCCCGGAAAGCCCCGCCGCCCCGGTGGACGAATGGGACCGCTACTACGCGCTCAACGTGATGGATCCGTCCGCGCGCCCTGTGCTGCTGACGACCACCGACGGCCTGATCGAAGATCAGACGTCGATTGCCCTCTCGGCCGACGGCAAGACCTTCTATTACTGCACCAACGCCAAGGATATCGAGCGGCGCCACATCTGGGCGGTGCCGGTGGGCGGCGGCACGCCGGCGCAGATCACCGCGGGCGACGGCGTCGAGGTATACCCGGTTCCGCTCGCGTCCGGCAAGTACCTGGCGACGCTGAGCGCCGGTTGGAACATGCCGCAATCGCTGGGTGTGTGGAAGATTGGGAAGGAGGGATCGGCGGGCGCGGCCCCGGCGCAGCAGATCGTCTTCCCGAAATCGCGGCCGGGCTTTCCGGTGGACGCGCACGTGAAACCGGAGATTGTGATCACCAAGGCCGCCGACGGCCTCGAGATCCACAATCAATTGTTCCTGCCGGGCGACTTGAAACCGGGCGAGCGGCGCCCGGCCATCGTCTTCGTGCACGGCGGACCCACGCGGCAGATGATGCCGGCCTATCACTACATGCAGTTTTACCACTGGGCCTACGGCATCAACCAGTGGCTGGCCAGCCAGGGCTATGTAGTGATGTCGATCAACTACCGCAGCGGCATCGGCTACGGCCGATCGTTCCGCACGGCGCCCAACACCGGCGGCGCCGGGAACAGCGAGTATCAGGACGTTGTCGCCGGAGGCAAGTATCTGCAGAGCAGACCCGATGTGGATCCGAACCGAATCGGGATTTGGGGGCTGTCGTACGGGGGCTTGCTGACGTCGCAGGCCCTGGCGCGCAATTCCGATATCTTCAAAGCCGGCGTCGACCTTGCGGGCGTGCACCTGTTCGGGAGCTCGCTCGATCCCGCGGCGGTCTCCTACCACTCCTCGACGATTGGCGCGATCGACGGCTGGAAGTCGCCGGTGCTGCTCATCCAGGGCGACGACGACCGCAACGTGGCGTTCCAGCAGATGACCGGCCTGGTGCAACTGCTGCGCCAGCGCGACGTGTACTACGAGCTCATCGTCTTTCCGGATGACGTGCACGAATCGCTGCTGCACAGCCGGTGGATGTACACGCTCGGCCGCATGGAGACGTTCCTGCACAAGTTTCTGTGGGAGGCGCCCGCGAGCGCCAGCAAGTAGTCGAATGGTGGTGGGAGGTGGGGCAGGCGGTGCTCGCCTGCCAGGCCGCCCGCGCTGAACCAGGCCCGCTACCCAAACAGGAAAGAGGGCAGGCGAGCACCGCCTGCCCCGCCTCCGGATCTCTCGCCATGGAGCGGTGCAAGGAATGGCTCAGCCCATTTTCCCCGCCNNCGGCTCCGTCAAATGCGCATGCCGAGCCGCGCGCGGGAGCAAGCGTTTGGGTCTGAGTGCACAGGATATTTCTTCGGGGCTCCCACAAATTCCACGAGATCGGCAAAAGGCACAGGCGGAAACGATCCATCCATCGGCGCGCTATAATGATTTGCCAATACGGGAGGTCCCATGCCATTGCCGGGCAGTGTAGCGATAGCGCCAGCAGGTCTTCTTGGTTTCGATACCGACACCGTCGTCACACCTGAGACGGCCGCGAAGTTCTTCGCTCAGGGATTCCGCTTTTGCATCCGCTATGTTTCCCGAGGCGCGCAGCAGGGATCCTCGGATCTGACGACTTCCGAAGCCCTCGGCATACTGGGCGCGGGGCTGGCACTCGCGCCGGTGCAGCATGTTCGCGCCGAGGGTTGGATGCCGGCGCCCGGCCTCGGCGCTACGGACGGCGTCCACGCAGCGTATCACGCGTCCGTACTGGGATTCCCGTCCGGCATCAACGTCTGGTGCGATCTGGAGGGGGTCGCCGGCCAGGCTACAGCCGAACAAGTAATCGACTACTGCAACGGCTGGTTTGACGCCGTCGCGGCCGCGGGATTCGCGCCCGGCCTGTATGTCGGCGCGAACGCCATCCTCGATGGGCAAGCGCTTCACGAGCGTCTCAAATTCTCGCACTACTGGAAATCGTTGAGCAAGGTGCCGCAAGTCGCTGTTCGTGGCTATCAAATGATCCAGAGCAACGAGCACTCAGTAAACGGTATCGGCATCGATGAGGATCGAACCCAAAACGACTTACTCGGCGGCGCCGTCGTGTGGCTGTCTCCCGCGTCTCCTATTGCCCCGCCGCCGGGAATTGCAACGTGAACACGCTGCCCTTCCCCAACCGGCTTTCCACGGCCACCGCGCCGCCCATCTTCTCCGCCACGTGCTTGACGATCGCCAGGCCCAGACCGGTACCGCCGGTCTCGCGCGACCGCGCTTTGTCCACGCAATAGAAGCGCTCGAAAATGCGCGGCAGGTCCTGAAACGGAATGCCGATTCCCGTGTCGCTCACGCGGACGCGCACCTGATCGCCTACCAGCACCGCCTCCAGCCGGACTTCGCCGCCGCGGCGGTTGAAGCGGATGGCGTTGTGCAACAGATTCACCAGCGCGTGTTCCAGACGGAATCGCTGGCCGCTGACGTGGACGTCCTCAATCGCGCCCGCGTACACGTCCACGCCGCGCGCCACGGCCTCGCTCTCCACCGCACGCAGGGCCGTGGCGGCAACCTCGCGGACGGAAATTGTCTCGGCGGCCGGCGGCTCCCGTTCGACTTCCAGTTCGGAGAGCGCAAGCAGGTCCGAGGCCATATCGCCCAGCCGTACGGTGTTGCGGCAGATGATCTCCAGAAACTTGCGATTGTTCGCGGGATCCTCCGAGGCGCCATCGAGCAGCGTTTCGGCGTACCCGCGGATGGCCGCCAGCGGAGTCCGCAACTCGTGCGAGATGTTGGCCACGAAATCCTTGCGCACGCGCTCCAGGCGCTCCAGTTCGGTGACATCGTGCATCACCGCGATGGCGCCGGCCGCGGGTGGCGCTCCCACCGGCGCTCCCTGCACGTCGAAAACGCGGTCCGCCGCGGCTGTCAGGGTTAAGCGCCGGCGCGCCGGTTCGCCGCTCGAGATGACATTCCGCAAGAGCTCCAGCAACTCCGGATCGCGCACCACTTCCACCACCGGAATCCGCTCGGGCAGCGGTTCGCGAGTGTTCACCGCGCGGGCGAACGAGCGATTGCAGAACGTCACGCGCAAATCGTGATCCACCGCCAGCACGCCCTCCACCATGCCGGCCAGCAACGCCTTGCGGCGCGCCGATTCCTCGGCCAACTCGCCCAGCATGCGGCGAAACTGCTCCGCCATCCCGCGCAGCGAGCGGGCCACCGATCCGAGTTCGTCGTCCGGCTGGCTCGCGAGCGTGCCGGAATACTCCGCGTTCACCAGTTCCCGGGCGAACGTCTGGATGCGCCGGATGCGCCGGCTGAAGGCGCGCGAAACGAAAAACGCCACCACCAGCGCGAAGCCTGCCGCCACCAGCGTGGCCTTCAGAATCAGCCAACGGACGGCAGCCACCGCCACGTCGATCTGCCGCAGCGGCACGGCCAGCCGCAGAACGATGCCGGACATGCCCTGCGCTTCCGCGGGCACCGCCAGGTAGCACAGGTCGACGTCCACAGTGGCGCTACGGCGCACCGCCGTTCCACTCGCGCCGGCCAGCGCCTGCCGGACTTCGGGCCGCCCGGCGTGGTTCTCCATGGTGGAAGGATCGTGTTGCGAATCGGCGATCACCG
>PLRZ01000689.1:0-1681 GCA_003164075.1 Bryobacterales bacterium | reverse complement strand
CGGCTGTCGGTGGGGGTGAGAAACAGCGTCTCCGTGCGGTCGTACTCGATGACCTCGCCCATCAGCATGAAGGCGCATTCCTTGCTCACACGGCGCGCCTGCGCCATATTGTGGGTCACCACCAGGATGGTGTACCGGCCGGCCAGCGCCAGCATCAACTCTTCCACCGCCAGGGTGGCCGCGCTATCCAGCGCCGAGCACGGCTCATCCATCAGGATGACCTCCGGCTTCAAGGGTAGCAGGCGGGCGATGCACAGTTTCTGCTGGTCGGCCAGTTGCAAATTGGTGGCGCGGGTCTGCAGCCGGTCTTTCAGCGCGTCCCAGAGATTCACTTCGCCGAGGGCCTTCTCCACCACCTCGTCCAGCCCCGATTTTCGCAGTTGCCCGCGCGGGGTGTGGGTGCGCAGGCCGAACACCACGTTCTCATAGATCGAAATGGGCAGGGGATTGGGCCGCTGAAAGACCATGCCGACGGCTTTGCGCAGTTCGATGAGCGAAACGTCGGGGGCATAGATGTCCTGGTCCAGGATCTTGATTTCGCCGGTGGTCCGCACGTACCCGTAACGCTCATTGATGCGGTTGAAGCAGCGCAGCAAGGTGGTTTTGCCGCAGCCCGAAGGACCGATGAGCGCGGCGATCTGCCCCTGCCGGATGCTCAGGTTGATGTTCTTGAGCGCCTGGAAATCGCCGTACCAGAGGTTCAGATCGCGGGTCTGAATGCTGTTCATCCGAAAATCCCCCGCACATACTGATAGGTTCTCTGATCGGCCGGCGTTTCGGAGAAGATGGTCTCGGTCCGATCCACTTCCACCAGTTCGCCATTCAGAAAGAAGGCCGTCCGGTCAGCCAGGCGGCGCGCCTGCTGCACCAGGTTGGTAACCAGGATGATGGTAATCTGCGAGCGCAGTTCCTTGAGTACATCCTCGATGCGCATGGTGGTGACCGGGTCGATGGCGATGGAGAATTCGTCCAGGCAGAGCACCTCGGGATCGTGCGACAGAGCGCGGGCGATGGTCAATCGCTGTTGCTGTCCGCCGGAGAGGCGCGTGCCCAGGCTATCGAGCCGGTCCTTGACTTCGTCCCAAAGCGCCGCCTGGCGCAGGCAGCGTTCCACGCGGGCTTCCAGTTCCGTGCGGTCGCGCAGGCCGGCCATGCGCGGCGCGAAGGCCACATTGTCGAAGATGGAAAGCGGGAGGCCCACGGGGAGCGGCGCCACCATGCCGATTTTGCGGCGTAGCGCGGGCAGGTCTTTCACTTTCCAAATGTCTTCGCCTTCCAGCCGCACGGAGCCCGAGACGGAAACGCCGGGAGTGTCTTCGATGGTGCGGTTGATGACTTTGAGCAAGGTGGTCTTGCCGGACTGCGCCGGGCCGATCACGCCGAGCACCTCATTGCGGCGGACGTCGAGGGTGATGCCCTTGAGGACCTCATGGCGGCCGAAGCGGACGCGGAGATCGCGGATCTCGATCATGTTCGGAGAGCTCACGCGGGCCTCTCTGTGGCGCAGACACTCATGTCTGCCGCGCCCCGACTCATCGGGGCGCCCGGGCTCGGCGAACGCGAGGCCCGGCAGAAGTGCCGAGCCCGCAGGCTGAGAGCCAAATGCCACTTACTTTGCCCAAACGTGGAATTCTGCATTTGTTGTGGGGCAGCCAGTCTTGGCTGCAGCCGCCTTTCCAGG
>PLRZ01000547.1 GCA_003164075.1 Bryobacterales bacterium | reverse complement strand
AGATCTCCGGCTCCGGCGATCTTCCGCCGCATAGCGGCAATGGTGTCGCTCACGACTTCTTCTCCGGCTCGGGTTTGGGCTGGAAACGGGCAAGCGCGTTGCGCGCGACCGCGACAATGGCATCGCGATCTTCAGGGCTCAATTTTGCGGCGGTGTCCAATCGCCCGCACACATCGGCGGGGATATCCGCGGTCGCGTCTCGAAGGGCGCGCACGGCTTCGTCCATCTGCTCCAGGGGCACGCGGTCGAAGAGCTCCGCCGTCAATGCCAACAGCACGGCAATTTGCGCGGGCACGGGCACCGGGGAGTATTCCGGCTGTTTGAGACAGGCGCGGATTCGCCGGCCGTGCTCGATGGTCTTGCGGGTGCCTTCGTCCAGGCGCGCTCCGAAGCGGGAGAAGGTTTCGAGTTCCTCAAACTGCGCNNGCCCGCCACCGCGCGGTAGGCCGCCCGTTGCGCCTGGCCGCCGACGCGCGACACGGATTTGCCGACATCGACCGCCGGCAGCACGCCCAATTCGAACAGGGTCGGCGAGAGATAGATCTGCCCATCGGTGATGGAAATCAGGTTAGTCGGGATATAGGCGGAAATGTCCTGCGCTTCGGTTTCGATGATGGGCAGCGCGGTGAGGGAGCCGTTGCCCAGTTCCTGGCGCAAGTGCGTGGCGCGCTCCAGCAGGCGCGAGTGAAGATAAAAAATGTCGCCGGGAAACGCTTCGCGGCCGGGTGGGCGGCGCAGCAACAGAGAGAGCTCGCGGTAGGAGCGCGCGTGATGGGTGAGGTCGTCGTAAACGATGAGCACATCCCGGCCCGCTTCCATGAAGAACTCCGCGATGCTGGTGGCGGCGTACGGAGCGATGTAAGCGAGTCCCGGAGCGGCGTCGCCCTCGGTCACAACCAGGACAGTGTGCTCCATCGCGCCCTTTTCGCGCAGCGTCGCCACGGCCTTGGCGACGGCGGAGGCGCGCTGGCCGATGGCGCAATAGACGCACAGCACATTTTGGCCGCGCTGGTTGAGGATGGTGTCGAGAGCAATGGCGGTCTTGCCCGTCTGGCGGTCGCCGAGAATCAGCTCGCGCTGGCCGCGTCCCACGGGAATGAGCGCATCGACCACCTTTAGGCCGGTCTGGAGCGGCACCGTAACGGGTTCGCGGTCCATGATGGCGCGGGCGGGGCGTTCCACCGGCAGGCGCTGGCTGGAAGCTACGGGTCCGCGGCCATCAAGGGGACGGCCGAGCGGGTCGATGACGCGCCCTAGCAATCCATCGCCCACGGCCACATCCATCACCCGGCCAGTGCGCTTGACTTCGTCTCCCGCGTGGAGATGCCAGTATTCGCCGAGCAGAACCACGCCAATTTCGTCCTGGTCTACGTTGAACGCGATGCCGAGCAAGCCGCCGGGAAACGTCAACACTTCGTCGAAGCCCACGCCGGGCAGGCCCGACACTTTGGCGATGCCGGTGGCAACACTGGTGACGGTGCCTACTTCCCGCAGCGTCAAGTGCGGCGTGAATGATTCCCGCACCTGGTTGATTCCGGCAAATACCCGGTCGAAATCGTTCCGGAGGCTTTCAGGTTCCATGGTCATTGGCTCATTGCGGGCTTCAGGAGTTCCTCGACGCCCCCTTCCATCGACGCCAGATAATCCCCGATACTCCACGCCACCTTTTGCCCATTGGCGGTGAGCTCAATACCGCCGATCAGTTCGGGCGCTGTCTCGAAACGGACGCGGACCTCCGCCGAGAAGGTTTCGTTGAGCGCGTTCTGAATGGCGGCGCGCTGGTCCGCGGGAAGGTCGAACGTGCTGCGCACTACACCCGGGTCCGAGGATGTCTTGAGAGCTTCGCCGAGAGCTTCTTTCGGCTTGCCATCCATTTCTCGCAAGCGGCGCGTGAACACCTCGCCCAGGCGTTCTTCCAGGCTCACGGTGGCGAGATCGGTCAGCGCCTTTCGCGCAATGGCGAAGACTTCCTGCTGCGTCCGCCGGCTGATTGCCTCATGCAGGTTCCGCTCTTCGGCTCTCAGCGCTTCCTGCCTCTTTGAAGTAGCGGCATCGGCGGCTTTCCGCGCTTCGTCGAGGAGCCGCTGCCGTTCCGCCTGCGCCTCGCCTGTCGCTTTGCTCAGGAGGGCGGCGCGTTGCTTGTCGAACTCCGTGTTTTTTTGCAGGAATTCGTCGTGCTCTTTTTGGGCTTCGGCCTTTTTCGTGTCAGCGTTGGCGAGTTCCGTCGAGATCCGCTTCTCCCGCGCATCGATCGCGTTGAGAACTGGCTTGTAAAGGAAGCGTTTCATCAACCATACCAGGATGAGAAAGTTGACTGCCTGCGCTGCGACGGTAAACCAATCGATGAGCATGGGTCACTTTCCCGCGGTTTGGGCGATCACGTGGTTCCAGAATGGGTTGACGAAAATGAGAATCAGAGAGATCAGCAGGCAGTAAATGACCAGGGATTCGATCATCGCCAGCCCCACAAATAGGGTTCGCGTGATGGTAGAGGAGGCATCCGGCTGCTGAGCCAGCGCGGTTAGCGCCAATGCGACCGCCCTCCCTTGCGCCAGCCCAGGGCCGATGGCGCCGATTGCGGTGGTAATACCGGCGATGACGATCGATGCCACCGCGACTATAGTTATGTTATCCACAGTATCTCCTTTGTATTGTGATAGTTCATGCTGCAACGCCTTGCNNACACAGCCGCCAGGATGCTGAAAATATAAGCCTGCACCATACCGGTCAACTGGCCGAGCAAGGTCATGACGATCGGAAAGATGAAGGGTGTAATCGTGATTAGTATGCCGACAATCAACGCGCCGCTCATCATATTGCCGAACAAACGGACGGCCAGCGCGAGCGTTCTCGAAAGTTCGCTGATGATGTTAAACGGCAGCATCAAAGGCGTCGGCGAGGCATAGGACTTGAGGTAGTTGAGCACGCCTTGTTCCTCGATGCCGAAGAACGGCACGGCCACGAACACCGACAGCGCGAGCGCGGCCGTGGTGGAGAGCGAAGCGGTCGGCGGATCGTATCCGGGAATCACGGTACAGATGCTGGCTGCGGCGACAAATACGAAGAGCGTGCCCAGAAAGCCGATATACTTCCGCGGCTCGCTCAGGCCCACCTCTTCGATTTGTTTCTCGATGCCCGTGACGAGGATTTCGAGAAGGTTCTGCCAGCGGGAGCGTTCCAGCCCGGTGGAAAGTTTGCGCGTGACAAGTCTGGAACCGCCGGCCAGAACGATCATGAGCGCCCACGTGAACAGGATGGTGGCGTTGAGTTTGAAAAACCCGTATTGCCAGAAGATGGTTTGATCGGGACTAATGTGCATTTCCGGCCTCCGCGCGGATGTGCCGCGTTACGATCAGGCGGGCCGCGACAAATCCAAGGAGGCACACCGGCAGCCTCTCCCAGTTGCCGCGCGCCACGAAATAGAAGCCGGCCAGGGTAAGCCACGTTCGCAGGAACAGGCTGCCGAGGAACCACAGCGCCGGCTGCCTGGATGAAACGCCCTTTTGAACTGTCCACCAAAGGCCGCCGAAGAAAATTGCGCCGAGTGAGACGCCGGTCGCGAGAGCCAGCATCAGACCCAAAGTTTCAGTCATGGCGATTCTCCTCGTCCTCGCGCATCTCCCTGTCTTCCTTGTCTACCCAGTGCCAGGCATTGAAACAGCCGAGTACCAGGCCGGCGATCAGCAGCGCCAGCGTCCAGGAATGATTACCGGGATGATGGCTGTCGAGCCAGATGCCGAACGCCGTGCCGGCGAGCGCCGGGATCGCCACCGACCAGCCGACCAGCCCCATCATCCCCAAGCCAAACCAGACGCCTTGGGTCGAATTGCGCTGCGCCCTCAGCTTGCGTGCCACCTTGGAAGCCACCTCGCGGCTGAATTCCGAATTTTCACTCACGATGAAACTCCGCTAAGCGGCTGATGAAATCGCTTTCCATTTTCGCCATCACCGAGCGGACGCTCTGCTCCCGTTCGTTCAGATGCAGAAACTCCCGCTCCACCGCCGCATGCAGTTGACCGAGGTCGGTGCCGCCAATCGCGTTGCGGACGGAGATGAGCACATCCAGGCCGGTCTTGACCAGCACTCCTTCATCGACGGCCATATAGACCTCGGCTTGGGCTCCGAGTTGGTAGATCAGAATTCCGGGAGCCAGCGCCGCCACGCAGTCCAGCCGGTGTGGCAAGAGTCCGAAGGAACCCTCGCGGGTTTCGGCGACGATGCGCGAAACGCCGGTTTTGTCGGCGAAGATTTGGAACGGCAGCAGAACCTTAAGACTCATGAGCGCCGGTTGCAGCATGGGCGGCCTCCGGTTCTGGCGTCGGCTTGGCCTGTGGCTCGCCCTTGGCCTCGGGTTTGGAATCGGCGGCAGGCTTCGCGTCGACGTTAGCGTCGGGCTTGGCGTCGGGCTTGGAATCGGCG
>PLRZ01000621.1 GCA_003164075.1 Bryobacterales bacterium | reverse complement strand
CTAGCGCTTACCCGCGCCAACGGGAATATCCCCAGCCCCCAATATGTATTACCTCGCCTCCAGCACAAGCAGATTGGGGGCCAAAGCTAAAAAGGTGCGTAGACAAAGAGAAAAAGGCAGTTAACTCAGGCGCCTAACCAGCGCGCGTGCAGGTTCCGCCGCAGAAAAAGTTGCTGGGGTCAGACGTGTGCCTCCCCTAGCTTGAATGCCATTGTGCGGAAGTTGAGCATTCCTCTGGTAAAGATCCCCGACCATACTGAGCCACATGACCATATATGATCACGCGTGCGCGGGGAAGTTGGCGGGAAGCGCTGGAGTAATCGACCCCTGCCTGAGCGGGTGGCTCGATGCATGGTTCATAACTTGCAAGGGGCTTAAGAGAGTCGAAATATCGATTCCAAAGGAACACCTACATGGCACAAGACGCGCATAACAAGGCAGCTGAGTATCATGAAAACGCCGCCAAGGCTCATCGGATGGCTGCGGAGCACCATGGAAAGGGCGATCATGCCTCAGCCAAGAAGCACTCGGCGACCGCCCTCGATCACTCTGGTAAGGCACACGAAGCCTCGAAGGCGGCTCACGAAAAATCTGAACATCAGAAGTAGCCTGCAGCTCGAATGACTCTGGAATGACCATTGCGGTGCTGATTCTGCACCGCAATGGAAGATTCTGCACACACTCTCCCGGCTTGGGATGCCAATCCACGGGTGCAAACCCGGATTGCGACGGTGGCGGCTCGCTTTGGAGATCGCTGCTTTGTATCCCGTTCCGGTGTGGCGCGATATTCGTTTGGCATATCTGGTGTGAGCCCACTTTTACGCGAGATATTGCAATCCCTTTTCCCCAACTGAGCATCGGCGCATTCGGTGAGATCTTTGCGTACGGGTTGTATTCGTAGCCCTGCCAAAGGTGGCAACGATGCTTGCCCGCCTCTTACGACGAGGTTCCGGATCCGGAGGATGAACGGCAGTGCGAGGTAGACGACGGCGGCTGTTCCTGGAGCCATTGCCGCACCGTGACGGGCAAAGGCGATTATCATAGGAGCGACCTATGAATCCGCGCTATGTGACAATCTTCTGCGCCATCTCGGGGCTGGCCCTGTCCGCGCAGCCCGTGGAACCGCGCCAGCAACTGATCGATTACCTGGACGGCATCGCGCGCACGCAGTTGGAGGCGCGCCAGCAGGCCGTCGCCCGCATTCAGACGCGCGGCGACGCAGAACGGCGCAGGGAAATGGTCCGGCGCAAGATCGTCGACCTGATCGGCGGACTGCCGGAGAGCGGCGGGCCAGTCGCCGTCAAACCGTTCGGCGCCGTCCCGGGCGATGGATTCCGCGTGGAGAAACTGGCCTTCGAGAGCTTGCCGGGATTTTGGGTCACCGCCAACGTCTACGTTCCCACCGGCAGCAACGGTCCCTTCCCGGCGATGGTGCTCACCCCGGGGCACGAGGCCAGCGGAAAGACCGGCCAATACTCTTTCGGCGTGAACTTTGCCCGCATGGGGATGGTGGCGCTGGCCTTCGACCCGGTCGGACAGGGCGAGCGCCTGCAATACTTCGACGCCGAAAAGAAAGCGTCCATCGTGGGCGGCGCCACGGCGGAGCATGGAGAAGCAAACGTGCCGGCGCTGCTGATCGGCGATGACCTGCTGCGGTACATGGTTCACGATGGCATGCGGGCCATCGACTATCTCAGCAGCCGCGCGGATGTGGACCGCGCGCGCATCGGCGCGCTGGGATGCTCCGGAGGGGGCACGGCGACAGCGGTGCTGGCGGCGCTCGATGACCGCGTGCAAGCGGCCGGCACGGCTTGCTACATCACGTCGTTCCAGGAACTGCTGCCTTCGGCGACGGGCGTGCAGGAGGCTGAGCAGAGCATCCCGCACTTCATCGAACAGGGCCTCGATTTCGCGGATTGGGTGGAGGCGGCGGCGCCCCGGCCATACGCCATCGTCTCCACGACGGCCGACATGTTCCCGTTCGAGGGAGCGCGGCAATCGTACCAGGAGGCCAGGCGGATTTACGGGCTGTACGGCGCCGAAGACCGGCTGCAATGGATTACCGGACCGGGCGGACATGGCAACCTGGGGCCCATTTCGCCGGCGATCCTGGGCTTCTTCGCGAAATATCTGAAGGGCGACACCGCGGAGCGGCAGATGGCGCCGGCTCGTCCGGCAAGCGCCGACGACTTGCGCTGCACGCCCACGGGGCAGGTGGCGACGTCTCTCGGCGGGGAAACGGTGTGGTCGATGAATCGCAAACGGGCCTCGATACCGCACGTGGAGGACGGCGCTCACTTGCGCGCCGACATTCGGACGCTCGCGGGGATTTCCTGGCAGCCCAGTTCGAAGAAGGCGACCGTGCCCGAGTCCACTGTCGCTTTGCGCGACGGTTTGCGCATCGAGACCACGTCGTTGCGGAGCGCCACGAGGGCGGAACTGGGAGTGAAGGTGGTGAGACTCGATCGCGGCGGACGGATGCCGGCGGTGCTTTGGATGGATTCGCAGGCGGCGGCCCAAAACCCGGACATCGAGCGGCTGGCGAGGAGCGGCCATGTGGTGACGATGTTGGAGTCGCAGCCGTGGCCCCAAGGCACGGAGAGCCTCAAATCGCCCTACCTGGGGTCGTTTAATCTGCTCTCCTTGCGGGCCTTTCTTGTGGGCAAGACGCTGGTGGGAATCCGCACGGACGATGCGCTGCTGGCGGTGAACTGGCTATGCACGCGCGCGGACGTGGACGCGTCGAACCTCGCGGTCTACGGCAATGGAGCGCTGGGGATGGTGGCGCTCCACGCCGCGGTGCTCGATTCGCGCATCGGGCGGGTGGTAGTGGAGAACTCGTTGAGCAGCTACCGGTCGATTGTGGAAGTGCCGCTCCATCGGAATGTGTCGGAGGTGGTGATTCCGGGAGTGCTGCGGAAGTACGATGTCGCCGATCTGTTGTTGGCGCTGGCGCCGGGCGCGGTAATAGTGGTCAATCCCGTGGATGGCGCGGGCGTACCGGTCACCGGGCCACTGGTGGGCGCGGAGCACGTCCCGGTACGCTCGCGGCAGGCGGGCCAGCCGTTAATCTGGTAGGATGCCGGGGCATGTCTGAGCGTGCCCTCCGCGTCTATAGCGTCTTCAGATAGGCGATCAGGTCGTCCTTTTGCTGGTCGTCGAGCAGTTCTTTATAGGGTGGCATTCCAGTGCCGCCCTCGTCGATGCGAGTGCGAATGTTGGCTTCCGACGCCTTCTTGCCGTCGGCCAGCTTGTCTTTCTTAAAGAGGCCTTTGAGTCCGGGGCCCATCTTCTTCTCGACACTGTCGGCATTGTGGCATATAGCACATTGGCTGAAGGCTTCCTTGCCCTTCGCCGCATCGCCTTTTGCTCCCATCAGCGCCGTCGCCGTTCCGGCAGCAACTGTCAGACAAACTGCCCATACCTTGAATCGATTCATAAAGACATCTTAACAACCAACCCAACGGTAGCAGGTGACCGGCGCCTTGGGATTTACCATTAATTTCCTTTTATGACGGCCCGATCGCCCCGCGGGCAGCTCATCGGCGAGCTTTGGCCGCCCACGGAGAGGGCGGAGGTTTTCCAGGCGGCCTTGGCGGCTTTGCGAGAGATCGTTCTTTCAGACCGTTGACGATGCGAGTGATGCCGTTTTCGATCGGACTCCTGAGGTCGCCCCGCAATTTCAGCCTGGCGGGGANNGCAGGCACTCCTGCCTGCTGGGTCGAGACTAGACTAGAGGGGCCTTTGGCTATGGCACGGCCGGCCCCCCGAATTGAAGCCCCTCACCCCAACAACTCCAAAAACGCCCGCCCCGCGTGACTCAGCGCTCTCCGCGTGGGGTAGACCAGCCGAATCTTGCGCTCCACGTGGATCTCCTTCACGCGCACCTCGCACAACAACCCCTGCTCGATCTCCTGCTCCACACACATGCGCGGCAGGAACGCCACCCCTTTATCGTTCTGCACCAACCGGCGGATGGTCTCCACCGTCGGCATCTCCACATCCATGCGCAGCGGGACTTTGTGCGCCTGAAACTCGCGGATCACCACCTCGCGGTACGGCGACAACACGTTGTGCGCAATGAAATTCTCGGCGGCCAGCTCGGTGATCGAAATCGTCTTGCGATGCGCCAGCCGGTGCCTCGGCGAGACCACGAAGGCCAGCGCGTCCGTATAGATCACCTTCGATTTCAGCCGTTCGTCGGCCGGGTCGTAGCTGATCACCCCCAGTTCCAGATTGCCGTCCAGCAGTTCGTTGGGAATCTTGCTCGAAAAACTGCGCCGCACCTGTACCTTCACCTTGGGGTACATCTCGCGATACTGCTCGATGTGGCGCAGCAGATACAGAATCGTCGACTCGTTGGCGCCGATCACCAGGCGGCCGGCGGAATTGTCGCGCAGTTCGGCGAGCGAGTTGTCAAGCTCCTGCTGCAGGCTCTCAAAGCGGCGCGCGTAGTCGATCACGATGAGGCCGGCGTCGGTGAGGATGAGGTCCTTGCCGGAACGGTCGATCAGCTTCTCGCCCAGTTCCTGCTCCAGCCGCTGCAGCGCCAACGACACCGCGGGCTGCGTCCGCAGCAGCCTTTCGGCCGCGCGCGAAAAGCTGCGCTCCGTGGCGACGGTCAAGAAAACGTGCAGCGAATAGAGTTCCATGGGCGGCCCGGGGAATTTTCATCATAATACAAGTTAATACACACCGCTAATATTATAAATTTGCCAAATCGAAGAGCGCTCCGTGATAATGGCCTTGTCGATGAAATTATGAGCGACCGAGTATACATATTCGATACCACGCTGCGGGACGGAGAACAGTCGCCGGGCTGCAGCATGAATGTTGACGAGAAGCTGCGGATGGCCCGCAAACTGGTGGAACTGGGCGTGGACATCCTGGAAGCCGGCTTCCCCATCGCGTCGGAAGGCGATTTCGAGGCCGTCGACGCGGTGAGCCGCGAGTTTCCATGGGCGCAGGTGGCGGCGCTGGCGCGGTGCTGCAGCATGGACGTGGAGCGGGCGGCGAAGTCGCTGGCCCATGCCAAGCGGCCGCGCATCCATACCTTCATCGCCACCAGCCCGATTCACCTCAAGTACAAGTTGAAAAAGTCGCAGGAACAGGTGCTGGACGAAGCGGTTGCCGCCGTGGAACTGGCCCGCCGGTATGTCGACGACGTGGAGTTTTCGGCGGAAGATGGCGCGCGCACCGAGCCGGAATACCTGGAGAGAATTTCCAAAGCGGTAGTGGCGGCGGGCGCGCGGACGGTGAATATTCCCGATACCGTGGGCTACTCTACGCCCAAGGAATATGGAGCGCTGATCGGGCAGATCGCGCGGGCGCTGGGCGATTGCGCCATCGTCAGCGTGCATTGCCATGACG
>PLRZ01000629.1 GCA_003164075.1 Bryobacterales bacterium | reverse complement strand
ATGCAGAATCCCAGTTGTGGGAAAAATATGCGGCATTACCCTAACGGGGTGCCCTCTGGGCCCGGCTCGGTCAAATGCGCATGCCGAGCCGCGCGCGGGAGCAAGCGGGGGCGTTCCCGAAAACGCGCAAGCACCATTTCTTGCGTCGGCGCGCGATTTCGGGAACACCACTTGCGCCGGCCTCGTATCTTCCTGCAAAGTGGAATGACAATGCCTAACACTAAAATTCAGAGGGTGAGTGTAAGTCTTTTGTTTGTAACAGCGTCCGCATTCGCTCAGACCGCGCCCGCATTCGAAGTGGCCTCCATTAAGAGAGCCGAACCGCTCAGCGTCAACGCCATGTTCTCCGGCCAAATGAAAATCGGCATGACCGTCGACGCCGCCATGGTCAGAATCAACGCCATGTCGGTGGCCGAAATGATGCGCGGCGCCTACAAAGTGAAGAGCTTTCAGATCTCCGGCGCCCCGGAGTGGCTGAACGCGGAGCGCTTCAACATTACCGCCAAAATGCCGCCCGGCGCCACGCGCGATCAAGTGCCGGAGATGCTTCAGGCGCTCCTGGCCGATCGTTTCAAGCTGACCTTCCATCGCTCCACCACCGAGCAGTCGGTCTATGCGCTGGTGGTGCTGAAAAGCGGCGTGAAGCTCAAGGAATCGCCGCCCGATGACAATGCGGCCGGCGCTTCTTCCGGCGCCCCCGCCGCACCGCTCGCGCCCACGCCCACCGATGGCGGCGCACAGGTTCGCGTCGGCGTATCCAGCGACACCAGCGGAACCATCAACAGCGCCAGCGTGAACGGGAATACCAAGATGGTCCCCAGGGAGAACGGAATGCGCCTGGAACTGACCAAAATGAACGCTACCGGAATGGTGGAACTGCTGGGACGTTTCGTGGACCGCGCCATCGTGGACGATACGAATCTGAAGGGGCGATACGATCTGACGCTGGACGTCGGGTTTGAAGATATGCTGGCGCTCGCCCGGGGGGCAGGTATGGCGGTCCCCATACCGAGGGGCGATTCGACTGGCGCCTCCGAGCCGGGCACTTCCTCGGTCTTCGCGGCCATCCAGCCGTATGGCCTCAAACTGGAGCCGCGCAAGGCTCCCATCGAGCTTCTGATTATCGATCATGTGGAGAAAACTCCCACTGAGAATTAACAACCGATTGCTTCTAACGTCTGCTTCAGTCAAAGTAAGTAATAAGATGCGAATCAACCCTGTTGGACTTACTATAGCCGGCATGCTCCTGGCAACGGGCGGAGCTGCCGCTCAGGAGCCGGTTGCGGCGGCTGCGCCCAAACTGGCTTTCGAGGTGGCGTCTGTCAAGCCGGCCCCTCCCATGGACATGCAAAAACTGGCGGCGGCCATGCGCGGTGGCGGGAAATTGCCGGTGGGCGCGACTATCGGCGCTTCCCGAGCGGAGTACACCGGTCTGCCGCTCAATCAACTGATCGCGATGGCGTACAAGGTGAAACCCTATCAGATCACCGGCCCCGATTGGATGACCGCCCAGCGGTTCGATATCGTGGCCAAATATCCCGAGGGCGCCACCAAAGCGGACGCTCCCAAAATGCTGCAGGCCCTGCTGGAGGAGCGCTTCAAGCTCACCTTGCATCGCGAGACTAAAGAGCACCCGGTGCTCGCGCTGGTGGTTGGCAAGGGTGGATCGAAATTGAAAGACTCGGGCTCGGTCCCGCAACCCATTGACGAGGACTCCCCACTCAAACCCGGAGAGATGTCCACCGATACTGGCGAAGGGCAGGTCCGCATGACCGTGGACGTCAAGACCGGCGGCGCCGCGGTAGACATGGGCGCCAAAGGCAAGTTCACTTATAAGGTGGACCCTGGCACCATGACCATGCATATGGAGGGCAGCCAGGTAACCATGGCCGGTTTTGCCGAACTGTTGACGCAATTGTCACAGATGACCGGCGGCAGCACCAAGACTGTCGTGGACATGACCGACCTCAAAGGGAACTATGAGGTGGCCATCGACTTCTCACTGGCCGACCTGATCGCCATGGCGCGCGCCCAAGGCGTGGATATCCCGGCCGGTGTTGGCGGCGCCACCGCTGGGGTGCCCGCGGGCGCCACGGCCGCGTCTGAGCCCGGCGGCGGCACGTCGCTGACCCAGGCGGTAGCGGCCCTGGGGCTCAAGCTGGACCCGCGCAAGGCTCAGATCGAGCAGCTCGTCATCGATCACATCGAAAAGACTCCGACCGAGAACTAGGCGGCGGAATCCATGAAAACCATCGGCCTGCTCGGCGGCATGAGCTGGCAATCTTCCGCCGAATACTATCGCTTGCTCAACCAGGCCATCCACACGCGCCTGGGTGGCCACAACAACGCCCGCACCCTGATGCTCACGGTGAACTTCCAGGAGATCGAGGAGGCCATGCGCGCGGGCGATTGGGACCGCATCGCGCGGCACGTGAGCGATGCGGCGCGTCAACTGGAAGCCGGCGGCGCCGATTTCGTGCTGCTGTGCACCAACACGATTCACAAGGTAGCG
>PLRZ01000551.1 GCA_003164075.1 Bryobacterales bacterium | reverse complement strand
AGCGCAAGGTGTCGCGGGTGATGCGCAACAGGCGCGCGGCGTGCGTCTGGTTGCCGTTGGTCTTCTCCAGCGCGCGCACCAGCAGGCTCCGCTCGTTGTCCTCGAGCGACAGGCCGTCGCTGGGGGCCGCGGCCGGGAGTGCCACCTCGTGGGATGCATCGCCATCGGGGCGTGAAATCGCAATCGGCAGGCTGGCCGGGTCGATCGACGACGATTCTTCCAGAATCATGGCCCGCTCAATGGCGTTACGCAGTTCGCGCACGTTGCCCGGCCAGTCGTGATACAGCAGCAGTTTGGCGGCGGCCTCGGTCACTCCCTCGATGTTGCGCTTGAATTTGCGGTTGTAATGTTCAATGAAGAAGCGCGTCAAGGGGACGATATCGTCGGCGCGGTCGCGCAGCGGCGGGATCAGGATCTGGATTACGTTGAGACGGAAATAGAGATCCTGGCGGAAAGCGCCTTCTTTCACGGCCTCGCGTAAGTTCTTATTGGTGGCCGCCACCACGCGCAAGTCGAGCTGGATATCCTTGAGGCCGCCCAGGCGGCGGAAGCTCTGCTCCTCCAGTACGCGCAGTAGTTTGGCCTGTAGCATCAGGGGGATTTCGCCCACTTCATCGAGAAACAGAGTGCCCCTGTCGGCCAGTTCGAAGATGCCGCGCTTCTGCGCGCGCGCGTCGGTAAACGCGCCCTTTTCGTACCCGAACAGCTCGCTCTCCAGCAGCGAATCGGGGATGGCGGCGCAGTTGATGGCGATGAACGGTTCGGCTTGGCGCAGACTTTGATAGTGCAGGGTCTTGGCCACCAGGTCCTTACCTGTTCCGTTTTCGCCTTCCAGCAGAATAGTGGTGGCTTCGCTGGCCGCCACGCGGCGGACGAAATTCATCACGTCGCGCATAGGCCCGGATTCGGCGATTACTTCGCGCTTTTGCGGAGCCGATTCTTCGGTGATGTCCTTGATGGTGGCCACCACTCCGGAGAGCCGGCCGCCCTCGTCGAACATCTGGGTGGTGCGCATCACCACCAGCCGTTCCATGCCGTTCCCGGTACGCAGCCGGACGGTGGAGTGGGGCGCGGACGGGTTCTGGTTCAAGCCCACCAAAACGCCGCATCCGGGCTCGCAGACGGCACAGTTGAAGATGTCCTGGCAGTGCTTCCCCAGCATCTCTTCGGAGGACACGCCGAAGAGCTTTTCCGCCGCCCGGTTGACGCCGGTAATCCGGAATTCCGGGTCGTAAAGGACCAGAGCGTCGGAAAGCTGGTCAAACACAGATTCCAAAACACTCGTCTTCTGCCAGCCTGGGGTGAGCTTAGACATTCGGGAGCTTGTTTCTCAGTATACCAAGTGCCGGTTTGGGGCAATTGGCTCAATTTGAGTCTTTTGCGGGGCATTGCCCCCAAGTTGGCAGGGGGAAAGTCCGCTAATCCGACCGCAGGGCAGGAGATACGGCGTGGAAGCGCAATTGCTTACCTCGTTGTGGAGGCTACATGTCCCATTTGAATTTGAAGACGATTCTGCCGGCTGCCATTTTGCTGGGTGGATTCCTGGTCTGTACGACGGCGTCGTACGGCACCGCCGAGTACGCCAAGAACACAAAGAAGTCCTGCACATTTTGCCACGAGAAGACCGTTGCCGATAAGGACGCGATGAGCAAGAACCTGACGGCGCCCGGCAAGTATTACAAGGAGAAGAAGACCCTGGACGGTTACGTCGCGAAGTAGTAGTCGAGTGGAAGGTGGAGGCGTGGAGTCGCTCATGATGCAAACGGTTCAGCTAACGATCGCCGACTGCCAATACGCAGCTACTGTGCGGGAAGCCTTATCCCGCAGTTGCGCCTGGCATATCGAGGCGGTCGAACAGCCGGACCTGTCGTGCCACGGTGTAATGGTCCTGGACGAACTGGCATTCGCGCGGCTGCCCCTCCCCCTGTCCAACCCTGGGCGGGTCGTACTGATCACCCGCCAGGAGCCTCCGGCGCCCCAATTCCTGGCCCAGGCATGGGATGCCGGCATCGTTTCCGTAGTCTCTGCGGAAGATCCCCTCAGTACCGTGCTGCTTGCCATCATGGCAGCGGCCCTGCGTGTTGAAAAACCCTCCACTTCCGCCGGTTCGAGTGGAATAACCCCCACTTCCGCATTCGAATCTGCGCCAATAGCCCCACTAAAACATCATCCACACTCAAAACGTAGCAAAATCCAATAGGTTAGTCGCCTTACCGTCGTGGTCTTCCGCGTGCATTGTCTTTAATTCTGAAAAGGAGATTCCGCCATGGATCGCTCTTTAGTAGAATTAGAGTCCATTGTCCGAAACAGAATTTGCAAAGTGTGCACCGAACGCACCGTGGACGGCCAGTGCGGGCTCGAGGAGCCCTCCAATTGCGCCTTGTTCCGGCTGTTTCCCCAAGTGGCCCAAGCCATCCAATCGGTGAAGAGCGATGACATCCAACTGTACATCGACGCTATCCGCCGCAATGTCTGCGCGGTATGCGCCGACCAGGCGCGCGATGGATCCTGCGAAACGCGACAACAGGTGCAGTGCGCTCTGGACGCCTATCTACTGCTGGTGGTGGACGCCATTGAAGAAGCCACCGGGAAGACATTCAACAAACAGGGTCTGGGCTCCGCCGGCGCCGGTTTTACGGGGCGTCCCGGGCCGCAAATTCAACTTTGAGAACTACCTGGAGGTATAAGCCGTGAGCTTCATTCCATTTATTGTTTTGTGGTGCCTGTTGGCCGTAACGATTATGGCGCTGTTTGTCTGGCGCAAAATGGTGGCCAGCAAAGAGGATGACAACCTACACGTTCTGGACGGCGCTTCCGCTGTGAAGAGCTCCGAGCAGGTGGCGGTGGCCCAAAAGCTCGACCTCATTGATAAATGGGGAAAAATCGTTACCGTCGTAGTCGTGGTCTACGGCGTGATCCTGGCCGGAGCATACGTCTGGCAGAGCTGGCTTCAGAACAGCCGCGTAGGAGTGTAAAATGATGACGAACCGGGCACTATCATCGATCGGCCGACGGCTCGGTTCTGCCTTTATCGGGTTGTTACTCGGGGCAGCCGGCGCCAAGGTGTACGCGGCCGATCCGGCGCCTGCCGCGGAGTGCACTTCCTGCCACGATCAGGGGCAGAAGCTGGAGAAGAGCGCTCACAAGGGGCTGCCCTGCGACACCTGTCACGACTCGCACGAGAAGTATCCGCACCCTGCCAACATCCCCAAGCCGCAGTGCGTCACCTGCCATGAAAACCAGGCGGGCGACTACGCCGGCGGCGTCCACGGCCTGGCGCGCAAGGCCGGCAACGAAAGTACGCCCGATTGCGCCCTGTGCCATGGCAGCGCGCATGAGCTGCTGCCCCCCAAGTCGCAGGCTTTCCGCGCCGCCGTGCCGGATACCTGCGGCATGTGCCATAGCGAAGTAGTGGAGCAGTACCGCGCCAGCGTACACGGCCAGGCGCTGGCTGCCGGCATCACCCAGGCCCCGCTCTGCACCGATTGCCACGGCGAGCACAAGATCATCAAACACACCAACGAAGCTTCTCCGGTAAACGCCGCGCACATTCGGGACACGTGCGGCAGTTGCCATGGGGACGTCCGCCTGACGCGCAAGTTCGGGCTGCCCTCCGACCGCCTGGTGAGCTTCGATTCGTCGTACCACGGCCTGGCCTCGAAAGCCGGCTCGCAGACCGTGGCCAATTGCGCCAGTTGCCATGGCGTACACAACATTCTGCCGTCGTCCGACCCCAAGTCGACCATCAATCCCAAGAATCTGCCCACCACCTGCGGCAAGTGTCATCCCGGCGCCGGCACGCGTTTCGCCATCAGCCAGGTGCACGTGGCCGAAGGGCGCGGCGAACCGGCGCTGTTGAAATGGGTGCGGGAGTTTTACCTGCTGCTGATCCCGGTGACCATTGGCCTGATGATGCTCCATCAGGGCGGCGACTGGATCCGCAAGCTCATCCGCCTGCGATTCCAACCGCAGCCGGCGCCGCGCCGCGCCTCTGCGGCCGCAGTCTCCGCCGGCGCCCACGGGGACCTGCGCATGCTGCCGTTCGAGCGCGTGCAGCACGCCGTGATGGCTCTTTCCTTCATCGTCCTGGTCTGGACCGGCTTCGCGCTGAAGTACCCGGACAGTTGGTGGGCACGGCCGCTGCTGGTGCTGGAAAGCACGCACCCCTTGCGCAGCATCATTCATCGCATCGCGGCGGTGGTCTTTATCGCGGTGTCGGTAACGCACCTGGTCTCGCTGATTGTAAGCCGCAAGCTGCGCGCCCACTGGATGGAGATGCTGCCCAACCGGCGCGACCCGCGCGAGGCGGCTTCCGGCTTCGCCTACAACCTGGGGCTGGGTTCGGCGCCCCCGGCGCGTTCGGCGCACAGCTACGTGGAGAAGGCCGAATACTGGGCCGTGGTCTGGGGAGCCGTGGTCATGGCGTCCACCGGCCTGCTGCTCTGGGCCAATAACCTGGCGATGCGATTCCTACCCAAGAGCTGGCTGGATGTGGCCACATCGGTGCACTTCTACGAGGCCCTGCTGGCCACATTGGCGATTGTGGTGTGGCACTTCTACTCCATTATTTTCGACCCCGACGTTTATCCGCTGAACACCGCCTTTCTGACCGGGTACAGTTCCAAAAAGAGCGAGCACTCGAAGGAGCGGCACGAAACCACCCACTCTGTGGGAGACTGACTGAAGCATGCCGACTGAAAATACCGACCACCGTAAACGGGGCTGGTTGTCCCCGCTCATCCATCTATCCAACAACTGGCTCAGCCTGGCGGGAGTAATCGTGGTCACCAGCGCCACGGTCTTCTGGTTGTTCTTGCTGCCCGTCACCTTGCGGGGAGGGACCACCAGCCCGTATATCGGGATCCTGGTGTTTCTGGGGCTGCCAGCGCCTTTTTTCGCCGGACTGATCATGATTCCCCTGGGCATCTGGCTCAAGCACAGGCGCGAGGGCCGCGCCGGAATTTATCCTTCGGACTTTCCGACGCCCAGTTGGGGCAATTTCGAATTGCGCAAGCTGACTTACTTTTTCGGCGCCACCACGTTCCTCAATCTGGCGATCGCCAGCCAGCTTACTTATGGCGCCATCAATTACATGGACGGGGTCACGTTCTGCGGCCAGACGTGCCATACCGTGATGCAGCCGGAATACACGGCGTATCAGAATTCTCCGCACTCGCGGGTGGAGTGCGTGAAGTGCCACATCGGCCCCGGCGCCGGGTGGTTCGTCAAGAGCAAACTCTCGGGAGTAGGCCAGGTGATCGCGGTGACGTTCCATACTTATCCCACGCCCATCCCGACCCCCGTCCATAACCTGCGCCCCGCGCGCGAAACCTGCGAGCAATGTCACTGGCCCCAGAAGTACGGCGAAGACCGTTTGAAGGTGATCCCCAAGTACGCCAGCGATGAAACCAACACCTTGACGAAGACCGTCCTGCTGATGAAGATCGGCGGCGGCAATAAAGGGATCGGCATCCACGGGACGCATTTGGGCCCCGGCGTGACCATCAGCTACGGCCATTCCGACGAAGCCCGGCAAAACATTCCGTGGGTGAAATACGACAACAACGGCAAGGTAACGGAATACGCCACGTCGGACGCTAAACCGGATGGCGCCGGCCTGACCATCCGCACCATGGACTGCATGGACTGCCACAACCGCCCGGCGCACAGCTACGATTTGCCCGAACGGGGAGTGGATAAGGCCATGAACAACGGGTTGATTTCCGCCACGCTGCCTTTCGCCAAGAAGAAAGCCGTGGAAATTCTGAAAGTGCCGTACCTTTCGCGCGATGAAGCCGCGGAGAAGATCCCCGCGGCTTTCGCGAAGTATTATCAGGATAGCTATCCGGCCATCTGGGCGCAGCGGCAGGCGGAAGTCACGGCATCCGGGAAGGAAGTACTGGCGGTGTACGACCGCAACATTTTCCCGGAGATGAAAGTCACCTGGGGCGCATACCCCATGAACATCGGCCACGAGGATTTCCCGGGCTGCTTCCGCTGCCACGACGGCTCGCACTCGTCCAAATCGGGCGATGCGATCACGCAGGACTGCAACGCCTGCCACAACTTGCTGGCCACCGACGAGGCCAATCCCAAGGTGCTGACGGATCTGGGGATCGAAGAGAGTAAGACGCAGAAGTAGGGACTTATTCGAGCGGCAGGCCGGACTCCTTGAGGGCCTTCCAGCCGCCATCGAGCGAGATCGCCCTGGTGTAGCCCATCTTCTGAAGATTGTCGGCCACCAGGGCGGACCGGAACCCCCCGCCGCAATACAAGATCAGCGGCGTCTCCTTGTCCGGGTACCTGGTTTCGATGTCGCGCTCGATGATCCCGCGGCTCAGGTGTACCGCGCCTTGCACGCGGCCCTTGTCCCACTCGTTGTCCTCGCGGGTGTCGACCAGCACGTGCGGCTCGCTGGCGGCCACCAATTTTCGGTAGGCATCGATATCGATCTGCTGGACGCGCGATTTGGCGTCATCTACGAGGTTCAGGAAGCCTGGACTGTGTTGCATTGTCGTCTCGACGATAATACCACCCGCGGGGGGACGCGGCGGCGCGTAGGGGAAATGAGATAATCGGAACAAGGGGAGCCCCACCCAAGGCAAGGAGCCCAACGCGCATGAACATTGACGAACGCCTCGAAGCCCTCACCCAGACCGTCGAACTCATCGCCCACGCCCAAATCAAGAATGACGAGCGCATGGCCGTACTCGCCGAACGCACCGCGCAACTCATGGAAACCATGAACCGCCTCGGAAACATCATCATCGCCCACGAAGAGCGAATCGAACGCCTGGAAGATCGTTAGCGTTAGTCCACGGTTTCACAAATACAGTCTCGTATTTCGCACACACGGGCGAACGCTCCCTCACGGTCACGGCTCGGTATGCAGCCTCGTTCCGAGCCGGGCCCGGAGGGCACCCCGTGAGGGAGCGATCAGGCAGCAGTACGTTAGCGAACTTCTGAAACGGTGTACTTAGCTTGCCCGGCGGCATGCGCTTCGCGTCACAATGTAGCTATGCCCATCCACACACCGGTTCGCATTCTTGCCGCCGCCCTCCTGCTGGCCTGCGGAGCGCGCAGCGGAAAGTGCCAAGCCAAACTGCCCGGGATCCTCAGCAGCCACATGGTGCTGCAGCGCGATAGACCGATCCACGTCTGGGGCTGGTCGGCTCCCGGCGAAAAGGTGGCCGTCGAGTTCCACGGAGTTACCCGCGCCGCGGCCGGCGACAGTCTCGGAAATTGGAGCGTGTATCTTCCTCCCGAGGCTGCCGGCGGCCCGTACCAGCTCACGGTCACGGCGACCAACAAGATCGTTCTGGAAGATGTCCTGATCGGCGACGTCTGGTTCGCCTCGGGCCAGTCGAATATGGAAATGCCGCTGAAAGGCTTTACCGGCGCGCCGCTGAAGAACTCCGCGGAGGAAATCGCCCACGCCGGCCACGCGCAGATTCGGCTGATCCAGATCCCCCACAAGGCCGTGGATCTCCCCCAGCGTAACAGCGACGCATCCTGGACCGTCTGCACTCCCGAGACGGCCGCGAATTTTTCGGCCCTTGCCTACCTTTTCGGCCGTGAACTGAATGCCCAAGAGCACGTACCCATCGGCCTGTTCGACGCCACCTGGGGAGGCACTCCGGCCGAAGCATGGTTGAGCCTGGAAGCCATCTCCGCCGACGCGGCGCTCATGCCCGTCTTCGCCACGCGCGCCCGGATGATGGAGGCGCAAGCCGACGCGGCGGCAATCGCAGCGGCGGAAAGGCGCGAAGACGAGGCCGCCCGGCAGGCGGGGAAGACGCCGCCGCCGCATCCATGGCGCCCCGACCCGGCGTCCTGGGCTCCGGCCTGGCTATTCAACGGAATGATCGCTCCCGCCACGCCGTTCACCATCAAAGGCGTCATCTGGTACCAGGGCGAGTCCAACAGCCGGCTGGCCTTCGCGCCCATGTACGCCAAACTCTTTCCAGCCCTCATCGCCGACTGGCGCGCGCAGTGGCATCAGGGGGATTTTCCATTTCTCTTCGTGCAAATCTCGAACTTCAAATCGAACGCGACTGAGGAGTGGGCCATTATCCGCGAGGCGCAGCGCCGCAGTCTTTCCGTGGCCAACACCGCCATGGTTGTGACCGCCGATATCGGCGACCCCGACAACGTCCACCCCGCCGATAAACAGACCGTCGGCGCGCGCCTCGCCTTGGCCGCGCGAGCTTTGGCATACGGCGAAAAGGTGGAGTATTCCGGCCCGCTGTTCCGCCAGGCGACGCCCGAGAGCGATGGGATACGAATCTGGTTCGACCACGTCGGCAACGGCCTCGCTGCCAAGGGAGACGCTCTGCAAGGTTTCGAGATCGCCGGAGACAATGGCCGCTTTGTGGCGGCGACTGCGCGCATTGACGGTAAGACTGTGATAGTCGGCAGCACCCAGGTGGCGGAGCCAAAGTATGTCCGCTACGGGTGGGCCAACGCGCCGGCAATCAACCTCTATAACTCCGAAGGATTGCCGGCCTCGCCCTTCACCTCGGAAGACGCGATCCCGCTTCCTTAGGAGCCGCGAAGAAATATNNTTTGGTCAGCTTATTGTTTCGCGGTCCCTTAGGGCCTGTGTGGGCAATAACCTATTCAATCGCCGCCTAACGCTCCCTTACGGGGTGCCCTCCGGGCCCGGCTCTGAACGCGCATCGGAGCCGGGCCCGAAGGGCACCCCGTAAGNNCGGCACCAGATTGTTGTCGGCTACCGCGGGCACCGTCACGTTGAACTGGTACAACCCGATGTAGGGCGCTTCCAGACCGTCGTAGTTAAACACCGCGGGGACACCGCCGAACGATATCTGGAACGACTGCGCGATCTGATTGCTCTGGGTCACGATCTGCCCCGCCGGTGAGTTCGGCACCACCGTACCGAAGCCGATTCCATATAAGACAATGGGTTCACCGGGTTTGGCGGGACGCGACGCAACTCCGGGAATGGCGCCGGCGGGGAGCACATACGTGACGCCATCGGCGAGCAGCGCCACCGCGTATTGTTTGCCGGAGATCTGGAACGGGGCGGTCGCCAGTAAGCCGGGCGCGGCGACGTTCACCGTCACGTTGAAAGGAGCGCTGCTGTAGCCATTGGTGACGACGACCGGCAGCGGCCCGCCAGTGGCGATGCTGGAAGGCGTCTGCACGTCGATCTGGCCGGGGGAGATATATTCCACGAAAGCCTTCTGGCCGCCAATGGTCACCCCGACGCCATCGAGCGAAGTGGGAGCGTTGTTGCCGCTGAAATCCGCGCCGGTCCAGAGTCGCGAGGTAGAGGCCAAGTTGGAGCCGTAGATCTCCACCCAGGAACCGGGCGCGACGGTGGAGAGACCGCCGAATCCCGACAGGCTGATTACCGCGGCGATGGCGGGCTCGCTACCGGTGCCCCACGCCCACGTATCGTTGAGGTAAGTGCCGATATACCCGCCGAACAGGACCGTCTGACCGTGAGCCGGATCGTAGGCCATGCTGTGAAAGGCCCGCACCGGTGGGCTGGTCTGGGGCGATTGCTGGGTCCAGTTGGAGCCGTCCCAGGTCCAGGTATCGTTCAGGTTGCTGAGATTTTGGTTCTCGCCGCCGAACAGGACCGACTGGCCGTGCGCGGAATCGTAGGCCATTGCGGAATTGGCCCGCGCCGGTGGGCTGTTTGGGGGCGTTTTCTGGGTCCAGTTGGAGCCATCCCACACCCATGTATCGTTGAGGCTGTTGAGGCCCGAACTGTACCCGCCGAACAGGACTGCCTGTCCGTGCGCCGAATCGTAGGCCATGACGGACCTGTCCCTCGTCGGTGGGCTGATCTGGGGAGATTTCTGGGTCCAGTTGGAGCCGTCCCACACCCACGTGTCGTTGAGGAAGACGCTGGATGCCGTGCCGTACCCGCCGTACACAACCGCTTGTCCGTGCGCCGAATCGTAGGCCATGGTGTGGAGGTAGCGAACCGAGGGGCTGGCTTGAGGCAGTTTCTGGGTCCAGTTGGAGCCGTCCCATACCCAGGTATCGTTGAGGTAGTCGAAAGACCCGCCTAACCCGCCAAACAGAACCACCTGGCTGTGGGCCGAATCGTATACCATGGTGTGGCCGGAGCGCACCGGCGGGCTGTTTGCGGGCGATTTCTGGGTCCAGTTGGAGCCATCCCATACCCAGGTATCGTTGAGGTAGCCGCCATTGTATCCGCCAAACAGGACCGTCTGGCCGTGGACCGAATCGTACGCCATGGCCGTGCCCGACCGCGCGGACGGGCTGGTAAGCGGGGCCATCTGCGTCCAATTGCCGGCAGTCTGTGCACCGGCGTTGACAGCCGCGAACACCATGAGAAGCGACACGTTCCGGAAAGTCATTTTGTTCCCTCTATCACTGGTAGCGGGCCAGAGCGGGGAAATGACTCATCGGAAACGGGCGGGTTCTCCGAACTCCCGATGTCGTGGATTGAGAGTGATCTCTTCGAGTCCGGGCAAAGACATTATTGGTCACGGATAAACACAGATGAACACGGATAAGACAAAAAACAAAGATTGCTCTTATCTGTGTTCATCTGTGTTCATCCGTGGCTAAATTTGTTCTGCGAAGTGATGGCTCAGTCTGATTCCTCGGCGGCTCCAGAGTGCCGGGCGACATCAGGAGTCCAGAGTCTCGACCCAGCAGGCAGGAGTGCCTGCGCCACGA
>PLRZ01000570.1:1309-5247 GCA_003164075.1 Bryobacterales bacterium | reverse complement strand
GCGCCGGCCGGCTTCGAACTGGACGAATTGCTGCTGCCCGGCGTGAGCATGAAACTGCCCAAGCGCAACCGGCTCTCGGTGCTGTTCCACCATCTCGACCGGGTCTTCAAAGTCTGGGAAAAGCGCGGCTCGCAGCGGATTCGCGATGCCGGCATCCGCCAGGCGGAACATTGGATTCTGGAGCGTACCCGCTTCACCGAGGGCCTGGGCGCCATCTATCCGGCGATGATGTACTTCATCATGGCGCTGGATGCACTGGGCTATCCCAAGGATCATCCCGACCTGGTGGACGCGGTGCGCCATTTCGAATCGCTGCTCCTCGAGACGCCCACGCGCTTCACGTTCCAGCCCTGCCTGCCGCCCATTTGGGACACCGCCCTCACGGCTTTCGCGTTGGGCGAGGCGGGCGTTCGCGACGATGCGCGCATGACGCGCGCGGCCGACTGGCTGCTGAGTAAAGAGGTGCGGCGCAAGGGCGATTGGTCGGTGAAGCGGCCCGATACCGAACCCTCCGGCTGGGCCTTCGAATTCGCCAACGAGTTCTACCCCGATATCGACGACACGGCGCAGGTGCTGCTGGCCCTGTTGCACGCCAAGGCTTCCGACCCGCAGGCGCAGGCCGCGTGCGAGCGCCGCGCCATCAACTGGTTGCTGGCCATGCAATCGGAAGACGGAGGGTGGGCCGCCTTCGACGTGGATAACAATTGGGCGGTGCTCAACCAGGTGCCGTTCGCGGACCACAATGCCATGCTCGATCCCACCTGTCCCGACATCACGGGGCGGGTGCTGGAATCGCTTTGCCGCCGCGGGCTGGCCGGCCACGATGCCGTGCGCCGCGGCGTGGCTTACCTTTTGCAGGCGCAGGAGAAGGACGGAAGCTGGTACGGCCGCTGGGGCGTCAACTATATTTACGGCTCGTTCCTGGCGATGCGCGGTCTGGCCGCAAGCGGCGCGCCGGGCGCACGGGACGCGGTGAATCGCGCGGCCACCTGGCTGCGGGCCATTCAGAATCCCGATGGCGGATGGGGTGAAAGCTGCGCCAGCTACGATCGGGACCACTTTGTGCCGGCGCCCAGTTGCCCTTCGCAAACCGCCTGGGCGGTATTGGGCCTGCTGTCGGCCAACGACCGCGACAGCGCGGCGGTGCGTCGTGGCGTGCAGTTTCTGCTGGATCGCCGCAATCCCGATGGCACCTGGCCCGAAGACGCCACTACGGGCACGGGCTTCCCCACGGTCTTCTATCTGACTTATGCCATGTATCGGGACTATTTCCCGTTGCTGGCGTTGGCATTGGCCTAAGTACGTCCGTTATCGGTTCAGACTCGACGGCGAACCCTTCGATTCGATGCGCCGCAGTGTCATGGCGATATCCGCCACGCTTCTGCTGATCTCGTTTAGCGACGAGATTACTTGCCACACGATCAAGAGGACCAGGACCAGAGGGAGCAGGGCGAAGACGGAGAAGATGGCGGTCGTGATGGCCTCAGCGTAGCATAATAAAGAGACACTTGAGCCGCCGATAGTGCTTCTTCTCCTCTCTGCGGGCGCGGCGCCATTCATCTAATTAAAGGAACTTATTATCTTAATACCTCTACCCTTTGCATCCGACTTAGCTTCGTGACATAATCCCATGCCATGCACTCAGGGATTCGAATCGCCCTTGTCGGCGATTTCAACGGAACATTGAAGGCCCATCAGGCCATCCCGCGCGCCCTCGCCGCCGCGCCAGGGACACCCGCGGAAGGGGTCTGGGTTCCCACGGATGCCATCGCGAACGGCAATTCCTTGTCGGAATTCGACGGCATCTGGTGTGTTCCCGGCATGCCTTATCGCAGCGCCGAAGGAGCGCTGCGCGCCATCCGGCGGGCGCGCGAGGGACGCACTCCTTTCCTTGGAACCTCGGCGGGTTTTCAATACGCCCTCATCGAACACGCGCGCAATGTACTGGGCATGGCCGATGCCGACCATCAGAAGACCAATCCGAAATCCGCCACTCCGCTCATTTCGCCGCTGGGATGCGCGCTGGCAGGCGTGAAGGCGCGTGTCCGGTTGACACCCGGCTCGGCCATCCGCAAAGCCTGCGGCGCCGCCGAGACGACCGTCATGTACCACTGCAGCTTCGGATTGAATGGCCGCTACCGCCGCTTGATGGAGAGCAGTTCGCTCCACGTGACGGCGGTGGACGACCAGGACGAGATCCGCGCCGTGGAACTGGAGGGCCACCCGTTCTTCGCCGCCACGCTGTTCGAGCCGGAGATGGACGCGCCAAGCGCCTTCGTCAACGCGTTCGTGGCAGCCTGCGCGCGGCAGCGGGAACGTCTGACGAAAGTCGCGTCGTAAGCGCGGGCGTAGGGATCGGGCGGCGCCGCGCGTTTCGCGGTGGATGAACTGGGCGTGTGTCAGGCCACCCGCACAGTTTTCACGTTCACAAACTCGCGGATTCCGTAGGCGCTCAACTCGCGGCCGTAGCCCGAGCGCTTCGTGCCGCCGAAGGGCAGGCGCGGGTCCGACGCCACCATCCCGTTTACGAAGACCATGCCGGCTTCAATCTCGTCGATCAGCTTGCGCTGCTCGGCCGGGTCGTTGGTCCATACGCTGGCGCCCAGGCCGAACTCGGTGTCGTTGGCCACTCGGATGGCATCGTCGACGCCGTCCACGCGAAACAACACGGCCACCGGTCCGAATAACTCTTCGCGGTAAGCCGGCGAATCCTCGGGGATGTTGTCCAGCACCGTGGGCGCATAATAATTTCCGGGACGGTCGATGCGGCGCCCGCCGGTCAGCACGCGCGCACCGGCCGCCACCGATTTGCGGACCTGCTCTTCGAGTCCGGCGAGAATCCCGGGAGTGGCCAGCGGACCCAGTTGCGTGGATTCATCCAGCGGGTCGCCGATGCGCAGCGCCTGCATGGCTTCCACGAAGCGGCCCTCGAAATCGGCGGCAATGCGGGCATCGATGACGAACCGCTTGGCGGCAATGCAGGACTGTCCATTGTTGTTCGCGCGCGCGTCCACGGCGGTGCGGACGGCGCGCGCCAGGTCGGCCGAAGGCATCACTACGAAGGGGTCGCTGCCGCCCAATTCGAGCACCGTCTTCTTGAGTTGGCGGGCCGCCCGAGCGGCCACCTGCGCGCCCGCCGGCTCGCTGCCGGTGAGGGACACGGCCTTGACGCGCGGGTCGTCAATCACGCGGGCCACCTGCGCGGAACCGATCGGTAGGGTCTGAAATACGCCGGCCGGAAAGCCCGCGCGCCGGATGATATCGGCGATTTCGAGGGCGCACTGCGGCACGTTCGAGGCATGCTTCAGGAGTCCCACGTTGCCGGCCATCAGCGCCGGAGCGGCGAACCGGAACACCTGCCAGAACGGATAATTCCATGGCATCACGGCCAGCACCGGTCCGATGGATTGAAACTTCAGATAGCTCGCGCCGGGGCCGGCATCCAGCGGTTCGTCCGCCAGGAGCCGCTCGCCGTGCTCGGCGTAGTAGCGGCAGGCCGACGCGCATTTGACGGCTTCCGCCCGGGCTGCGCCGATCGGCTTGCCCATTTCCAGGGTCATGATGCGCCCCAGGCGGTCCTTTTCCTCTTCCAGGATGTTGGCGGCGGCGGAAAGCCAGCGAGCGCGGCCGGCGAGCGGCGTGTGCCGGTAGGAGCGCCAGGCGGACTCGGCGAGGGCCAGGGCATCGTCGACCTGCGTGTCGGTCATCGGGTCGAATGTACGCAGGGTCTCGCCGGTAGCAGGATTGATGGAAGCGATCATCAATCACTATTGTAGGACTGGCCGGGAACCACCGCCGCGGTGGTTGTGCCGGTCCGCGACTCGTCATTGGGCGCGTGAGAAGGCCGGGAATGGGCGCGCCTTTCATGCAGCCGGTGAAGGTCAGAAGTCCTGATGTCCTGGAATTTGGGATGAGCCCGTTTTCGTGGCGCAGGCACT
>PLRZ01000570.1:0-1297 GCA_003164075.1 Bryobacterales bacterium | reverse complement strand
GCCGACATCAGGAGTTCTGAAGGTGCATGCCGCGCCGACGGTGGGGGCTTCTTGGCGGCGAAGCCGGAGCAGGCGAAAGCGGAGTTCTATTCGCCCGGCTGTGTGCGGTAAGCTGGCGGTTGGCCTTCGTACTTCTCTTTCTCGCCGCGGTCCTGGACTACAAAGTAGCGTTGCCGGGCTACCGCTACCAGTTTCCGCGCGACCATTTCAGCCACCCCGAGTTCCGCACCGAGTGGTGGTATTACACCGGCAACGTGCGTGCCCGCGACGGCCATCGCTACGGCTTCGAACTGGTCTTTTTCCGCCAGGGCCAGGACCGCAAGGCCGTCGGGAATCCGTCGGCGTGGCGCGTGGACGATCTGTACCTGGCGCACCTCGCGCTCACCGATATCGACGCCGGCCGCTTCCGCTACTCGAAGCGCCTCAACCGCGCAGGTCCGGGAATCGCCGGCGTCAGCTTTGACCAGGCCCGGATCTGGAACGGCAATTGGCAGGTCCGGTGGGATAAGGCGTCGGACGCGCAATGGCTCACCGCGGTGGCGGACGGCGTGAACTTCTCCTTGCGGCTTACGCCCGGCAAGCCGGCGGTGATCAACGGTGAGAACGGCGTCAGCCAGAAGGCTGCCGGGGCGGGGAAGGCGTCGTATTATGTGTCGTTCCCGCGGTTGGCGGTGGAGGGCCGGCTGAACGGCGTGGAAGTGGCCGGCAGCGCGTGGATGGACCACGAGTGGTTCACCCGTGAACTGGACGCCTCGCAGCAAGGCTGGGACTGGTTCAGCGTGCAGCTCGAAAACGGCGCCGACCTGATGCTCTTCGACCTGCGCCGCACCGATGGCGCCACGGACCCGTATTCCTCCGGAACGTTCGTCGCCACCGGCGGCCGCGCCACGCATCTGAAGCGCGCCGATTTCGAACTGCAGCCGCTGGAGTACTGGACCAGTCCGAAGACCGGTGCGAAGTATCCCGTGAAGTGGCGGATTACCGTCCCATCAATGGGTGTCGCCTTGGAGTGCGCCGCCGCGGTGCGGGGGCAGGAGTTAGTCTCGGAAGACGACTCCGTCCCGACTTATTGGGAAGGCGCGGTGACTTACTCCGGCTCGTCGGCGGGGGTGGGCTATCTGGAGATGACGGGGTATGGAAAGCCGGTGAAGTTCTAGGTTCATGGCTCGTTTTGGGCGCCTGACGGATCTGGGGAGTTCATGGCTGTAACGAGTGCCCGCGTGTTTGCAGTTAGTTGGTTTCTGTCGCGAAACTCATTTCAAATGGCAAGGACAGAACTCCTGACGTCGTGGACTTT
>PLRZ01000498.1 GCA_003164075.1 Bryobacterales bacterium | reverse complement strand
CCGCATCATCTCGGCCCGCGAAGCTAATAAGCGTGAGCGCCGAATCTATATTCAGCAAGCCGGTGGGTAAGAAACAGAGCGCCGCCCTGTCCCGGATCGCAAAGCGGCAGGCATCCGGAGACGATTGCGGCATTGACTATTCGGACATCCCTCCTCTGACCAACGAGCAACTGGCGCAATTCCGCCGCACTCCGAAGGTCTTGGTGGCCGCTCGCATCGACCGGGAAGTTTACGACTGGCTGCTGCAATATGGTAAAGGTTACTCGACCCGGATCAACAGCATCCTGCGTACGGTCATGGATCGGACTCGGTGAAGGCACTTCGATTTCATCTGGCTCCTACCGGGCACAGCTTGACACCTCTCACCGGGCGCGTCAGACTGTGAATTCGGCATTCCGATTCGGGGGAAACTTGCGCGCATTTGTGACCGGGGCAGCCGGCTTCATTGGAAGTACTCTTGTGGACCGGCTCCTCGCTGACGGCCATGACGTAGTGGCCTTCGATAATTTCTCCACCGGCCAGGAGAAGTTTATCGCCGGCTCTTTACAGAATCCCCGCTACCGCCTGGTGCGCGCGGACCTGCTCGACCTGGATGCGTTACGGGCAGCAATACCTGGAACCGAAGTGGTCTTTCACCTGGCCGCCAACGCCGACGTGCGCTTTGGCACCGACCATCCCCGGCGCGATCTGGAACAGAATACCATCGCCACCTGGAACGTCCTCGAAGCCATGCGCACCCACGGCGTGCGCCGCATCGCTTTCTCTTCCACGGGCTCGGTATACGGGGAAGCCACCGTGATCCCCACGCCCGAAGATTGCCCGTTCCCGGTGCAGACCTCTCTCTACGGGGCCTCGAAGGTGGCCGCCGAAGCGCTCATTCAGGCTTACTGCGAAGGTTTCGGAATGCGAGCCTGCATCTTCCGATTCGTTTCCATCATGGGCGAGCGCTACACTCACGGCCACGTGTTCGATTTCTATAAGCAATTGCTCGAACATCCCGGTGAACTGCGCGTACTCGGCAACGGCGCCCAGCGGAAGTCTTATCTGTACGTGCAGGATTGCGTCGACGCCATCCTCCTGGCCCTGGAACATGCCACGGCGCCGGTCTCCATCTTCAATCTGGGAACCGACGAGTATTGCCAGGTGAACCAGTCCATCCAGTGGATCTGCGAACGCCTGGGGCTCCATCCGGCGCTGCAGTATACCGGCGGGGANNCCGGAGTTCGATGGACGATAAAGTATGTTGCCGTCTATCAAGACGGTGCGTCGACGAGCCGGTAGCCTTCAGGAAGATGGCGTTGGAGGTCGCGGCCGTCGTGAAGAATACGGGCCACCTCGATGACGCCATCGTCGCGGCGGCGGTACAGGAGAAAATGACGCGGCTCTTTCACCTTTGACCCGCTCACTCGGTTCCGGCTGCATTCCAGGTGATATGTCCGCGCACCCCGGACCATGATCTCGGGGCGCTCTTTCGATCCTGGACGCTCGGGATCGGCTCCGATGTCCTTTAAGGCCTGTTTGATCAAAGTATCGTAGCGAAGTGCCGCGCGCTCGCCAAACTCCTGGACGGTCCATTCCATCAGGCCAGAGAGATCCCGCCTGGCGGGGCCGGTAAGCCTTACATCATACTTCTTCGGAGGTTTAGACACGCACTTTTTCAGCGACGAGTTTTTCCGACACTTCCCGGCGCACCTGATCTACGAAGTCATCAATCTCCCGATCGGAGCGGAGGGTCACGTAATCGCCGCGGTCAGCGGCGTCAAAGCCTTCCTTGGCGGCGCCGCGAAGCCATTCGATCCTGGCTCTGTCTTCCTGCTCGCGCTGCTCCAGGAGCCGGAGGCCTTCGCGCACCACTTCGCTGGCATTGCTGAAACGGCCCGAGGTTATGCCGGTCTCAATGAAGCGGTCGAAATGTTCGGTCAGGTTGACGTTCCGGGTGGGCATGCGATGGTCCTCCAATCAAGACCATCCTATCAGGATTGGCAATAGTTGCCAACAAGTTGCCCGTTTACGGCTGCATCACCCGATTGCCCGTGAAGTCGAAGCGGAAGCGCACCTCGCGCAGACCCGCGCCGGTCATCGCCGCGCTGAGCCGCGCCTTGTCCTCCGTATAAAACAGGAGGAATCCGCCGCCGCCGGCGCCAATCAGTTTGCCGCCGATGGCGCCGTTGGCCCGCGCCAGTTCATAGTAGTCGTCAATCTGACGATTGCTCATGCCGATGCTGCGCGCGCGCTTGCGTTCCCAGTGTACGTGCATCAGCTCGCCGAAAGCCCGCAGATCGCCGGCCTCCAACGCCGCTTTGCTCTCATAACCGAGCCGCTTGACGAAGTGCAGGTTCTCCATCATTTCGTGGTCCTTCTGTTTGCTCCGCACATCCTGATCTTTGAGGATTTCCGACGCATTGCGGGTGTAGCCGGTGAAGAAGAGCACCAAGCCGTCCTCCAGGCGGTGCAAGGTGGCGGGAGGAAAGCGCACCGGCTCCACGTCCACGTGGCCATCCGGCTGGAAGGTGAACGCGGTGATGCCGCCGTAAGCGGCGATGTACTGATCCTGTTTGCCGATGGGTTCGCCCAGAAGGTCGATTTCGATATGACACGCCTGCTCGGCCAGCTCCCGCTGCGTCACATGATTGTGGCGATAGGTGTGCAGCGCGGATAGCAGCGCGGTGGTGAAACTGCCGGAGGAGCCGAGGCCGGTTCCGGCGGGAATGTCGGACATGCTGGCGAGCTCCAGATGCGGATCTTCGATGGGGATCAGCCGCAGCGCCTCGCGCACGATGGGATGAAGGATCTCGCCGGCCGACGAGACTACTTCCATCTTGGAGTAGCGGACGATGATCTGGGGCACGAACGTTTCGTGAAGCGTGATGTACACGTACTTGTCGATGGCGCCGGCTATCAGAAATCCGCCGTGCTCGCGATAATAAGAAGGCAGGTCGGTACCGCCGCCTCCCAGGGAGATGCGCAACGGGCTGCGTGTAATGATCATAGATTGGGGCCGCACTCGTAGATTAGCAGTCCCGGCTATTTCGGGGACAGGCTACATAACCTCGAAATTCAGCCGGCCTATTTCGAGGTTATGTAGCCTGTCCCCGAAATAGGCACGCTACAATGACCCTTTGGACCGAAATCTTGGAACCCAACCAGCGTGTAAAAGTCGGACTCGTGGGCGCGGGGTATGTCAGCACGTATCATGCCCGGGCACTCCGCAGTCTGCCATTTGTCGAAATCGTGGGCATCGCCGATCTCGACCGGGAGCGCGCCGCCGCTCTGGCCGCTCAATTTCAGATCCCCGCGGTCTATCCCTCGCTCCAGGCGATGGCCGAAGCCCATCCCAAAGTGATCCACATCCTGACGCCCCCGGGTTCCCATGCGGCCCTGGCACTGGAGGCCCTGGAGATGGGGTGCCACGTATTCGTGGAAAAACCCATGGCCGAAAGCGCCGCCGATTGCGACCGCATGATCCGGAGCGCCCGCGAAAAAGGCCTGGTCCTTTCGGTGAATCATTCCGCCCGCATGGATCCCATCGTCCTGGAAGCCCTGGACATGATTCGCAACGGGGCCTGCGGGGAAGTGCAGGCGGTGGATTTCTTCCGCAGCTCCGACTACCAGGCCTACTCCGGCGGACCGGCTGTCCCTCCGCATTTCCGCAACGGCTCTTACCCTTTTCAGGACCTCGGCGTCCACGGTCTCTACCTGCTGGAAGCGTTTCTGGGCCCCATCCACCGCGCCGATACGCGTTACTACGCCAGCGGCATCGGCGATCCCAACCTGGTTTTCGACGAGTGGCGCACCATGGTCGAAACTGACCGCGGCACCGGCCACATGTACATTTCCTGGAACGTGCGGCCCATCCAGAACGAGCTCCTCATCCACGGAACCAAGGGCGTCATGCACGTGGATTGCTATCTCCAGGTCATCACCCTGCGCAAGACCTATCCGGCTCCCAAGGCGGTGCAACGCATCCTCGGAGCGGGGTTCAATTCGCTGCATATGTTGGCGAAAGTGTCGGTCAATACGGTGCGCTTCGCCACCGGACGATTAAAGCCGTCGCCCGGGATTCACGTCTCCGTGGTCAAATTCCACGAGGCGTTGCANNCTGTTGGAAGACGTTTCCCGCCGCGCCGACGACGATAAACGCGTCTACCTGGCCGAGCCGAACCAGACCCTCAGGCCGCGCATCCTGGTGACCGGCGCCAACGGCTTCCTCGGGACGGCGCTGGTCAAACGGCTCCGCGCGGAGCTCGGCGAGCCGCTGCGTTTGCTGGTGCGCCGGCCGGCCGCCAACCCGCCACCCGACGATCTGCAACTGGTATACGGCGACCTTGGAAATCCCGCCGTGGTGGATCGCGCCATGCAAGGCATCGAGACCGTCTTCCATGTGGGCGCGTCCACCAAGGGCGGGCCCTTCGAATTCTCGAGCGGCACCGTTTGGGGCACGCGCAACGTGATCGACGCGTGCGAGCGCCATGCCGTCCGCCGCTTGGTGTACGTCAGTTCCATGAGCGTGCTCCAACATGCCGGGCACGAACCCGGTGTGCCGGTGAACGAATCCTCGCCCTATGAGCCGTTTCCGCAACAGCGAGGCCTGTATACCCAGACCAAACTGGAAGCGGAGAAGATGGTATTGGAAGCCGCGGCGGCCCAGCGCATCCACGCCGTGGTGCTGCGTCCGGGGCAGATCTACGGGCCCGGCGCCGAGAAAATCCCGCCCTCGGGCACCATCGGCATCGCCGGCCGCTGGCTGGTGGTAGGTTCGGGCAACCACCATGTCCCGCTGGTGTATATCGATAACGTAGTGGACGCGCTGATGCTGGCTGCCACTACGGATTTGCCGAATGGCTCCATTTTCCAGTTGGTCGACCCCGAGGGACTCATGCAACGCGAGTATGTCGATTACGTCCGCCGCTCGGGGCGCCCGGTGCGGGCATGGTATGTGCCGGCATGGTTCCTCAAGCTGGCCGGCTTTGGCGCGGAGTTGCTGGGAAAAGCGCTGAAGCGTTCCGTGCCGATCACACCGTACCGCGTGCGGTCCATCACGCCCCTGTGGCCTTGCGATTGCACGGCGGCGCATACCATTCTGGGCTGGCAGCCACGCGTCAGTATCCAGGAGGGTATGGCGCAGACGTACCCGCCACGATGAGCCAGCGTCTTCGCGGGTATTTTCGCCAACGATGGCGGGCTTGTGCCTGCCTTTTCGTGATGATCGTTCTGGCCGAGGCGGTCTATCTCCGGCCGGCGTTTCTAAGCGGCAAGACGATCCTCGCCGGTAGCGATTATTTGCAGTTGCACATGGCCCGCATGGCGTTTGCGGAAGAAGGCCTGTTCGGTCCCCGGCACACCCTGCCCGCCTGGAACCCGCACGAGCTTCTGGGAGCGCCATTCGCCGCCAATTTGCAAAGCTTTCCGTGGATTCCCACCCGCCTCCTGCTGCTTCTGTTCCCTCCCGAGACGGCTTACGCTCCGGGCGTGGCGATGGCCGCTTTACTGGCGGCGCTCTTCACGTATCTGTTTTGCCGGCGGGCCGGTCTATCGGAACTGGCTGCCGCCGCTGCCGGTTGGACATTCGCCTGCGCCGGCTACTTCGCTTCACGCGTGATGGCCGGACACCTGCCACTGCTCGAAGCCTATCCCGCGCTTCCCCTTCTGCTGTGGCTGGCAGACCGCGCGCTCGATCCGGCGCGTGCCGGGCGTTGCCGGTGGGACGTGGCCTGGCTCGCTATTGCCAGCGCTTGCGTGGTGTCGGCCGGCCACCCACAGATTCCCGCCTATGCCATGTCGGTGGCCGGGCTCTACGTAATTTGGCGCGGCCGTGGGTGGCTGCGCGTCCGCCTGGCCGGCGCCCTGGTGCTCGGCTCGGCCCTCAGTCTGGCCGTGTGGTGGCCCATGCTCCTGCTCATCCAAAAGAGCACGCGCGTGCTCGATCTGGATCCGCCGGACAACGACGTGGTGTTCCCGTACCGGCGCATTCTGGCGTTGTTCGTTCCCGGAATCGACGGTTGGCCCGCGGGGTTCGGCCGGCGCATCTTTTCCGGTTACCCCAATGGGTCCTATTTGTTCGACACGGCCTCTTACATAGGTCTCGCGCCCATCGTCGCGGCCGCGGCCCTGCTGCTGCTCTGCTGCCTGCGGAAGCGAAGGCCCGAGGGGCGATTTCTGTTTCTGGCCTGCGTCGGATCGATGGCCTTCCTCGGCGCGCTGCCTCTACTGAATTTCCTGCGCCACCTTTCGCCGGCATTGATCCTTCGCAGCCCGTCGCGCTTGCTGTATCTGACCACGTTCTCGCTCTCGGTCGCTCTGGGGGCGGCGGTGGACGCGGTTCTCGCCATGAAGGCCCGAAAGTTGGCGTACGCCATCGTAGCCGTGGGCTTGGGACTGCATGGCCTGGATCTGGCCGGTTTTTCGCGGCTCTTCGTGATCCCCGTTTCGCGCTCGGCGGACCCTTTGGGAGGCCAGGACGAGCTTCTTGCCCAGTCAATCCAAGACGGCAGGATAGCCACCGATTTCGCCATTTGGTCGTCGCGCCGCCGGTTCGACGATATCGGTGCGTTCGATTCTCTCTTGCTGGAGAAACCCTACCGGGCCATCCTTGGCTTAAGCGGCGCATCCCCACGCCTGAATCTGCAGATTGTGAATGGGGCGGAACTGGCTCGGCCGGCGCTGCGGGCGGGCGGCGTGATGTTGGTGCTGACCAGGCGATTCAGACCCGATCTCCCTCTGGTGGGCAGGCTCAACGGCCTGTATCTGCATAGCGTGCCCGATCCCGCGCGTCGCGCCAGCATGTACTTCTCGAAGTCGGTTGTGTTTCTGCCGGAGGACCAGCTTCTCCCCGCGCTGCGCGCGCACGTCTACGAGAAGAGTCTGCTGGTTATGCCTACCGAGAGCCGGGATCCGGCATGGGTAATTCCCAGGATTCCGGAGACGAACACCGAACGCGCCGGGACGGCAGTTTACCATCGGCCCTCCAGCGATGAGATCCTGCTCGATGTTTCGGCCGGAGGCCCCGGCTTTGTCGACGTGCTGGAGGCCTACGATCCAGGCTGGATGGCCGAGGTGGATGGCCAGCCCGCGCCGGTTTTCCCGGCCAACGGCTTCACTCTGGCGATTCCCGTATCAAGCGGCAAACACGCCGTTCGCTTCGTATATGGCACTCCGGGAAGGTCTTTGGGAATGGCGTTCTCGCTTTCGGCCCTCGGTTTTCTGGCTTTGTTAATCTGGCGTTCCGGCGCAGTCCGGACCTCCGTTTCTCCTCCAAAGCAGCCCCGCGGCAACGGCACAAAAAGTGCTAGACGAAACGCGAATGCACCAACGATGCGTTAGTCCAGTGATATCATAGGTCGTAGATGAGCCTGCTCTCGCCAAGACTCCAACTCAAAGTCGCGCAAAAGCAGATTCTGACCCCTGGGTTGGTGCAGATGGTCACCGTCCTCCAGCTTAACCGGCTGGAATTAAAGGAGATGATCACCCAGGAGATCGTCAAGAACCCGGTCCTGGAAGAATCCACCGAGGAGCCCGGCGAAGAGATCACGCCCGAAGAGTTGACGCCGCTGCTGGAGGCCGAGCAGGAGCACAACTCCGACCCCGCCGACCGGCAACTGCTGGAAGCGGCGGTATTAAACGACGCCAATTCGCTGGATGGCTCGGTGGGCGACGTGGCCATTAACGGCAATCTTTTCCCGGATGCCGAAGAGACCGCGTCGGCGGTGTCGGAGCCGGAAATCCCGACAGCCAGCGATCCGGCGTTGGAAACTCCGGCAGCCACCGATCCCTTCGACGAAATCGATTTTGGCTCGTTCTTCGACGACTACCTGGATCCGGGGTATCGTACACCGGCATCGGAGTCGGTCGAAAAGCCTTCTTTCGAGACGTTCCTTTCGGCGCCGGTCACATTGGGCGATCATCTGCGCTCGCAACTGAGCGTCAGCGTGATCACGGAAGCGGTGCGCAACGCCGCCGAATCGATTATCGGCAACCTGGACGAGGACGGCTACCTCACCGCCGGGCTGGAAGAGATCGCCGAAGTGGGCGAGCATCAGATTCCGGACTTGGAGGAAGCTCTCCGGGTGGTGCATTCGCTCGATCCGGCGGGCGTGGGCGCGCGCAATCTGCGGGAATGCCTGCTGCTCGAAATCGAGAGCGTGAACGGCAAGGGCGGGGTGGCCTGGCAGATTATTTCCAACCATCTGCGGCTGCTGGAGACGCGCCAGTACAAAGAGATTGCGAGGGTGCTGGGCCGGCCGTCGGAACACATCGAGATCGCGGTCAAGATGATCCAGCACCTGAATCCGCGTCCCGGACTGCGTTATTCGGGCCCCGGCGCGCGCGTGGTGGAGCCGGACGTATTCATTACCAAGGACGGCGACGATTACATCATCCAGATGAACGATGAGGACGTGCCGCAGCTCCGTTTGAACGTGCAGTACCGCAAAATGCTGGACCGCGACAATGGGCAGACCAAAGAGGTGCGCGATTACGTCCGCGAGCGCTACACCTCGGCCATCCAGCTCATGAAGAACATCGAACAGCGCAAGCAGACCATCATGAAGGTCTGCCAGGCCATCGTGCGGCGGCAGGTGGAGTTTCTGAGCTACGGTTTGGACGCCCTCAAGCCGATGATGATCAAGGAAGTGGCCGAAGAGGTAGGTGTGCACCCATCCACGGTGAGCCGCGCGGTCGCCAGCAAGTACGTACACACGCCGCAGGGCGTGTTCGAACTCCGGTATTTCTTCTCGGAAGCCGTGCAGGGCCCGTCCGGCGGGTCCACGCCGTTGCTTACTCTGAAACGCATGGTGAAGAAGATGATTGACGATGAAGACCGCTCTAAACCCCTGACCGACGACCACATCACCTCGATGCTGCAGACTCAGGGGATCAACGTCACCCGGCGCACCGTGGCGAAGTACCGGGAGGACATGAAAATTCCCTCCACACACCAGCGTCGCACCCGCAGTTGAGCGGCGCTCCTGGGCGCTCTGGAAACGGCAAGAGTTTCAATCGGGAGGACCCATGAAGATCACCTACACCGGCAGACAAGTTGAACTGGCTCCAGCTCAATTGAAGAAACTGGAAGCCCGATTTGCCAAAATCGGAAAATTACTGAGCGGAAAACGCGAATGCGAAGCGCACATCGTGCTGTCGCTCGAACGGCACCTGCACCACGCCGAGGCCACCATCCGGTATTTCAATCATCAGTTGGTGGGGCTGGGATCGAGCAGCGACCTGTTCGAAGCGATTCACGGCGCCGCCGAGAAACTGGAGACACAGGCGGTGAAATCGCGCACCAAGTGGCGCGATAATAAGCGTGCGCCGCGCCCGGCAGCGCCGGAAGAAGCCCCACCGCCGGCAAAGCCCGTGAGCAGGAAAAAGGTCGAGCCCGAGCCGGAACCGGATCGTTTGATATATCATGTGGAGAACCACAAGAAGCGGAAACCGATGACCCTGGAGGAAGCCGTGCTCGAGATGGACGGTCGCGATTACCTGGTGTATCGCGATGCCAAGACCGAACGCATGGTCATGCTGATCCGCCGCCGCGATGGCCACTTCGATATGGTGGAGGCGTAGCGTCCGGAGATGAAAGTCAAGAGCCCCGGCACGCGGGGCCGGTCCAGAAAGCCGGCGCATAAGCCGGAATTGGTGGTCATCACCGGCCTGAGCGGATCGGGCAAAGGCTCCGTGCTCCGATCGTTGGAAGACTTGGGTTTCTACTCGGTGGACAATCTGCCGGTAGATCTGATCCCCAAGTTCGCGGAACTGACGCATGACAATCCCAGCATCACGGCGGCCGCCCTGGTGGTGGATGTGCGTGAAGGCAAGGGGCTCAAGCGCTTTCCCGAAGTCTTTGCCAGCATCAGCGATTCGGTAAACGCCAGACTGGTTTTTCTGGAAGCCGACGATGCGGCCATCGTGCGCCGTTTCAGTGAGACCCGCCGGCCCCACCCCCTGGGTACGGACCGGTCGATTACCAGGAGCATTCGTTCGGAGCGCGCTCAACTGGCGCCCATCAGGGCGATGGCCGACCTGATCATCAATACGTCCAAGTTCACGGTCCATGAACTGCGAGAGTTCGTGGGCGAGCGGTTCCGCGGAGAGAGCAGCGAATCGAAGATCCTGATTTACGTCACGAGCTTCGGTTTCCGCAAGGGCATCCCACCGGACAGCGACTTGGTTTTCGACGTTCGCTTTCTGCCCAACCCGAATTATATTCCACGCTTCAAGAACCTGACTGGCCGCAACCCGGGAGTTGCGCGCTACATCCGGTCTTTTCCGCAGACCGTGGAATTCGTCAAGAAAATTACCGACTTACTGACGTATCTGCTGCCGCATTACATACGCGAGGGCAAGAGTTACCTGACGATCGCGTTCGGCTGTACCGGCGGGCAGCATCGATCGGTGATGATGGCCGACCAGATTCGCAAAAATCTGGTGGCAGCCGGGTTCAAGGCTAAGGTAAGTCATCGCGACATCGTGCCGGGGCCGGGGTAAGGGCCTGTGCGGCCACCTAACTAACGCAAGTTCAGAACTCCTGACGTCGTGGAATTTGGGATGAGCCCGTTTTCGTGGCGCGTAAACGGTTTCGGGAGGCACGTCTCTGAACGACCGCTCCCTCGCGGTCGAGGCTCTGTAAACACTTACAAACATTGAGACGCCATTCTGAGCCGCGCGAGCCAGCAAGCGGTTCTTAACCAAAATCCCG
>PLRZ01000364.1 GCA_003164075.1 Bryobacterales bacterium | reverse complement strand
TCGCTCACCGACACGCTGAAGATCTTCGTCAGATTGGCGTCGCGCAGGAAGTCCCCGACCAAGGCCGAAGATTCGCGCGAGGCCGTTCCATTGCCGATGGCGATGGCCTGAACGTTGTGACGCGAAATCAGCGCGGCCAGCGTCTTGCGCGCTCCCGCCACGTCGTTCTTGGGCTCAAAAGGATAGATCACCGAGTTTTCGAGGAACCGCCCGGTGTCGTCCACTACGGCAATTTTGCAACCCGTGCGAATCCCCGGGTCGAGCGCCAGCACGGTGAGCCGGCCGGCGGGCGGCGCGAGCAGCAGGTTGTCGAGGTTCTCGCGAAATACCTTGATGGCTTCTTCGTCGGAGCGGTCTTTCAATTCCAGCCGCACTTCCGTCTGGATGGAGGGATTCAGCAGGCGGTCGTAGGAATCTTCGATGGCCTGTTCCAGGTGCGGGACCCATTCGCCCGCCGCGCGCACCACCTGCGACCGCAGCCATGCGATGGGCTTGACGCGGTCCATCTCGATTTCGAAGATGAGGATGCCCTCTTTGGCGCCGCGCCGTATGGCCAGCATGCGATGGGAGGGAATCCTGCTGGCCGGTTCGCTGAACTGGGCGTACATCTGGTATTTGCCTTCGGGGTCGGGAACGCCTTCGATGGCGCGGGCGGTCACCAGCCCCTCGGCCATCATCATGGTGCGCACCTCTTTGCGGAAGGCGGCATTTTCGCTGACCCATTCGGCGATAATGTGGCGGGCGCCCTCCAGCGCTTCGGCGGCGGATGCCACGCCCTTTTCTTCGCTGACGAAGGTGGCTGAGAAATCGGCCAGAGAAGCCTCGCCGGCCTGGTCCCAGAGATATTGCGCCAGCGGTTCCAGGCCCTTGTCGCGGGCGATGGACGCCTTGGTGCGCCGCTTCGGCTTGTAGGGCATGTACAGGTCTTCGAGCTCGTTCTTTTCGAGCACGGCATTGATGCGGGCCTGCAGTTCCGGGGTGAGCTTGCCCTGTTCGGCAATGGTGTCGAGGACGGTCTTCCGGCGCTCTTCGAGTTCGCGGAAATATTCCAGTTTTTCCTGAATGTCGCGAATCTGGACCTCGTCCAGGTTGCCGGTCGCCTCCTTGCGGTAGCGCGCGATGAACGGTACGGTGGAGCCTTCGTCGAGCAGTCCGATGACCGCGTGCATGCCGATCAGGGGAACGTGGATCTCGCCGGCGATATGGATGAGGACGGGGGTAGAAAGTACGATTGGTTCAGCCATGAATTTGGGTAACTTCCATGATGACACGGGGAGCTATTTCGGGGACAGGCTACATAACCTCGAAATTCAAATCTGCGAGCGGAACGGAATTTCGAGGTTATGTAGCCTGTCCCCGAAATAGCTTTCAAATGTCTCGAACGTACGCAATCGCTCCCTAACGGGGTGCCCTCNNGTTGGGTCTGAAATGCACAGGATATCTTTTCGCGGCTTCTTACTGCGTGCCCAACAGATTCTCTACAAAAGCCCGCTCGATGGGCCATTGGCCTAACAAGCGCAATCCGTCGGCGTGAAAGACGCCGGACGTCACCACGCCGCTGAAGTCGGCCGGATTCGGCGTGTTATGCTCCCGGGCGAATAAACTTTTCGCCAGGTCCGTAACCGACGTCAGTTGGGACGCCAGATCGGCGGCCTCCCGCGGATTGCGGCAGAGGATCTCGAGTCTGGCCGCCAACCGCCCGCCATCGGGCACGAACGATACCGTTACACTCGGTGCATTTTCGATAATCCGCGCGAATGGGCGTACCCCATCGGGCAGGTTCCCCGACGCCTTTGGCAGCGATCCGGGAAACCTCAGCCAAACCAAGCCTTCGGGCATCGGCGGATACGGTCCCGGACGCGGGGTGGCCAGTTCAGTCACCGCGTAGGCGTCGGTACTGACCGCCATGGCCATCAGGTCGCGGCGCAGAGGCAGGAAGGAAATATGGCGGTCCGGAGAGCTCCCCACCAGACGGCAGAGCGAGTTGACGCACTGGCCGTGCTCGCGGGCGGCATAGGCGCGGAGGCTTTTCCAGTCGAATTGCCCTCCGGCCATGACGTAAAAGGCACCCGAGCGAGGGAACGACACCAGGGCGGTGTCGAGGTCGTTTATGTAGTCGAACCTGGTGGCGTAGACGAACGATTGATACTCGGACTCTTCAGCGGCCTTGGCCCCGGCCAGCAGTTGCAGGAATCCGGCGCGGCGCAGAGCGGCGAAATCGATCCACATGACCAGGGCGTCCGACGATGGCATGCGCTTCAGGAGCGCTTCGGGAGTCAGAGTGGTGGAGTGGTACCAGACCATTCCACCGATCGCAAGGCCGCAGACGGCGGCGATCAGCACGATGAGTTGCCACGGCTGGGGTTTGAACTTCACTTTCGCAGTATCACATACCGGCGCGGCCGCGACCAGCCCCCTGGCCGGAAGCCGGCGAGCAGTTTGCAGAGAGCCAGGGTCGGGCGGCCCGGGAAAACGGCGAGGACTCCCGAGGTGGGGCAGGCGAGCACCGCCTGCCCCACCTCGTGCGAGCCGTTACCGGGCGCCGACCGGAACCGCGCGCGATTCCTTCCAGAGCTGGATGTACGGCGCAAGCTCCTTCATCATGGCGCGGAAGTTCTCCAGGGTGAGCGATTGGGCGCCGTCGCTGACCGCCTTTTCGGGGCAGGGATGCACTTCCACCACCAGTCCGTCGGCGCCGATGGCCACGCCGGCGCGCGCCAGAGCGGGCACCAGACTGCGCTTGCCGGCGGCATGGCTGGGGTCGAGCACGATGGGCAGGTGGGTCAGTTCGTTCAATACCGGTACGGCTGAGATATCGTAGGTGTTGCGCGTGGCGGTCTCGAAGGTGCGGATGCCGCGCTCGCACAAAATCACATTGGGATTGCCGTGCGCCACGACGTACTCGGCGGACATGAGCAATTCCTTGATGGTGGAACTCATGCCGCGCTTCAGCAGCACCGGGCGGCCGCATCCGCCGAGCGATTTCAGCAGGGCGAAGTTCTGCATATTGCGGGCGCCCACCTGCATGCAATCGGCGTATTCGGCGACCAGTTCGACGTCGCGGTCGCTCATGATTTCGGTGACGATGGCGAGTCCGGTGGCTTCCTTGGCCTTGCGCAGCAGCTTGAGACCTTCCAGTTCGAGGCCCTGGAAATCGTAGGGCGACGTGCGCGGTTTGAAGGCCCCGCCGCGCAACATGCGCGCTCCCGCGGCGGCCACGCCTTCGGCCGTCTCCATGATCTGCTTTTCGCTTTCCACCGAACAGGGGCCGGCGGTCACTACGAACTCGTCGCCGCCTATCTCCACGCCGTTCACGCGGATGGCGGAGCGCTCCTTCTTGAATTCGCGGCTGACGAATTTGTAGGGCGCCGAGATGCGCATGGCGCTCTCCACTCCGGGCGTGGCTTCGAGCGATTCCAGGCACGCCGTGACGTCGCCCATGCCAACCACTCCGATGACTACCCGTTCTTCGCCTTCTATGGAGTGGACTTTATAGCCGAACTCGCGGATTCGTTCGCAGACGTGTTCGATTTCCTGCCGGGAAGCGTGCGGTCGCATTGAAATGATCATTTCGTTTCTCCAAACAAAAAACCACTCCGGAGAGTGGGTTGGTCTATTCGTAATTGGGATCGGGTCTCGAACCAACGCCACTCTACCGGGTCTGGCTAAAGGACCAGAACCGGCCGCTAAACGAGCTGGCGTACCGTTGAGACATCTGCGAACTATTGTACACATGGATTGTTTACAGATGCAAGTTAAAGATCATTGTTTTATGTATTTACTCGCACCACTGCGAGATGGTGTATTCGGGCTCTATCGGCTTCCGGGATGACCTGTTGCTTTCCCAGTAGAGCTGTGGCATTCTCATGTTGGTAAACCAAATGAAACAGAAAAAGGATGTCCACCAGGGAACGCTGGCCCTGATGGTCCTGAAGACCCTCGAGGTGCTGGGGCCGCTGCACGGGTATGGCGTCGCCCGCCGCATCGAGCAGATCAGCGGCGACCTGCTCGCGGTGAATCAGGGCACGCTTTATCCCGTCCTGCTGAGGCTGGAACAGGAGGGCGCCGTCGCATCGGAGTGGGGCACGTCGGGAAACAACCGCCGGGCGCGCTTTTATCGGCTGACGCGTGCGGGACACAAATTACTGGGAGCCGAAAAACGCGATTGGGAGCAGACAGCGGCGATCGTCGCGCGCTTCTTTGAAGTGAAGGCGCAGGATCTGGCATGAGAGCCCTGAATCGGATATTCACACGCGTTCTCAACTTCACGACCCGGCGCCGCGGCGACGATCGGCTCAGAGAAGAGATTGAATCGCATATAGCGGCCCGGACGGAAGAGAACATCCGCGCCGGCATGACTCCCGAGGAAGCCCGCCGCCACGCCCGCCTGACGTTCGGGGGCGTGGAGACAGTTCGCGAAGACTACCACGCCGAAAAGGGGCTGCCCTTCGTGGAGAACCTGCTGCGGGATGTTCGGTATGCGCTGCGCGTGCTTCGGAAGTCTCCCGCGTTCACGGTGGTCGCCTTACTCACTCTGATGCTGGGGATTGGGGCAAACGTGGTGGTCTTCGGAGTGCTGAATGCGGTCCTGCTGCACCCGCTGGAGGTGAGCGACCCAGAGAGCCTGTATCAGATTCGCCATAAGCAGTGGATGAGCGGACGGCTACTGACTACGTCGTATCCCGCGTTTGAGGATTTCGGGCGGAGAAACACCACCTTCAGCGGGATGGC
>PLRZ01000177.1 GCA_003164075.1 Bryobacterales bacterium | reverse complement strand
AAAGTCCACGACGTCAGGAGTTCTGAGGGTTTCGGGGACAGAGGCTTCGAGTAAGTCGACCGACGGCACATTGTCTGTGGTGGGCGATGTGGCGCGGGCAGACCGGCAGGCGAGCACCGCCTGCCCCACCTCCGGATCTCTCGCCACGGGCCCTGTGATTACCGCCGCTCCCTATCGAGCAGCGCCTGCTTGCGTTCCAGACCCCAACGGTATCCGCCCAACTCCCCGGTACCGCGAATGACTCGATGGCAAGGGATTACCAGCGCCACCGGATTGCTGGCGCACGCGCGGGCAACAGCGCGAACGGCGGAAGGTCGCCCGATGCCCACGGCGACTTCTCCGTAGGACTGCACGTGTCCGTAAGGGATGGTCCGCAGATAGTCCCAGACGCGCGTTTGGAAGACTGTCGCCTGGATATCCAGCGGAAGATCGAGAGCCGGACTGGCGCCCGCCAGGTGCGCCTTCAGGGCTTGCATCCACTCCCGAAAGGCGGCTGGAAGCGGATCGGCGATGGGTTCCAGAGTGGCGGCCGGATACTCGCGGCGCAGGGCCTCCAGCAATTCCTCCCTGGTGTGGCCGAATTGCACGAAGCACAGGCCGCGGCCGGTGGCGCCCATCATGACCAGGCCCGCGGCCGACTCCGTCACGGCGTGGGTGATGGCAAGTCCGGCGCCGCCCTGGCGATATTGCCGGGGCGTCATTCCCAGGCGCGTATCGGCGCGTTCGTAGACACGGCTGGAGGAGCCGAAACCGGCCTCATACACGGCCTCGGTAACATCTTTGGCTTGCCGCAGCTCCTGCTTTAATCTGTCGACGCGGTGCGCTTCGAGGTATTGCTTCGGCGTCACACCGACGGCCGCTTTGAAGGTGCGCTGCAGATGAAACCGGCTGACACCGGCGAGGGCGGCGAGGACGGCCAGATCCACATGCTCGTGGCAATGCCGCTCGATATAGCGGCAGAGGTCGCGGATGGGCGCCGCGGGGTCGGACAAGGGGCGGCAGCGAAGGCAGGGACGCAGACCGGCCAGTTCGGCTTCGGCGGGGAGTTGGAAGAATCGGACGTTGCGACGGAGCGGATGGCGCGAGGGGCAGGAAGGCCGGCAGTAGACACCGGTGGTGACCACGCCGAAGAAGAAGCGGCCATCGAAGCTTCGGTCACGCGTCAGGATGGCGTTCCAGCATTGCGAGTCGGAGAGCATGGTTCCAGGTTGCCGCAGCTTTCATTTTCGTACCATCCGGGTGTTGCGGAGGAATTCGGGGTCTGCTCCCCGCAAAGTGGGTGAGTTCGGCGCCGCGCGGTCACCCCTATGAATGTCACTCCCCCCCTTGAAGAGGGTACGTAGCGCATCCCCTCATAGTTTTCATTGAGATAGGGGAAAATTTCAGGTAGTTTGATTCTGGGATGACTCAAAAGCGACTTTGCCTCACATGCAAAAACAAAGGCTGCGTAGCGAATTGCCGTTTCGTCAGTCTGGACCAGACACGTAAAATCTCCGGGACGAGGAAAGAGGGATCGAAATGATTAAACTGTACCGTGACGCTCAACGCCCGAGAAATTGGGTTGCCTACATTCCGAATACCGGCTGGGTTGCCTTTCCGGCCAAGGAGAACGGTTGGGAGTTTCGCGCGCCGGCGCGGGGTTTGGACCCGCTGTATCTCCGCGAGGTCCCGCTGCAGAATGGTTGCGCCGCCGGTGTGCCGCAATCGGAATTTCTGAAAGCCGCGTAGTTCGGGCTTTACAGCATGCGCTGTCCGGCCGCCGTGGTGTCATAGCCGCCCAGACTGTCCAGTTCGCGACGGAACTGAGAGCGGTTCAAGACATCCAGCAGCGCCCGGATTCCCGGGAGGTCCAGGTGCTGCCGGCGGATGGCCAGGTCGTAACGTTCGCTGACCAGGGGGACGAAGCCCAGTCCGAACAATCGGGCCGCGGCGCGGGTAGCGATGCAAGCGTCAGCCTCTCCCGTTTGAACCTTCCATGCGGCCGGCAAATGTCCGGGAGCCTCCACCCGGTAGCCGCGGATAGTGGAAGCCGCGATTTTGAGGCGTTTGAGGTGGGCATCCAGCAGTTCCCGGCTGCCCGCCCCGGCCTCACGATTCACGATTGTCACATCCGGCCGCGCCAGATCCTCCACCCCGCGAATCGCCTTGGGATTGCCGCGCGCGGTTACGATTCCTTCTTCCCAAACGGCAAATGAGACCACCGCCACGGAATTGCGTGGAAACAAGCGGGCGATGGCCGGCAGGTTCGATTCGCCGCTGGATTCATCGCGCAGATGGGTTCCAGCCACGTGCACGTAGCGCTCCTTGAGCAGTTCGAGCGCCTGCGAACTGTTGCGATGCGCCAGCACCAGCTCGCTTCCGGCGGTTTGCACGTAGCGGGCCAGGACGGAGATGGCGGGATCGCATCCGGCGATCAACACGCGATTTTGGAACTGGCGTTCGGCGTCGAAAACCCGCAACCGGGCCTTCCCGTGCGTCGCTGGCTGGGCCGCGACGATGGCGTCACTGGCGGGGAAGTACCACGGAACCGGCGAGGGAGCGGCAGCCACCAGGCGATCGTCGACGCGGCAGAGTTGGACCGGCTGGCCTTCCCGCGGGTTCTCCGCGCCGGGCAGCAGGGCCGCCTGTTCCATGCGAAACTCGGGGGCGGGGAGATCGCCCGGCAGGGAGAACAGTTCTTCCACGCGAACTTCCAGCACGCGCGCCAGTTTCAGCGCCACGGCGGTGTTGGGCACGTAACTGCCCGCCTCCATGGCGTAGATTGTCTGGCGGCTGACACCCGCCATTTCGGCCAGATGGGCGGCGGCCAGCCCGCGTTTTTGCCGCAGCGAGGCCAAATTGTTTTCGATCTCGGGTTTTCCCGTCATGGCCGCAGGACTTTCCGTCCGATTTCACCCTACCACGAGGCGCGGGGTGGGAACGCCCTCGCTTGCCTGCGCGCGGTTCCGCAAGGCGTGTGAAAGGTAACGGAGCGGGTTTTGCCCCAATACGGTTCACTTTGTACGAGCAGATCCGGGAAACTCGGCACTTGCAAAATTCGGTATTGAACCCGTCGCGGTAAGTGCTTGCCTTTCAATGTGGCATTTCCGAGCCGCGCGCGTGAGTAAGAGGTTTCTTCGAATTCTGCAAGTTTCTCTTCAGTCCGCGGCGG
>PLRZ01000046.1:2030-2807 GCA_003164075.1 Bryobacterales bacterium | reverse complement strand
CGGTCCCTTACGGTCCCTTACGGTCGCGGCTCGGCAAGCGGCTTCATTCCGAGCCGGGCCCAGCGTATATATGAAATGGATCTGGGGATTTCGTGGCTCAGGTGCAGAGCCGCGACCGTGAGGGAGCGACCAGTCAGGAACACGTTGTCGTATCTTAACGAGCATTCGTGCCGTGCCAGACTTGTTGCTTTCGACACCGGCTTGATGTACTCTTCTTGAGTGCCGGGAGGCGGCGATATATGCCTTCGGAAAAGCATCTCGAATTCATTCAGTCCGCGATCGCCCGAATGGCCGGTAACTCATTTCAGATGAAATCCTGGAATGTGGCGCTGGCGGCCGCGGCAATCGGTTTCGCGGCCGGCAAGGACTCGCACGCTCGCGCGGCCGTCCTTGCGGTGGTTCCCGCTTTGGTGTTCTGGCTTCTCGACGCCTACTATTTACAACTGGAACGCGCATTTCGGGAGCTGTACGGTGAGGCGGTGGCAGGAACGGCGCCCGTTTTCTGGATGAAACCCGAACCGTCGATGGCGATGTGGTTGATCTCCTTCTTCAGACCGTCGGTATTCTTGATTCACGGCGCCGTGTTGGCGGTAATCTTAAGGGTCACGTATTACGCCCCATGAATGAATCCTTCATCGTGTGGACGGAGTCCGGCGCAGATAGGTTTGCCGTCGACTTGTTCGAAGGAGTGCCGGTAGTCACTCCTGGCGCCATCCTGATCGTGCCCGCGGATACGGCCGAGGCTCGGAACCGCGCCCAGGATCTGCTCAGCGAGTT
>PLRZ01000046.1:0-1950 GCA_003164075.1 Bryobacterales bacterium | reverse complement strand
CCGGCGCCAACCCCACCGCCCTGCTGCCTACCGACGACCTGAGAAAGATCAACGCTTCTTTTTGGTCGAAATCCGTCACCGAAGCGGTTCCCTCAATTCTCTCCGCCGTGGGATTGACCGCCGAGGAGCACCGGGTATTCATTAGCTACCGCCGGGTGGAGACCGAGCCGTTGGCGGAGCAGCTATTCGACCGGCTCACACACGAAGGGTTCGAAGTATTTCTGGATCGCTTCAGCATCGAGCCGGGTGTCGATTTTCAGCGCCGCCTGAATCAGGAACTAGCGGATAAGGCCATGGTGGTGCTCCTTGAGTCCGCGTGCATTAGTAGTTCCAAGTGGACTCAACATGAAATCGATTACACCAAGCGGTTTCGTCTTGGCCTGCTGGCATTGCGGCTGCCCGTGTCGAAGCCGCTGCGGTCTATCGATGTCGACCTTCGATACCAGATCAGGCGAAGTTATTTCGAATCGCCTCCTCTGGCGGTGAGTAACCCTCTCTACGGGGCGCCTGGCGGCAGCGGTAAGGAGCCCCCGAAACTCCTCCGGTGGGGGCGCCTCACCGGTATGGCCCTCGACAACGTGGTGGCGCGCATCAAATGGACGCACGACCAGGCAATCTTCCGGCGGCGCCATTATCTGCGGGACACGATGACAACCGCGCTGCGCTCCGCGGGAGTAACCAAGGCGTCGCTTCAAACCGATGGCCTGCTGGTGGCGGAGGCCGTTGACAATTCGAACCGATACTCGATCTGGATGACCACTCGCCCGCCGGAGTTCGGCGACTTCCATACGGCGCATCCCAAAACACTCATAGCGCCCCTGTCCAAAGGGATCGTCATCGGGCCGACCGCCCTGCTGGAGCGCCGGCGGAAAGACCGGCTGGATTGGCTGCGCGGGTTGTGTAAGTTCGAATGTCTCGACGAAAGCGAAATCAGGACGGCGGCGGAGAAGATCAAGGACGGCACTCTGTGAGCGGAGGCCTCCTGCGGGGACGGTCGGTCTTCCTCTCGGCAAGTATTCCGGTGCGTCCGGGCTTCCGGCGAGTTTCCGGGGCGGCGGTGGAGATTGAGGAAGCGGTGGTCAGCTTCGCCCGTGCCGTTTTGAAAGAGGAAGGGACGGTGGTATTCGGCGCCCACCCGAGCATCTCGCCCCTGGTCGCTTCGGTGGCCAGCGAGTATCTTTCCCCACGCCTTCGAACCGGCGCGCCGCCGGAAGTGGAGTCGATCGGTAAGCCGGAGCGCTCGGGCCCGGGCGTGGTGATTTACCAGTCGCACGCCTATGACGGCCAGTTGCCCGATAAGACCTGGGAGATGTATCGCCTGGGATTCGCCGACCTGGTTTGGTGCGGTGCAAAGGGCGGCGAACAATTCGATCCGAAGAACCCGCGCGTCCAGTGTCCGCTCAGTCTCCTTTTCATGCGGGAGCAAATGATTGGAAGAGAATCGCCATGCGCCATGGTGGCGATTGGCGGCATGGAAGGCGTCATCGAAGAGGCCCACATATTTCTGGGGGACAAGCCTCTACGGGCGCCTCTGTATCTGATGGAGACCACCGGCGGCGCCGCCGAACAACTGGCCCGGGAGCCCATAGGACCTTGGGGCCGTTTACGGCACCTCGTAGAGCAGGAATGGAAGGACGACTTGCCGCACGGGCTCGCCGAAACGACTTTGCGCTCGGATCCTCGTGCTCGCCCCTTCGTGCCATACCCGCTGATCATGCAATGGCTGGTGCAACAAATCGCGAAAGAGCACCCGGCCTGAGCAGTAATCGCTCCATTTCGGTCTGGCTTAGGAGGCGCGCAAGAATAACTTCGCAGCAAGCGTCGTGGCGCAGACTCTCAGTCTGTTGCGCCGAGACTCAGAACTCCTGATGTCGTGGAATGAGAGTGATCTCTTCGAGTCCGGGCAAAGACATTATTGGCCACGGATAAACACAGATGAACACGGATAAG
>PLRZ01000157.1 GCA_003164075.1 Bryobacterales bacterium | reverse complement strand
TTCGACGCGCAAAACGCGATAGGTCAATGGGTTGCGCACACCTGTTGCGGCCACGCCATCCGTCTTGCGGCCACCCATGGGGCGGGCGTGGTGGTGGCTCGCGAGTCCAACCATTTCGGCGCGGCCGCCTGGTGGGCCCAGAAGATGCGCGCCGCCGGACAGATCGGCCTGGTGTTTTGCAATGCTTCCCCGATTGTGCCGCCATGGCAGGGCCGGGCGGGACGCATCGGAACGAACCCGATTTGCATGTCGGTGCCGGGCCCCTGGCTGCTCGATATGGCCACTACAACGGTGGCCGCCGGGAAGATTTTCAAGGCATTTATCAACGACAAGCCGGAAATTCCCGCCGGCTGGGCCTTCGATTCGCAGGGCGTCCCTACCACCAGTACCAAAGCGGCCTACAACAAGGGCATGCTGATGCCTCTGGGCGGGTACAAAGGCAGCGGCCTGGGGCTGATGGTGGAGATTCTCTGCTCGGTACTGAGTGGCGGCGCCATGGCCAACGACGTGGGTGGAATTCGCATTCGCGGACGCCGCAATCGCTGCAGCCAGTGCTTCATCGCCATCGACATCGCGCGATTCATGCCGATAGAGGAGTTCACGGCGCGGGTGGAACAACTGGTTCAGCTCATGAAGTCGACGCCCACCGCGCCGGGGTACGGCGAGGTGATGGTGGCGGGCGATCCCGAATGGCGCACCGAGGCCGAGCGCTTGCGGAACGGGATCCCGATCGAAGACGGCAATTGGGATTTGCTGGTGAAGACGGCCGCGCGCCTGCAGGTCGCGGTGCCCACCGCCCCCTGACGGTCCCGCTCATATGGGGGTCGAAGCGGAACCGGAAGGAAGCGGTGGTTCTGTACAATAGACGACAGAGATGCTGGTTTCGATAGCCACCCAACCCGAGCGGCCCAAATGGCTGCGCGCCCCCGCTCCTTCCGGCGTGAATTACCAGGACCTGAAAGCGCTGGTGGATCGCCTGCGTCTCCACACGGTGTGCGAAAGCGCCGCGTGCCCCAACGTTGGCGAGTGCTGGAACCAGCGCGCCGCCACCTTCATGATGCTGGGCAATGTGTGCACGCGCCGCTGCGGATTCTGCGCGGTCCAGAAAGGCGCCCCGCTGCCGGTGGACTACGACGAACCGAATCGCGTGGCTGAAGCCGTAGCGTCGCTGGGATTGAACTTCGCGGTGATCACCAGCGTGAATCGCGACGACCGCGAAGATGGCGGCGCGGAGCTGTTCGCCATGGTGATCCGCGCCATCCGCGCGCGCGTTCCGGGATGCGGCGTGGAAGTGCTGGTCCCCGATTTCCAGGGCAGTCACGCCGCCGTGGAAACGGTGATGGAAGCGGCGCCCGATGTGTTCAACCACAACACCGAAACGGTGCCGCGATTATACCGGCAAGTGCGTCTGGGCGCGCGCTATGAGCGCTCCCTGGACGTGCTGGCGCACGCCAAACGAGTGGCGCCGTCGATTCCCACGAAGTCGGGCGTGATGTTGGGGCTGGGGGAGCGGAACGACGAAGTGGTGGAGGTAATGCGCGATCTGCGGGCGCACCACGTGGATATTCTGACGCTGGGGCAATACCTGCGGCCGTCGCCGAAGCATCTGCCGATTGTGCGGTACGTGCCGCCGGAAGAGTTCGACGAACTCCGGCGGATGGGCGCGGAAATGGGCTTCGCGCACGTGGAATCTGGCCCTCTGGTGCGAAGCTCCTACCACGCGTCGAACGCTCAGGTGTCCGCCACGAAATAGCGGCGCGGCACGCGCACCATAAGGATGGCGCTTTGGCTTGGGCAAACCGGGCGATGAAAGACAATTACAAAAAGATTACAAAACAATATCCAAATAGACTCCAATGCAGGGCAGTGGGGTGTATCCTAGTTCCCAAACTGGGTTCGAAGATGCAAAACCTGGTTCCTACTCTGACTTACGGAGATTCACATGGAACCTACCGCACGTACAAAAACGACGTTTGGCGCACCGCAGTATTCAGAGGGTGATCTCTCGAGACTGATCCCGCATCTGCATCAGGCAACCGCAATTGGGTTTTCCGCCATAGCCCTCTTGGTACTGTCCTTTCCTGCACACGGCCAGACCGTTACGAACGGCGGGTTTGAAACGACGACCGGAAACGCATCGAGCTTCGTGATGTCTCCGGGCTTTAGTGATCCGTTCGCTCCGGACAGTTGGACATTCTCGGGAAGTATAGGTTGCGTGGTTTTCCCCGCCTCCACGTCCAGTCAAACGAATGCCTGTGGAGCCAGCTTCGCAACTTTGTGGCCGGGGTGGATGTTGAGTCCGGCCGGGGGGAATTTTGTCGCGATAGACGGTGACCCTAGTTACTCCGGTTATGTCTCGCAGCAAATCGGCGGATTCATACCAGGTCAGACCTACACCGTGTCTTTTTTGCAGGCGGCTTCGCAGTTCATGAATCACGATGGGGCAACTACCGAGAAATGGCGAGTGACCTTCGACGCCTACGACGCCCTCTCCACCTTTGCCAGCAAAGGCACATGCGACCCGAAGCTGCTCCTCAATAACGCGACGTGCCAGGGCGTAGACTCTGTTACCATGAGCAATCCGGCTCACGGCTTTGTGCCTTGGATCACGCAAGCCATCCCCTTTATTGCCCAGGCCGCAACTGAAGTGCTCAGCTTCTTCGCGATCGGTACCCCTGCTAACGGTATGGCGCCGCCCGTCGTTCTCCTGGACAATGTCGCCGTCACCGGCCAGAACGGGTACATTGAGGTTTGTAAAGCGTCGTGCTCCACAAACCCGCTCACGTCCAAAGATCCGACCAACTACTACTTCACCGTGCCGGGCAGTGCCTTCAGCAGCCCTCCCGGAATCCAGGTTCCCGTCGGCGAGTGCTCAGGGCCCATCCCGGTTTCCGCCGGGACGCCCACAATTCAGGAATTGCCGACGCCAGGCGTCAGCGTCTGCAATGTCACGGCGGTGGGCTACAGCCCTTTCGCCGGCCTCACAAATCTCCTGGTTCCCGGAACGTTCAACCCTACGACGGGGACCGCCGAAATAATTGTCCAAGAGCCGCCCTCTGCTGCCGACACCTCGCTCGAAACCATCGTGACCTATTATAATTACGAAGCTCCGCCCGCGGAGTTGAAGATCTGCAAGATCGCTGGTGGCGGCGTTAACGTCGGTACCACCTTTCCCTTCGCGCTAACGTCCTCCCCGCCGGGCACCATTCTTGAGGTGAACACCACCAACGCCGGCAGCGGCTACACGTCTGCCCCGTCGGTCTCGTTTAGCGGCTGTGCCACGGAGCCGACGGCCACCGCCAGCATCTCCCTCGGCTCCGCCACCGGTATCACCTTGACTTCTGCGGGATCCGGCTGCACCACGCCGGTGGTCACCATCGGGGGGCCTCCGATTGGGCTGGGCAACATTACGGCGACGGCGACCGCGGTGACTTCGATAGCCGTTCCTTCGGTGGAGGCGGGTCCCCCGGCAGAGGGCGGCTATTGCCAAGTGGTCAGCGGCACGTTCCCGGTTGGAACCGCGGTGACAGTCGAGGAAACTGTGCCGAACGGCAGCTATGTCGCGCCGACGGTCACGGTGAATAGCACAAGCACGCCGCTCAGCAATTGCACACCAGCGGTCCCCAACGAATACTGCGCTCTTGCGACGATCGGCGCGGGCATCAACGAAGTGTCTTTCACGAATTGCCAAAACACCCCAACTAATGATTGCCCGGCTCCCGTTATCCCGCCGAACGGTCTACCTCCCCTCGGCATTGGCAATTATGCTCTCGTGAGCCAGGTGCCCTCGACAGGCACGCAGTCGTACATGACGTACCGGGCGGATCTGTCGAATCCGGGGGCGACAACCCTGGGCCCCATGGTGGCCAGGCTGACGAGCCTCGATCCTTCCAAAGTTCAGGTGGTGGGACGCGGCGAGCTGAATTTCACGTCGGCGCCGCCCAACGGTCAGGTCCCGAGCAGCAACACGTTCACGATCCTGACCGACCCCACAGTTCCTCTCGACCTCTCAAAGCTGAGCTGGACATACTACTCCGGGCGGAGCGTCCCGCCCAGGCGCTAACCATGCATCTTATTGGGAAAAACGCCCGGCAGTATCGGCTCAGAGGTCCGGCCAGTCGAGCCGGCTTCCAGGGGCACTGGTCTGCCGGGCGTCTTTACCGTTTGCAGGAACCTAAAGAAACGCGGCTAACCGATTTTCATTCGGTCGTCTGACGATTTACTTCCGTGGAAACGCTCCGACAACTGCAACAGAATCTGCCGCCGCTGGCGGTCGATGCCTTCAGACTGTCTGCCTGGCTGGCGCTGCTTGTGGTCATTTTCGTGCCACTGGAAAGGCGCTGGGCGCGGCATCCGCAGAAAGTGTTCCGCAAGGGGTTACTTACGGATCTGGGCTATTACTTTCTCAACAATCTCCTGCCCAAGCTGCTTCTGGCGCTGCCACTGTCAATGATCGCCTGGGGGGTGCATCGCTTCGTGCCCAGCGGGCTGTACTCGAGGGCAGCGGACATGCCGCTGGGGATTCGCCTTGCGGCAGCGATAATTGTTGGAGAATTCGGCGCTTATTGGGGGCATCGCTGGATGCACGAGATTCCGTTTTTATGGCGCTTCCATGCCATCCACCACAGTGCGGAGGAGATGGACTGGCTGGTAAACTCCCGTGCGCACCCGTTGGACATTGTCTTCACCCGCCTCTGCGGTTTGATCCCCCTTTACGTGCTGGGCCTGGCGCAGCCGGCCGGCAATTCAGTGGACCTGCTGCCGTTGCTGTACGTGGTCGTAGGCACCATATGGAGCTTCGTTATCCACGCCAACGTCCGATGGCGTTTCGGCTGGCTGGAGTGGTTTGTCTCGAGCCCCGCCTTCCACCATTGGCACCACACGAAAGACGGGCCTGAGTACATTAACAAGAACTACGCCGCGATACTGCCCTGGGTGGACAAATGTTTCGGCACCTTTTATCTGCCAAAGAAGCAGTGGCCGGCGAAATACGGAATTGACGCACCCATGGCTCCTGGTTTGGCTCGGCAACTACTCCAGCCGTTTGCGGGGGCGACCGGCTCGTCAATTGCAGGCCAACGCGACGGCGCTAGCGCGAAACCGAAACCTCCCGCTCAAAAACGGCGGAGAATGACCCCGCAAGAGACGGCAGATCCCCGCAAGCGAACTGGTGGCCGAACGATGAAGGCCGGCCACGTGTAGGTCGTTCAAGGCAGATAACCTATTTCCCCCTTTGACCGGTCGAAGTTCCATCGGCACTCCATGCCCGAACGAGGCCCATATGGGTACGCTAATGTCGTTGGGGCGCTCGCCGTGCGGCGGTTCCGCGCGGGAAGGGATGGTTGGAGCGGCGGCCACCTATCGCGGGATCCCATGCCACCTACGATGGCCCGGCGTTTGCCGTCAAGCTACTGATTCGTCGCAGGTTGGGTGTCGTCTGGCGGATACATCCCGCTCCCGTTAATCTGCAGGCTCGACGCCGATATGGTGGCCGGACTTCCCGCCTGGAGAATCCATAATNNATAATTCTCCAGGAGTTCTACCGGACAATTCAGATTGAATACTGCTTCGTGCCCTCTTCCAATGGTGTGAACATGCGCTGGTCGATGATCGTTTGGATACATCACAGCCCGCAGTCCGTCAAACCTCAGAACCGTCGGCACTACACCATTTCTAGCAACATCCCCAAGCGCTTGGGTTTCAGACTGCCCAATCAAACCTGAAACCGCATGTCGACGTTGGGTTTCAATCAGGTTAGCCAATGCTAGTCCGCCGGCAACTCGGAGGACTATCGTACCGCTTGAGTTGGCGGAGCACCCCTTACTTCAACGCGTGAGCGAAACGCAGAGCCCATCGGCGCTGGCTAATCGCATCCGGTATCTCATCCTGCCGGAATTCCACCTGCAAGTGCCGCAGTCCCCGGCGCAGGGCATGAAAGGGAATGCTATAGTCCACCTCCGGATCCAGATCGTAGGGTTGGTTGTCCCCGACCACCACGTCCCCCGGTCGCCGCAGGGCAGCCAGCACGGGATCGGCCAGGCGGCGATCCACATGGCTGGAGAGAGCGATTTGCCACGGCCTCGATTGGCCGGCAAGAGAAGCGGTCATGGAATGAATGGACACCGCGATGGATGGCACGCCTCTCGCCTCGCGTTCCAGCAAGACCGATTCCACCGCGTCGTGATACGGGTGGAACCAGCGTTCGATGCGGGCCGCCTTGTCTGCCTTGCTGAGGCGCCGGTTGCCGGGGATTGCAGTCCCGTCGCTCACTTCCGGGATGAGGTCCGCGGCGTGGAGCTGGCGGTTGCAGTCGATCGCCAGGCGCGAGGCGCCGCAGAGTATCGCCGGGGCATCGAAGATTTCCGACAGCGCCTCGGTGACACCCGCCGCGCCGATATCCCACGCGATGTGCCGCGCCAGTTCGGGCGCCGGCAAGCCGAGGTCGTGCAGTTCCGCCGGAATACCATTACTGGCGTGATCGCAGAAAAAGACAAAGCCGCCGGACCCCTGCGGGCGGAGGATTCGATGCGCCGTCATGCCGACCGTCACTGCACCGCTTCGGTAACGGACACGGTGACGTCCATCCCGAGGAAAGCGTGCGGAGGGCCAACGTAGGTGCCCCACAAGGGCAGCACCTGATCGGGAACCCACGCCACCGCGACGCGAATGAGATTACGGTTGCCGACGATGCTGTTGGTGGGGTCGAAGTCGATCCAGCCGGCGCCCGGCAGATAGGCCTGCATCCAGGCATGGGTGGCTCCGCCGCCGGCGAAGTCCGAACCGTTGGGCACGAAGATGTAACCGCTGACGAACCGCGCCGCGATACCCAGCGACCGGGCAGCTTCCATCATCAGGACCGCGAAATCCCGGCAACTGCCGCGCCCGTTCCGCAGGGTCTCATCGGGAGTCTGCACGCCTTTCTCGGTGCGGCGGGCATAGAGGAACCCTCCGCGAATGCCGCACGTCATGGCGCGGAGTATCTTCATGGTGCAGGTGGTATCGGAGGGATCGAGAAACTGTAATGCCCATTGGGAGACGCTCTCGCCCTGGTAGTGCCGGGCCAGCGCGCGCGAGAGATTGGGCAAGTCCTCATCGGAATAACGAAAAGGGTACGTCCGCGCATTCTGTTCCAGCGGATACTCCGGCACGGAGTTATCGAAATGCTCCAGCGTCACGGTACTTTCGAAGCGGAGTTCGGATGTGGTCCCCTCAAAACGGGCGACGGCGACGGAGTTATCGAAGGGATCGTGCAGCCAACGCAATCGAGCCGGTTGCGGAGTGATGACCAGGCTGGTTCCGATCAACCGCAGATCGTGACTCGCGCGCGGACGGAACATCATGCGGTGTTCGCCGAGGCCGACGGGCTCCCGGTAACGGTAGACGGTGGAGTGGTGCACCTTGAGAAGAGACATCAGTCGCCTTTTCCGGGAATCTCATCGGTCCAGACCGTGAATTTCTCCAGCGTGTTGGGTCCGAACGTGGTGGCGATCGCGACATCGGCCGCATCGCGGCCTCGCGCGATCAGGACGCGGCCGATGCGCGGCACATTGTTACGCGGGTCGAACGTGTGCCAGCGNNTCGCGGCACACGCCGGTCCGCTCCTCGAAAGCCTCCGCGGCGCTGCGGGTGGCGCGGGCATTCTGGTAGTTGAAGGCAATATGGTTATGAACGTAGTCGCAGATTGCCTGCACGCGCGAGTATCCCGGAGCGGTTCCCTCGAAGAGTCGCCACGCCGTCTCAGACAGCAAATCGGTCTCACAATAGCGGCTGCCCAACAGGAACACCAGGGTCTCATCAGGCAGATTCTGCACGGAATCCTGCCCGGCGGCGTACACCACATCATCCGGCAGCCCGCTGTCTTCGATTACGCAGTCGGCCGTCAGGCGGAGACGTCCCGCAGGCGCGAGCGCGCGGTGACAGCGGTTTCCGAAGGCGTCGCGATAGCCTGTGATCGGAATAGATGGTTCGGCGGTGAGGTGATCGGGGACGACGATGTCGGAAGCGCGTGAATCGTGGATATTCACGATTAGAATGATAGGCGTGGGCTGTGGAAAGCTGTAAATTAGTTCATAACCCGTCCGAAGCTGCATAGTAAGCACCTTGATCTGCGCCACGGCGCGGAATCCGCGAGCTTGGGCCGAATCGCTATACAGCTTAGCATGCGAGGGGCCGTTCCATGCTTTCCTCCCCGCGAAGGCAGCGCCGCCTGCCGCGACCTTCACGGCAGCACAGCTCTTTTGCTTTCCGGGTGCCGCAGGAAGGCCTCGGCTTGCGTGAATCCTCCCTCCGCACCGCGGCGTCGCGTGATCTCGACCTGTTTCGGGTACCACTTATCGGGCTCCTGGGAGGCGTGCGCATAACAAGCGGCGTGGCGGCGCGCTTCCACAGTGGATATATCGACGTATTCGGTCGGCGAGAACATAGTGGTATCCTCGGCGACCTCGTAATAGTACAAGGCAAACCGCCTGCCGGCTTTCCACCACGCGTCGAGGGTAAGCATGGATATGGCGCGATGGTCGCGGTGCCGGTCGATGGGCCACTGGGTGAACACCACNNGCAGTTTGGGCTTCGGCGGTGCGAATGGCGCCGCAGCGGTCGAGGCTCGCGCCGCCGCAGAATCCCTCGCCGCGGTTGAGATAGAGCAGGACCACCTCATGTCCCAGATCGGCGTAGCGGGCGATGGTCCCGCCGCAGCCGCACTCCGGGTCGCCCGGATGGCCGCCCGCGACGACGATTTTGAGCGCCGGTGAATTTGCCGCAAGGGGCAAAGCCGCGGCCGACGCGATGAAACTCCGGCGTGAGATGGGCACGCACGAATTGTAATACGGTCACCGGACCGGTGGTCGCGCGGCGTAAGCTTGAGGAATGGTATCGGTCGAAGAATACCTGACTACGCGCTACGATCCCGATGTGGAATTCGTGGATGGCGTTCTCGTCGAGCGCAATCCCGGTGAGTGGTTGCATTCGCTCATTCAGAGCAACGTGCTTTTTGCCTTGCGACAGAAATACCCGCATCTGAAGGTTGCCGCCGGGTTGCGCTCCAGCATCACCGGCACGCGGTATCGCTTGCCCGATGTGTGTGTTCTGCCGACCGCGCCGAAGACCAGGTACCTGCTGGACGCCGCGTTTCTGGTAGTGGAAGTCCTCTCCGAAAGCGATGTCATGAGCGTCGTCGTCGAGAAATTGAAGGAGTACGCCGGCAAAGGCGTAAAGAACATCCGGCTGATCGATCCACGCCTTCAAACGATGTGCCGGTACACCCCGCCGGCGCTGGTCGAAGTGGAGGGCGCGGTAATTGCGACCGCCGACGGTTCCGTCGAGTTGTCACGCGGCGAAATCTTCGCCGCGTGAGGCACTCGTGCCGGCCGGGTGGAGACTGACAACTCCGGATCTCTCGCCATGGAACGGTGCAAGGAATGGCTCCGCCGATTTTCCCGGCCCACCCGAAATTGCGGGGCGACATCGGGAGTCCGGAGTGTCTGAGATCGCCGCGCCGGGAGCGAAGTCGCGGCGCTCGGTACTCGTGCTGCCGGGCCCCCGGTCAGGCGGAAGGATCTTTGCTCCAACGCGCCTATTTCGCCGAAGACGCGGTTCTCCTCGCGCCAGGCGGTATAGTTGCCCAGCGCCACGGGGCTGTCCTTGAGCCCGAAGACTTTGGTTTCCTCCCAGCCGCGGTAAACGCCGGGCTTTTGCGTAGCGTTCGTGCGGCATAGCGCACGTCCGCACTTTACTTTGCCGAAACCACTCTGGCAGGATAGCCGCATGACCTTTGCACGATGGATGGCCGCCGCCGCGCCCCTTTTCCTGTTGCTGACCCCTCTGCCCGGCGCGCCGCTCGACGAACCCAACCGCCAACTGGCGCGCGATATCTTCCAACAGTTGATCGAAATCAACACCACCGATTCGGTGGGCAGCACCACCACCGCCGCCCAAGCCATGGCCAAACGCCTGCTGGATGCCGGCTTCCCCGCGGCCGACGTGAAGGTGCTCGGTCCCGACGACCGGAAGGGGAACCTGGTGGTGCGAGTGCGCGTCGCCGGCGCGCCGGGGCGCCAACCGATCCTCATCATTTGCCACCTGGACGTGGTGGAAGCGCGCCGCTCCGACTGGACCACCGATCCGTTCCAATTCGTCGAGAAGGACGGCTACTTCTACGGGCGCGGCACTCAGGACGTCAAAGACAACGACGCCGCCCTGATCGCCGGCCTCATTCGCCTTCGGCATGAAGGCTGGCGGCCCAACCGCGACCTCATCGTGGCGCTTACCGCCGGCGAAGAGAGTGGCATCGCCAACGGAGTCGACTGGCTGCTGAAGAACCATCGCGACCTGATCGACGCCGAGTTCGCCCTCAACCCCGACGGAGGGGGCGTGACGTCGGCCAAAGGTAAGATCGTCAACGTGGATGTGGAAGCGAGCGAAAAGCTGTACGCCGACTTCGAACTGAGCGCCACCAATCCCGGCGGCCACAGCTCCCTGCCGGTGCCCGACAACGCCATCTATCGGGTGGCCGATGGACTGGCGAAGCTGGAGAAAATCGTATTCCCGCTGGAGTTGAATCCCGTGACCCGCACCTATTTCGAACGCCGCGCGCCGCTGGAGAGCGGGCAGACCAGGGACGACATGAACGCGCTCCTGCACATTCCGCCCGAACCCGCGGCGGTCATGCGGTTGTCCCAGGATGCGCGCTACAACTCTCTCCTCAGGACCACATGCGTGGCCACGCGCATCGGCGGCGGCCATGCCAATAACGCACTGCCGCAGCTTGCGCAGGCCACCGTCAATTGCCGGATTCTGCCCGGCCATTCGCCGGAGGAAATTCGCCGGATGCTGGCCGCCATCGTCAACGACCCCAAGGTGAACGTGCGCTACGTGGCCAGCGACGGCGCGGTTGCCGACCATGCTCCCGATACGAAGGCCTTTCCTCCGGTGATGCCCAGCCCTGAAATCCTGCAGCCGCTGGAGCGCGTGGCTGCCGAAATGTGGCCGGGCGCGCCGGTGATCCCGGAAATGGAAACGGGCGCATCGGACAGCGTCTACACCATCGCGGCCGGCATACCGAGCTATGGCGTCAGCGGTATGGCGATCGACCAGGACGACATTCGGGCGCACGGAAAGGACGAACGGCTGAGGGTGAGTTCTTACTATGATGGAGTAGAGTTCTATTACCGCTACTTAAAGGCGTTGCTGGGAGCGCGATAGCCCTGCTGACTTATTATTAGACTCACTTTCGCCCGGTGGCCATCAGGCCGCGGACGGCGATGGAGTTGCGTGCGCCGTGGCGGCAGAAACTTGGCAATGCGGCAAACGTTTGCCGCCCGGCGGACCGATCGAATGCGCCAGGCAGTTCATTCCACGGACCTAAGACGACGGACCGGCGCGTGCATGGTAGGGGCCGGGCAACCTTTATGACTACCACGACGATCGGAACAGCTATTCTCTTGACCTTGTGTTTTGCGGGATTGTCTCTCGCCGACGACCGGCCGGGCACTCCATTGGCGCCGGAAGCCGCGAGTGTGGCGACGGAGAAGTCCGCCGGGAGATCCGATCCCGCGGTTATTCTCCCGGGCAAACCGGTCGCAAGCGCAGCCGTCACTACGACTAGCTCAGAAGTGTTTCAGAACGTCGTCATCGCGGCGGGCCAAACTTATCCGATTCTGTCAACGATGGATTATTCCAGTGCCGACACTGTGGCGGTCACGGTGGAATGCACCCTTTGCACCACCACCGCGACTTCGCTGGCGAGTTCCGGCCTGATCCTTCAGGCTGGTTGGACGGTGCCGAATGCCGTGTCATACGTGGTGGCCGAGAATAAGGCTGCGACCGCATTTCTGTACACGGATGTAGGTAGCGCCCTGTTTAACGTTTACGGCACGCAGTTCAAGCTGATCCTGCAAAACAAAGGGACCGCAAGCATCGCCATCCAGCAAGTCACGCTGTTCCGCCGCGGCCAATCGACGGTCAGCAACTAGCTACTCTGCCGACTAGTTTCTGTCGCGAAACTCAAGAAACCGCTCCCTTGCGGTCGCGGCTCGGTAACAAGCCCCGTGGAATCATAGAAGTGTTTTCCGAGCCCGGCCCAGAGGGCACCCCGCCAGCAAGCGGTTCTTGCCGTTTGAAGTGGGTTTCGCACCAGAAACCAGCTACTCTGCCGACTTACACAGTGTTATCTACTCGTGGGGCAGGCTTTTGCCTGCGGCGGGCTTCAGCCCGCTCTGCCGCGAGATACAACTAGCGGGAGTTTACTGAGAGCTGCTTCGGCGGAGAGCTAACCAACGCATTTTGAGAGGTTTGCGAGAGGCGACCTGTATTATCCACTTATGAGGTCCGGTGGAGTTGGCTCGCCTGTAAGTCCGTGCGGCAGATCATGTTAGGGAAGCGTCTCATTAAGCAGGTAATACGATTGTATCATCGCCGCCTTGTTGACGATAGTAAATAGAGGTGTTGTCGACGGTAGTTATTGCGGATAGTAGGGTAATACAGGAATCCGGGGCAGTCGTCGTGGCAAAGGGTTTGTCTTCAAAGAGTTGCGTGGAGTCGGCTACCGATCAACCTGGTTTCGCAGTAAACTCCCGCTAGCGGCAAAGCGGCAGGGAAGGCGGCGGTAGGACAACTGGATGTATCAGTCGTGCAGAAGGAGAACTCTCACTCGCGGTGCGGCATGAGCGGGCTGAAGCCCGCCGCAGGCTGAAGCCTGCCCCACACGGCAACACGGTAGTTTCGCGCTCGTCCGTCTTACGCCAGCGTCAAGTTGGCCTGCGCGGCGACATCCAGCGTGGCGAACTCGCCGCGCGCCAGCTTGGGAAAAGCAGCGGCGCCGATCATGGCGGCATTGTCGGTGGATAGCCCCGGCGTGGGAAAGTAGACCGGGTACGGTAAGGCCGCCGCTTGCGCCGCCTTTCGCAGGCCCGAGTTGCACGCCACCCCGCCGGAGACGATCAGCGTCCGCGCACTCATGACTTCGGCGGATGCGGCCGCCCGCGTCAGCAGTTCGTGGATGACCGCGTGTTGGAACGAAGCCAAAAGGTCCAGCGTGCGCGGCGGCGTAGCGGCCAGCCACTCGCCGGCGGAGGGTTGCGGGCAATCGCGCATCAAGGCGCGGCGGGCGGCGATCTCGGCTGTCATGTCGTGCGCCTCCACCCAGCGCAGCACCGCGGTTTTCAGGCCGCTGAAACTGAAATCGAGGGCGTTGCCTTTCATTTTGGCGAAGGTGAAACGTACCGCGGAAGCGTCTCCGTGGGGCGCCAGATGGTCGATAATGGGGCCGCCGGGGTAGCCGAAACCGAGCAGTTTGGCCACCTTGTCGAATGCCTCGCCAGCGGCATCGTCGCGAGTCTTGCCCAGCAGGCGATATTGAAATCCCGCGCGCACCTCGAACAGATGGGTGTGCCCGCCGCTCACCACCAGGGCCAGCGCCGGGTATTCCACCGGCGTCCCCGCGCGGCCGGATTCCATGATCACCGCGTGGATATGGCCCTCGATGTGATTCACCGCGATGAGCGGCACTCCGCTGGCGAAGCTCAACGACTTCGCATAGGTGAGGCCCACGAGCAGCGAACCCACCAGCCCCGGACCGGCCGTGGCGGCAATCGCGGCCAGATCGCCGAGCCTCGTCCGCGAGACCTCCAGCGCTTCGCGGACCACCGGGACGATGGCCCGCAGATGCTCGCGCGACGCCAGTTCCGGCACCACGCCGCCATACTTGCCGTGAGTGACCATTTGCGACGCCACCACGGAAGAGAGGACGGTTTCGCCATCCTCCACCACCGCCGCGGCGGTCTCGTCACAGGATGATTCGATCGCCAGAATACGCACTTACTCTTAGGGTAGCGGGAAACGGCGCCTTACGGCTCGATGAGGTATTCAAAAGATGCGCGGACCGGGTGGGGACTGACACGGGCACTGAAGTTCAACAGGCCGGAAGCTTTCCACACGCACCGCTGGGCGGCGGCCTGGATGTCCAGAAGCAGTGCGCGCGCCGGATTTTCCGCGGGAACGGCGACCAGCGCGCCGTCCACACCGCTGATAATGACCGTCAGTTCGTTATTGAAGTCGTGCGCGGCCGCGGCGGCTACGGCGCAGGCGCGGTCGGAGTTGGTAAGTTGTTCCACAGCCGCATCCTATCCCCCGTATCGGTGGCGGGAGACCGCTCAAAACCGCTATCAGATTGAATCTTAAAGAAAAAGCGCAACGAAAATACTTGTGAACGCGTCATAGTACAATAGAGCACACTGGAGCCGTAAACCCCCATGAAATTGCACAATGCCGCGGTTTTTTTCGGACTAGCGGCCCTTGCATTGCCCGTATTTGCCACCGATCCTCCGCCCGCCCGCCCGAAAGCCGGACCCGTGGAAATCATGAAACTCAGCGCAGTCAAGCCAGGAATGAAGGGCACTGCCTGGACGGTGTTCCAGGGCACTGAGCCGGAACCGGTGCCGATCGAGATCGTCGGCATTCTGCACAATCAAAACGGACCCAACCAGGACATTATCGTAGCCAAGATGCTCGGCAAGGCCAAGATTACCAACGTGGCCGGCGGCATGAGCGGCAGCCCGGTCTACATCGGGGGAAAACTGGTGGGCGCGGTGGCCCTTCGCATGAGCACGTTCTCGCCGGATGCCATCTGCGGGATCACTCCCATCGAACTGATGCTGGAGATCAACGACCTGGATAAGTCGCGGCCGGAAGATGCGCATACGCCCGACAAGACGCGCTCGCGTAGCGGCGCCGTATCGGTGGGTCCCGATCTGCTGGGACAATTGGCGGCCGGTCTGGGTTCGCCGCTGCCCTCGGCGATGATGATCCCCATCGAATCGCCGCTCATGCTGACGGGCTTCTCCGACAGTGCGCTGCGCGAATTCGGCCCGATGTTCCAGCAAATGGGCGTCAACGCGGTGCAGGGGGGCGCCGCTAACGACATCCACAGCAACAAGCCCGCGCCCGGATGGGAGCATGCGCTGAACCCGGGCGACAGCATCGCCGGGGTCCTGGTGGATGGCGACATGGCCGTCACGGGACTGGGGACCGTGACCTATAACGATGGCAAGCGCGTATTGGGCTTCGGCCATCCCTTCTTCAACCTGGGCCCGGTGAACATTCCCATGAGCAAGGGCGAAGTGGTGATGACGCTGGCCTCCAGCTATCAGCCCAACAAAATGGCCAATGCCACCGAGATTGTCGGCGCGCTGCATCAGGACCGCTATACCGGCATCATGGGCGTGCTGGGCGCGGAGTCGGACATGATTCCGGTGACCGTGAAGGTGCGGTCGCTCGACGACAAGGAGAAACTGGCCAGCGAGAAGAACTTCCACTTCAACGTCTTCGTGCATCAGAAGTGGACCCCGTACCTGATGATGCTGACGCTCTACAACTCGCTCTCGCAGTTGAACGAATTTGCCGACGAGGCTACCTACCGGCTCAACGGTAAAGTGGAGATGAACGGCGGACCGCCGATTTCGCTTTCCACCATGACGGCCAACGGCGAGGTGCCCACGCCCGCGCCGCTGTTGATGGCCTCATGGTGGGGCAATATGTTCAACCGGCTGTACCTGAATAACGTGAACACCCCGGACGTGAAGAGCGTCAACGTCACCGTGGACCTGCTGCCGGAGCGGCGCGTGGCCTCTATCGACAGCGCCTGGGTATCCGACCCCGAAGTGCGCGCGGGAGATAGCGTACCGGTAAAAGTCTTCCTGCGGCCGTATCGCGGCGAGCGCATCGAGCGCGACTTCACGGTGAAGATTCCCGATGGGCTGGCGCCCGGCGACCACCGCATCGTGCTAAGCGATGCCGACACCGTCAATCGCATGCAGTACATGGCTGGCTCGGCCAACCGTTATCTCGATCTGCCGCAAATGGTGTCGCTTTTCAACCAGGAACGGTCCAACAATAAGTTGTATGTATCGCTGGTGGAATCCACGCCCACGGCCTATTTTGACGATAAGACGCTCCCCAGCCTGCCCGCGTCGGTGCTCAATGTGATGCAGTCGGGGAAAGCGTCGAGCCGTTCGCTGGTGACCTCTCCGGAAACGGCTACCGAGCAGATGGCGCTGCCCTTCGATTACATGGTGACGGGGAGCTATTCGCTGCGGATCCACGTGAAGTAAAGAACCTGGCCGCGGCCAGGAAATTTTCGGTCCACTCAATGAAGAAGATGACAATCCGCAAGAATCGCGCGGCCCAAGGTGCGCTTATCGCAATCGCGTGTGCGGCGGCGTTCGCCGGACAAACCCAAATCTGGACGCAGGGCGAATACGCCGACTTCGAACGTGGTGCGATCAAAAACCTTTCCATGCGCAGCGACGGCCTGCTGTCTCTGGCGCCGCACTCGCAGGAGATTTTCGACACCTCCGCGGCCTACCTCTGGGCGCTGGCACAGGATTCCAAGGGCAACCTCTACACCGCCGGCGGCACTGGCGCCAAGCTGTTCCGCATTCCGCCGGGTGGCGCGGGCAAGATGGTGGCGGAAGTGGACGCGCTCGAAATCCACGCCATCGCGGTGGATTCCAAGGATCGCGTCTACTTCGGCACCGCGCCCGACGGCAAGGTGTATCGCATGACCGGCAGCGCCAAACCGGAAGTTTTCTACGATCCCAAGGCCAAATACATCTGGGCGCTGGAATTCAACAGCAAGGGCGATCTGCTGGTGGCCACGGGCGGCCTGCCCAACGGCCAGGGCGAGATCCACAAGGTATCGCCCGATGGCAAGGGCGCGGTATTTTTCAAGAGCGACGAAACGCATGTGCGCTCCATGGCCGTGGAGGCGAACGATAGCCTGATTGTGGGCACCGAGCCTGGCGGCCTGGTGATGCGAATTTCGCCGTCGGGCGAGGGCTTCGTGCTGTACCAGATGTCCAAGAAGGAAGTGACCGCGGTGGCTGTGGGGCGCGATGGGGCCATTTACGCTGCCGCCCTGGGCGCCAAGCAGGGCGGCTCGGGAGTTTCGCTGCCGCCGCCTCCACCCCCTCCGGCTTCGAGTCTTACGGTCACAGTCAACACTTCGGGTGCTCCCGCGGCCGCGCAGAGGCCGGCCTCGCCGCCGCCGGCATCCATCGGAACGGGCGGGGTGAGCGGCGGGAGCGAGGTTTACCGTATCGACACCAACGGCAATCCGCGCCGCCTCTGGAGCAGCGCGCAGGATGTGGTCTACGCCATCGCGTTCGACGCTCAGGGCCGCTTGCTGTTGGGCGCCGGCAACAAAGGCAGCATCTACCGCATCGAATCGCCCACGCGCTATACGGCGCTGCTGACGCTGCCGGCAACGCAGGTCACGGCGTTCCAGAGCGGTCCGGGCGGGCGCCTCTACGTAGCCACGGGCAATACCGGGAAGGTGTACCAGGTGGGGTCTGAAGTGGAGCACGAAGGCACCATTGAAAGCGACGTCTTCGATGCGGCGATGTTCTCCTCGTGGGGCCGGCTGAGCTTCGAGGCGCATCTGAACGGCGGGCAGATCGCCGTGGTCACACGCAGCGGCAACCTGGACCAGCCGCAGAAGAACTGGAGCGTCTGGTCGGGCGCTATCATCTTGCCCAAGGGCGGACCGGTGACGGCACCGGCGGCGCGCTTCGTGCAGTGGAAAGCCACGCTGACGGCCGATAGCGCGGGCCATTCGCCGGAACTGGAATCGGTGGATGTGGCCTATCTGCCGAAGAACGTGGAGCCGCGGGTGGACGAGATCGAGATCACGCCGGCGAATTATCGCTTCCCGGCGCCGGTGCTGAACCTGTCGGCCGCGGGCCCGACGCAGAGCCTCACTCTGCCGGCGCTGGGACGCCGAGCGGCGCCATCGTTCCCGTCGCTGCCGCAGGAGAACACTACCAATACGCCGTCGATGACGTTCGCCAAGGGCTACATCGGCGCGCGCTGGCTGGCCGCGGACCCGAACGGCGATGCCATGATCTACACGGTGGAAATTCGCGGCGTCAATGAGACGCAATGGAAGCCGCTCAAAGAAAAGCTGACCGACAAATACCTCTCCTGGGACTCCACCGCGTTTCCCGATGGCGACTACCGCCTGCGCGTGACGGCCTCCGACTCGCC
>PLRZ01000012.1 GCA_003164075.1 Bryobacterales bacterium | reverse complement strand
CGGGCTGGTTGCGCCTGGGTCGAGCCGAACTGGTAAACTGTTGGTAGGAGTCGGTATGCAGACCATTTCCGTGCGTCGGGCCAACGAACTGGGCGAGGCGGCAAGAAACGCCGTCGAGAGTCTGCTCGGTCGGAAAGTGGCAGATCAGGAACATGTAACGGTCATGGCCTTTCCTGCTCGGCCCGTCGAAGGCGAGCCCGACCGCAAAAGAGCCGTTCAGGATCTGATCGAGGATCTGGACAGCCTGGCAGCCAGTGCCAGCCATGTCCCGGACGAAGAGATGGAAACCTTGATCGATGAGGCAACCCGGAACGTCCGTCAGCGACGGTCGTAATGCGCATCGTCCTCGACAGTAATATCCTTGTGCGTGCTGCTTGGAAAGCCGACGGGCTCGCCAGTCGGTTGCTTCGAAACGTCCTGGAGGGACCGCATCGCTTGATCGTTTCCCCTTTCATTCTCGGAGAGGTGGCGCGCGTTCTTGCCTACCCTCGCATCCAGTCTCGCTGGGGTCTGAGCGAAGAGCGGATTCAAGGGCACGTGAACCGTCTTGCCGCTGTGGCGGAGATTGTGGAAACCGCCAGTGTTGATCGAGTGGTGCCGGATGATCCGGACGACGATTTCGTTGTGCACACGGCGATCGGCGGCAGGGCCGACGTGCTTTGTACGCGCGATTCGCACCTGTTGGATCCTCGCATCGCACAGTACTGTGCCCAGCGGGGGATTCGAATAATGGACGACATCGAGCTTTATAGCATTCTCACCGGGCGCCTGGAGCCTGGCTCAGTTCGCCAACCGTGAGCAGGACTGCCCGGCCCGTTCCTGCCTGATCGCCGGTACCACATCCACCCTATTCCTTCACCGGCTGACCGCTCCCGGACAGAAGACATCCGAAATGTTGGCGTTCCGTCACGAAATCTGATCTGAGAGAAACAGCACAGATCAGTACTTTTCAGCGCTTTCTGCGGCGAACCGTGAGGGTGGATGGGGCACATCCGGCTCGGCAGGCCGGGCTTGCGGCGGCGGGCGGCTTGGACACGCCCCGTGGAAGATAAAACATTTCCACAGAGTCTTGTTGTCTGGTAGCATGGATTAGAGAGGCCCAGTACCCGTGGACGGGGAAGCTCGGGCCAGATCGGGCGTACCAGATCCACGTCAGCTTCTCTTGCGAGGAGGACTGGCTTCGTATGCCGGATCATTACAGTCCGAAGCAATTCATTCGTCAGGTCCCGAACCCCCTATTGAAGGCGTTCTTTGATCAGCGCGGGGAGCTTTCNNCCAGAGGGGCTGCAGACACTGATCGAAGAAGGGCAGTTCCACGGTGTCGATCTGACAGTCTCTTTGGGCCAGCTAAAGGGACTGCATGAGAAGGCCTTCTGGGTTTACCTGAACCAGGAAAGGATCTTTACGTCGGCAGGCCGATTGAACCGCGCCGACAACCTCAACGGGCGATATTGGCGGCGGAGAAACCTCCCCGTGAAGAAGCCCGATGTTAGCCACCCCACGCGAAAGCTGTTGGGAGACGCGATCTCTCAATACTATCGGGAGCATCAAGGGCGCGGCGAACACTGTACGGTGGAGGCTTACCTCCGACGCGAGAAGATTCATTACCTCTTCGCTTATCCCGCCGACTACGCCGATACGGTCATCGTCTATACCGACGCCGGCTCTCTCGAACGGCAACTTCAGAAGGCAGCTTTCGCGGTGATTTTCGCCTACAACGAAGTCGCGGGTACGTTGGATTTATTTGTTCAGGGCGACAAGAAGATCCGCCGCGACATGGAAGAGATTTTCACTCGATTGGTTCTCAAAGAGGAGTTACCCGAGGAAGAACCCGACGCGAATCCATTCGACCTGAATGGACTGAGAAGTCGTGATTTCGACTTTCCCACCGATCCCGAAGACGGAGTCCGGGAAGTGAGGGTCAAGTCACTGCGGCTGTCGCTTGTGGGGCCAGGCTTCGGCCGTATCACCTTTGAGAGTGATGCCTGGACAAAGCGCGGGGACATCTACGACCTGATGGACAAAGCGCTTAACCACCAGCGATTGAGCTCGGAAACGGTCACCGTCACTCAGGCGACCATGCAGGTCATATTCGCTACCTCAGGACGGCCAAAGACGATCACCTTTCAGATCTCGTACCCAGACAGCTGCAATCTGAAGGACAAGCCCGAACACTTGAAGATCAAGGAGTACCTCAAACGCTGGGGAATCGCACGTGAATGACGATCTGGCGGCATTTTGGATTCGCGCCGACCTGGAGGAGCCGGCATTTACCGGTGACGAAGCGAGGCTCTTGAAAGCGACTACCCGGCGCCTGCTCGAATCTCATTCCCTTATCCGACAATCTGAGAATCTGCGCGTCATCGAGTGCGACGCCTGTGGTGACCGCCACGTTGAGGAAGTCGAGATCTTGACGGAACCCGCCGGCTCAAAACCCCGCGCATACATTACGTGCCCGCAGGCGGGTCGAGTATCCGTAGATATGGAAAGACTCCAACAGTGGTCCGTGGATCTTGATGCGCTCGCCCGAACCGTCGCGGCGGCTCTGGATTTCCGCGACAGGGTTGGGTCGATCACGCCGAGCCGCGTCTGGCTACTCGGAACCAGGAAGTTTGATGAGCGCATGCGGGACGTCTTCCTCGTGAGGGGCGTTACTTGGCCGGATAGCCACCAGCTCCTGGAATTTACCGCCCGCTTGGCCAATTCTCCGTGTCCGTTGATTCTTTGCCTTAATCGGTTTCCCGACGATCCTGAGTGGCAGGACCGCAATCGAGTTGTTTTCTCGCTTGCTGAGACTTCTTGGCTGGGCGATCAGCAGCCTGTCCTTGCAGATCGGGTCGCTGCGGTTCTACGCGAATACACTGGCCCCAGGGGACTTGATCCGTTGCCACCCACTCCGGCAGCGCAGCGCCCAAGACTGATGGACCAGATCAAAACGCGCTACAACTACCGCGTAAAAGATATCCATCAAGGAGCAAACGTCGATCGGAGCTACCTGAATAAATGGAAACTGGGGCTGGTTGATGACGACTCAGACCCGTCCCGCCGAATCGAAGACTTCCTTCGCCGGCACCGCCACATTCGCCGTCCCGCCAAACAATCCTCGTAACCACACTTTAACCACACCTGCCACATTGATCTGACTACATATTGCGGCTGCACTATGGGCTTGTACCAAGCGCGTTGATCTCGCGAGGGACAAGCACAATGAACGAGACGCAAATCGAAACGTTACTTAATGAGAGGCAGCTATCCCTGCTGATCGGGGTCTCGATCGGCACGTTACGCTTCTGGCGCGGCGAGGGGAAAGGTCCCCGATTCCGGAAGGTGGGCCAGTTGGTGCGGTACGCACCATCGGACGTTAACGGGTGGCTCAGTCGGCGGCCCACCGGCGGCGAAGTTCCCGTCGAGGTGGCGCGATGAGCGGCCAGGGCCCAACTTCGACTCGCAACCTGCTCCCTTCCGAGAGCCGTTTCGCTGCCGCCATGCAGCAGCTCGGCTTTGGTCGTTTTGAGGTCCTGCGGATTCAAAGCGGTGAGTTGGTGCTCAATCCATGGCCTACGACCGTGCAGGGCATCAAGTTCGGCTCGGAAGACCCAGTGACCTCCCGCACGCCACCTGGCGAGTTCGAACTCAAGCGCCAGGTGGTCCAACTCTTCGAATACGTGCGGGGTGTCGACGCCGGGGAGATCCGCTGTCTCGAAGTGCGGCACGGCCTCCCGTTCTTGATGGAAATCGAGCATCGATCCCATGCGAGTGGAGGCCGCTGTGGTTGAAACCGTTTTCGAGCGGTCCTATTCCGCCACCAGTCGTCTCGCCGCCGTGCGCGCGGCGACGATTGCGACACTCTATGGGCTGCCGACGGACTCCCGCCGCGACCTGGAACAGGAGGCCCTCCTTGAGCTATGGCGGAAACACCAGGCGTATGATCCGCAGCGCGGGAGTTGGCGCACGTTCTCGGAGAGAGTTGTCGCCAACAGGATGACATCGCTGGTGCGTAGCATGCGTTCCGAACGGTCTGGCCGATTCAGAGAAGAGCCAATCGAGAACTTGCTCGGGTTGGCGGCGCCGAACGACGGCGCTGACCTCCGCGCAGACGTCGCGCGGGTCTTGGCTGGCATGTCACCGTTCGACCGAAGCGTGGCTATGTACTTGGTCGGCCACTCGGCCATTGAAACGGGCCAAAGGCTGGGTGTTTGCCGCGCGACCGTCTATCGCGCTATTGGACGGCTCCGGACGGCGTTCACAGAAGCTGGCTTGTCCCCGTGGGGGTGTGAATATGCATGCGACAGCGAAAGGGCCGCCGGTGAATGAGGGAACCGGAAAGGCGCTCGCCGATGAGGACTACGCAAATCTCGCGCGGCGTTGGATTGACAGCGAGCTCGCCGTAGCAGCCAAAATCCGGCGCGTCGATTCAAACACCGGGCGTTCCCTCGTCGGCCGACGGGATCACGCTGCTTACGATGGACTGGCAATCCCGTACTTCTTGCCGGGCGAATCCCGTATTCGCGAGTGGCGGCTGCGCCGCGATCACCCCGACATAGAGTACAAGGACGGCAAACCGAGGGAGCGCGCGAAGTATTTGTCGCCGCCTGGCCGAAAGAACATGATCTATTTCGTTCCGGGTATTTCCCAGGACTTGGTGAAGGCAGTCGCCACCCCGGTGATCGTCACCGAGGGCGAGTTCAAGACGCTCGCGCTCTGGCGTCTCGTCAACCACGAATCGACCGCTCCCCGATTCTTGCCGCTCGGATTGGCGGGCGTTTGGAACTGGCGCGGCACGATAGGTAAGACTACTGGGCCGAACGGCGACCGAAGGGACGTCAAAGGCGTGATCCCGGACCTCGACCTCGTCACCTGGGAGGGCCGCCGCGTGATCATCGCTTTTGACGCGGACGCTGAGAAGAACGAGCAGGTTGAGATCGCCAGAAA
>PLRZ01000076.1 GCA_003164075.1 Bryobacterales bacterium | reverse complement strand
TGAGTGCACAGGATATTTCTTCGCGGCTTCTAAGGAACCACGCCATAATAACTTCACATTGTCCGCGGCGGCAATGTGGCGCAGACACTCGTGTCTGCAAGGGTCGAGACTCATCTCGACCCTCTTGGCAGGGAGGCCACNNTGCTCCCGAAGCGGTGGGTGCTGTCCAATAGCTGCATCATGCACGCCGGGCAGCCCGTCGCGATGGTGCTGGCGCCCGTGCCGGCAGCGTCGGTAGCCTTTCGCTCCGCGATGCTTGCGGACGTCGCGGAGTGGGTCAGGCCATACGACCCGCCGCTTCCACAGCAGGCATCGGACCGCGCCATCTCCTTGAAGATCACACCGGGGATGGCGCCGAGAATCTCGCGCGGCTCGCGGAAAACCTGCATCGACTTTTTCAGGTGGCAGGAGTCGTGGTACGTCACCACCGCATCCACCCTCCCCCGCGGAATGCGGTATTGGACGATGCTCGTCAGGAGCGTGGAAATATCGAACGTGCGCGCGCTCCAGTAAGCCGCCTTCGGGCCGTACACAGGATCGTCGCCGAGCAAGTGTGCGAACTCATGCTGCCAGGCGCCGCCGCAGGAGCCGCAGCCGGTGACGATGTACTCCGCGCCGCTGTGCTCCATGGCGTCGATATTCCGCCGCGCCAGCGTCCGCGCGGTCTCCACATCGCCGTGCACCAGCGCCGGAATTCCGCAGCACTGCTGCTCCCTGGGGACGGCCACTTCCACGTGGTTTTCGGTCAACACGTCGATCAGGTCGAGGCCCGCTCCCGGGTAGAAGTAGTGGAACGAGCAGCCCGTGAAGAAGGCCACGCGCATTTTGGAATCCGCCGCCGGAATCAGCCGCGGCACGCGCTCGCGCAAGGGATGAGTGGTGGGCGCCGGGAACAGACGATCCTTATCGAAGCCGGCGTGCTGGCCCAGAATGGCGAATGGCGAGCGCGGAGAAATGGCTCGCAACCGCAAATCCTCGCGAAACACCAAGCCCTGCAGCAACGCGCCCACCTTCATGGCCCCATCCATCGCCAGGGGCGATTTGAGCCCCGCGAAGATCGCGGTCTTCAGCCACGGCAGCCCGTTCTTCTTCACGATGGCGGCGCGAAGAGCCAGCATGATGCGGTCGAACTGCACGCCCGAAGGGCAGTTCTGCATGCACGACTTGCAGACCAGGCAATCGAAAAGCGTATCGACGACTTCCCGGTCGTCGAGTGCGAGGTCGCCGGAGAGCACGGCTTCCGCGATGACGATTTTGCCGCGCGCCACCGCACCCTCGCGTTTTTCCGACGCATAGACCGGGCACACCGACATGCAGAAGCCGCACTTCATGCACCGGTCGAGTTCCTTCCGAATGGCGGGGAAATCCTCCAGGCCCGTCGGATGAGTACCGTCAGCCGGCATGCGCTATCTCTTTCTGGGGCACCAGTTTCCCGGGGTTCAAAATGCCTTCGGGATCGAGCGCCTCTTTGATACTGCGCATCAGGTTCAGCCCGCTCTCGCCCAGTTCATTGCCCAGAAATTTCATCTTGGCGATGCCGATGCCGTGCTCGCCAGAGAGCGTGCCGCCCAATGCCAGCGCGGTATCGAAGATCTCTTCCACCGCCCTGTGGACGCGCGCCATTTCGCCGGCGTTATTCTTGTCGGCCAGAATGGTGGGGTGCAGATTGCCGTCGCCGGCATGTCCGAAGGTTCCCAGAGTCAGGTTGTACTTGCGCCCGATATTTCCGCAGGCCACCAGCATCTCGGTAATGCGGCTGCGCGGCACGGTGGCGTCTTCCAGCACCACGGTATTATTGAGCGACGCCAGTGCCGGCAGAGCGGCGCGCCGCGCTGCCCAAAGCTGGTCGCGCTCCGCGTCGGAATTTGCCAGCCGCAGCACGCCATGGTTGCCGGCAACCGTCTTGACGACCGCGTCGGCCTCGCGATCCACCACGGCCGCCACCATGCCGTCCACCTCGATCAGCAGGAGCGCCTCCGCATCGGTGGGCAGTCCGACGTGGGCATACGCCTCCACTGTCTCAATGGTCTTGCGGTCGAGAATCTCTAATGTAGCCGGGATCACCTGCGCCTTGACGATACCGGCGACGGTGTTGCCGGCGTCTTCTATTGTCTGGTAAGTGGCCAGCATGGTGCGCCGGAACTTAGGAGCGGGAATCAGCTTCACGGTGATCTCGGTGATGATGCCGAGCGTGCCTTCCGACCCGACGAACAGGCTGGCAAACTCGTAGGCCGTGACGTTCTTGACGGTCTTGCCGCCGAACCGGACTTTGTCTCCGTTTGCCAGCACCACTTCCATGCCCATCACATAGTGTTTGGTGACTCCGTACTTCAGGCCGCGCAGCCCGCCGGAATTCTCGGCCACCGAGCCGCCCATGGTGGCCGTGGCCACGGTGCCGGGGTCGGGCGGATAGATCAGGCCATGGCCCGCGACGGCGTTGTTGAGTTCCTGGATCACTACGCCGGGCTGAACGGTGGCCGTCAGATTCTCGGGATCCACTTCCAGAATGCGATTCATTCTTTGGAACGACAGTACGATTCCCCGCTTCAGCGGGATGGCGCATCCACTGAGGTTGGTGCCTGCCCCGCGCGGGTAGATGGCGATGCCGCGAGTGCGCGCCAGATTGACGATACTCCGTACTTCTTCCGTGTTGGCCGGCATTACCACGACGCCGGGAATCCGCCGCGGCACGTCGGCCGTGGCGTCGAAGCTATAAGTGACTAAGTCGACCTTATGTGTGAGGACGTGCTTTTCGCCGGCGATCGCCTGCAGCGCTTCGATCGCGGAGTCGTCTAACATAGGCCCCTTACTCCCCGGTTCTCCAATATTGCTCCCTTACTACTGTGTACTGAACTCGTGGGGCAGGCTTCAGCCTGCGGTGGGCTTCAGCCCGCCCCAACTGCCGTGCGGCGGAGCGCGTAACAAGTCCCGTGAAATCATCGTAGCGTTTCCTCACCGCGCGCGCCGGCAAGCGGTCCTTGCCATTTGAAATGAGTCTCGCGACAGAAACCATCGCATCGCCGCCCGCTCGAAGAAGCAAGCTCTTCCTGAACTCGGCGGGCCGAGCAGCCTCCGCCGGAGAAAAGTATTCGACACGTTCATTCTCCTATTGGCGTTTCGTCGTTGTTTGCGGTGCGAACTATGCTCACTTCGTCGCCACTGGAATCGTCCACGCGTAGCGCGGAATGCTGCCCGGGCGACCCCATCGCTCCGCCGGCGCCGTGGGTGTATACACCCACATTCGATTGATAATTTCAGACCTTAATCTGTCTTTATAGTTGTAGAATTCCACGGGTAAAACACCAGGGTCAATCAGGTAAAGCAACCAGGCGCTTGGGTGCCAGCCAACTAGTCCGTCCCCTGCACCTGCGCGATGGGCTGGTCCACGAACGGAACCGGCTCGATCGCTGCCGCGGCCGCCATCAGGACGTCATCGTCCGGCCCTCCGCCGTTCAGCACGCGGACCATCCGGCCCTCATCGAGTTCCCGTTCCCATTTGGCGACCACGATGGTGGCCACGCCGTTGCCCACCAGATTCGTCAACGCGCGCATTTCCGACATGAAGCGATCCACGCCCAGCAACAAAGTCAGGCCCGCCACGGGGACCGTCGGCACGGCTTGCAGAGTGGCCGACAGGGTGATGAAGCCGCCGCCCGTGACCGCGGCCGCGCCCTTCGAGCTCAGCATCAGGATCAACAGCAGGAAAGCCTCCTGCCCCCACGTCAGGTGCGTGTTGGTGGCCTGCGCCACGAATATGGCGGCGATCGTCAGATAGATCGACGTGCCGTCGAGATTGAAGGAATAACCCGAAGGAATCACCAGGCCGACTACCGACTTGGAGCATCCCAGCGCCTCCATCTTTACCATGATGCGCGGCAGCACCGATTCCGAGGACGAAGTGCCCAGCACGATCAGCAGCTCTTCCTTGATGTACTTGATGAATTTCCAAATACTGAAGCCTTGGGTCAGGGCGATAGTGCCCAGTACGACGAATACAAACAGGATGCTGGTGGTATACACGCAGACCATCAGTTTGGCCAGGGGAATCAGCGTCTTCAGGCCATAGTGGCCCACCGTGTACGCCATGGCGCCGAACGCGCCGATGGGCGCCGCCTGCATAATGAGGCCGATTACGCCGAACATCAGATGGGCGATCTTGTCGCACCCCGCCACCAGCGACTTGCCCTGCCCCAGCGCGGCCATGGCCAGCCCCACCAGAATCGCCAGCAGCAGAACCTGCAGAATATCGCCCTCCGCAAAGGCCCCGATGAATGTCCTGGGGATGATATTCATGATGAAGTCGACGGTTTTCAGGCTGTGTCCCTGGACGGCATAGCTTTGGATGGCCGTGGCGTCCAGTTTGCTGGCGTCCACATTCATCCCCGCGCCCGGCTGGATCACATTCACCACCAGCAATCCGATGAGCAGCGCCATGGAGGTGACCACTTCAAAGTAGAGCAGCGCCTTCAGGCCCACGCGCCCCAGCTTCCGCATATCGCCGATGCTGGCAATTCCCACCACCACCGTAAAGAAGATGATCGGCCCGATCATCATGCGGATCAGTTTGATAAAACCTGTGCCCAGGGGCTCCATCCGCCCGGCCGTGGCGGGCGCAACTACTCCCAGCAGGACCCCCAGCAGAATGCCGGCGACGACTCGAAAATAGAGCGTGCGATAAAACCTCTTCGGAGTGGCAGCTTGCGGCGGTTGCATGACTCGGACCCTCTCTGGTTGCGGCGGCAGCGAAGCGGAGCGGCTTCGACGAGTGTATCCAAGTTCGGACCACTCCACCAACTAAGATATCAGTACCCTATAGTCGTGTAATACCACCATGCGTGGAAGAACAAAAATCGGGTAAAACACTGACGATTCCGTCAGTCCCACTGGCAAAACAGTCCACATATTGTAGGCTAATTCACGAGATACGGATATAATTGCCCTAGAAAGGATAAGTTTATGAAGATCCGTCCGGAAGATGCCCTGGAGTACCATTCCGCATCTCCGGCGGGCAAAGTGTCGGTGACTCCGACCAAGCCCTGCCGGACACAGCGGGATCTCAGTCTTGCATACACTCCCGGCGTGGCCGTTCCGTGCCTGGAAATTGAGCGCGACCCCAGCCTCGCCTACAAGTACACCGCCAAGGGGAATCTGGTCGGCGTGGTCACCAACGGTTCCGCGGTCCTCGGCCTGGGCAATATCGGGGCATTGGCCGGCAAGCCGGTAATGGAAGGCAAGGGCGTCCTGTTTAAACGCTTCGCCGATATCGACGTGTTCGACATCGAACTGGCCACCGCGGATCCGGACCGGATCATTCTCGCCTGCCAGATGCTGGAGCCCACTTTCGGCGGCATCAATCTGGAAGATATCAAAGCGCCCGAGTGCTTCTATATCGAAGAGGAACTGCGCAAGACCATGAAGATTCCGGTCTTCCATGACGATCAGCACGGCACGGCGATCATCTCCGGCGCCGGTCTGCTCAACGCTTTGGAACTGGCCGGCAAGAAAATCGCCGAAATCAGGATCGTCTTCAACGGCGCCGGCGCCGCCGCTATTTCCTGCGCGGCCCACTATATCAATCTGGGTGTGCGCCGCGAGAACATCGTGATGTGCGACACCAAGGGCGTCATCTTCGAGGGCCGCACGGAACACATGAACGCCTACAAGGCGCGCTATGCCTCCACCACCACAGCCCGCACGCTGGCCGAAGCGCTGGTGGGCGCCGACGTCTTCTTCGGACTGTCGAGCGCCGGCGCGGTGACTCCCGAAATGGTGAAGCCGATGGCGCCCAATCCCATCATCTTCGCCCTGGCAAACCCCGACCCCGAAATCGACTACAACGCCGCCAAGACCGCGCGTCCCGACGCCATCGTGGCCACCGGCCGCTCCGATTTCCCCAACCAGGTGAACAATGTTCTGGGCTTCCCGTTCATCTTCCGCGGCGCCCTGGACGTGCGCGCCACCACCATCAACGATGAGATGAAAATGGCCGCCACCCGCGCCCTGGCATCCCTCGCCAAGGAAGACGTCCCCGACTCCGTGCTGCGCGCCTATTCCGTCGACCGGATCGAGTTCGGACGCGAGTACATCATCCCCAAGCCGTTCGACCCGCGCGTACTCATCTGGGAAGCTTCCGCCGTGGCGCAGGCCGCCATGGACAGCGGCGTGGCCCAGGTGCCCGTCGATATCAACCAGTATCGCGAAGCCCTGGAGCGCCGCCTCGGCACCGCCCACGGCGTCATGCGGTCCATGATCCACAAGGCGCAGAGCGCGCCCAAACGCATTGTATTCACGGAAGGCGAAGAGGGCAAGATTCTGCGCGCCGCGCAAATTCTGATCGACGAGCAGATTGCCGTTCCGATTCTCCTGGGCAATGCGGAGCGCATTCACGCCAAGGTCCAGGAACTGCATCTGCACCTGAACGGCATCCACATCGTCGATCCCCTGAAATCCCCGCGCCAGGCCGTGTTTACGGAGGAGTTTTACAGTCTGCGGCAGCGCAAGGGCGTAACCCGTACCGAGGCGGCGCAGACCATCCTGAACCCCGTCACATTCGGCAGCCTGATGGTTCGCCTGGGCGACGCCGACGCGCTCATCGGCGGGCTCACCACGCATTATCCCGACACCATTCGGCCGGCCCTCCAGGTCATCGACGTCCGTCCCGAGCTGCGCCGCGTGGCGGGAGTATACGTGCTGATCACTCCCAAGAGCGACATCTTTTTCCTGGCCGATGCGACCGTGAATATCGACCCGACCGCGGAAGATCTGGCGGAAATCGCCATCATGGCCGCGGAAAAGGCCCGCCGTTTCGGCAAGGAACCGCGTGTGGCGATGCTCTCGTTCTCGAATTTCGGAAGCACCAACCATCCGCTCTGCATCAAGATCCGCAAGGCCGTGGAATTGGTCCGCCGCCGCGCGCCGCTCCTGATGATCGATGGCGAAATGCAGGCCGACACTGCGGTGGTCCCGCAGATTCTGGAGGAGACGTACCCCTTCAGCACGCTCAAGGGCGGCGCCAATGTGCTGATCTTCCCCAACCTGGAATCCGGCAACATCGCCTACAAATTGCTGCACCGTATTGGCGGCGCGGAACTCATCGGCCCTCTGTTGGCGGGTCTGTCGAAGCCCGTCCACGTGCTGCAGCGCGGTTCGGAAGTCAACGACATCGTGAATCTGGCGGCGATGGCGGTGGTGGATGCGCAGGAAGTGGGAAGGCCGTATCGGTCGCTGGTAGGCGCCAGCGTCTGACCGAAGGAAATTGAGTGGGCCGCAGACGGTGGTATCTTCAGAACTCCTGATGTCGGCCGGGGATTTCGGATCGTTGGGGAAATTGACCTGAGCCAAGACGTGGCGC
>PLRZ01000460.1:7266-8641 GCA_003164075.1 Bryobacterales bacterium | reverse complement strand
TTCCCGACACCCAACGGGCACGGACAGTCGCTGTACCATGCCGACACCAACAATATAATGCCGCGGCTTGGATTCGCCTATCAGGTGAACGCTACAACCGTCATTCGCGGCGGCTTCGGAAGCTACTTTGGGGCGCTGGGCACCAAGCTTCAGGACGTGATCCAGAACTCCGGCTTCCTGACCACCACCAACGTGATCCCTTCGGCCAACGGCGGCGTCACCTACCTCGCCACCAATTCCAATCCGTTCCCCAACGGATTCGTCTCCCCGACGGGCGCCACGCTCGGCTCTCAGACCAACGTCGGCAATGCCATCAGCTTTTTCGCCCAGAATCCGGAGGCTGCCCGCCTGGAGAAGTATCAGGTGGACATCGAGCACGAATTCCCGGGACACATCCTGCTGGATGTGGGCTATGCGGGAGCCCGCGACTACGATCTGGAAGTCAGCCGCTCGTTGAGCCCTTTGCCCGACCAGTATCTCAGCACTCTCTCAACCCGCGATCAGACCACCATCAACTATCTCACCGCGAACCTGCCCAATCCATTCTACGGCGTGAGCCAATTCGCGGGCACTACCCGTGGGTCCACCAACACCATTGCGCGCTCCATACTGCTCTCGCCCTACCCGCAGTTCGCCGGCATTTCGTACTACACCTACGACGGCAAAGCCTGGTACGATGCGGCCAACGTGCGCGTGGAGAAGCGATTCTCGCACGGCTTCACGGCCCAATTGAACTACACGCATTCCAAGTACGATGAGGCAACCGGCCTGTTGAATCCGGGCGACGTCTCTCCGGCGAAGGCCCCTTCCTCGCAGGACTACCCGAATCACTGGTCCGTTTCCGGGATCTACGAACTTCCGTTCGGCAAAGGGAAGCCAATGCTGACCCACGCCCATGGTGTAGCCAACATTCTGGTAGCTAATTGGCAGCTCGCGCCCATTTACACCTACCAGAGCGGCGCGGCCATCGGATTCGGGGATGCCATCATGACCTGTCCTCTCTCGGAAATACCGATCTCCGGAACCAACAGCAGCAAGGTCCACCATTGGTTTAACACAAGCTGTTTCAATACGAATTCGGCGCAACAGCTTGCCAACAACCTGGTCACCCTTTCCGCGCGGTTCAGCGGAATCCGGGCCGACGCGTACAATTCCTGGGACGCTTCGCTCATCAAGAACACGCCCATCAAGGAGCGCACCAGCCTGGAGATCCGTTTTGAAGCCTTGAACGTTTTCAACCAGGTGAATTTCGCCGCTCCCAACACCAGCCCGACCAACTCGGCGTTCGGGCAGGTGACGGCGCAAAACAACGTCCCGCGACACCTGCAACTTTCGCTCCGGTTCAAGTTCTGACGCCGGAAGTACCAGCGGCGGC
>PLRZ01000460.1:0-7167 GCA_003164075.1 Bryobacterales bacterium | reverse complement strand
GACCCCATCCTGGTGGTGATGTTCATCTGCAATCATTGCCCCACGTCGCAGCTCTACGAAGGCCGCATGAAGAAGCTGGTGGATGACTACTCCGCCAAGGGAGTGGGATTCGTGGCCATCAATCCCAACGATCCCAAAGCGGTCCAACTCTCCGAACTGGGCTATACCGACGTCAGCGACAGCCTGGAAGAGATGAAGGTCCGCTCCGAATACCGGCACTTCAACTTCCCTTACTTATGGGACGGCGCGACGCAGTCGGTTACCCAAGCTTACGGGGCGCAGGCCACTCCCCACATCTTCATCTTCGATAAGGACCGCAAGCTGCAATACGAGGGCCGCATCGACAATGCGCAGCGCGAGTCCATCGTGAAAATCCAGGATGCGCGCCTGGCCCTCGACGCCATGGTGGCCGGCCAGCCGGTGGCCACGCCGCACACTCCGGCCTTCGGCTGCTCCACCAAGTGGAAGTCGAAAATCGACACCGGGATCGCCGAATTGAAGAAGATCGAGGCCGAGCCCGTGACTGTGGAAATGGCGACGGCGGACGATCTGAAGAAGCTCCGCTCCAACCCCACCGGCAAAGTGATGGTGGTCAACTTCTGGGCCACCTGGTGCGCCCCGTGCCTGGAAGAAATGCCGGCCATCGAAGATACCTGGCGCATGTTCCGGCGCCGCGATTTCGACCTGGTCACGGTGTCCACCAACTATCCCGACGAGAAGGCCGGCGTCCTGAAAACTTTGCAGGCGCAGCACGCCTCCAGCCGCAATCTGATGTTCGGCTCCGACGACACCTACGCCCTGCAGGCCGCGTTTGACGCCAAATGGGACGCCGGCGTGCCTTTCACCATGGTGATCGCACCGGGCGGAAGGGTGATCTACCAGGAGCAGGGTTCGGTAGACGTCATCGCCATGCGCCGCGCCATCCTGGCCAATCTGGAAAACGAAACGTACGTGGGTCACCCGGCATACTGGGCGGCCAAGTGAACCGAATATGAAAGCTAAGAGCTCGCTCCGCCTCCTGGCCGTCTGTGGCCTGGTGGCACTCTGTGGCGCCGAGAATCTCGGGCCCTTCGAATCGAATACCGACATCGGCGTCACCCAAAAGGGCAAAGCGGAGTTAGCCGGCGCCGGCGCATACCGCGTGACTGGCGGTGGCGCCGACATGTGGGGCAAGGCCGACTCGTTCCAGTTCGTGTGGAAGAAGATGTCCGGCAACATGGCGCTCACTGCCGATGTGCAGTTCCCCGGCGCCAGCGCCCAGACCAAGCGCAAAGCGGCGCTCATGATCCGTCAGAGCCTGGATGCGGACTCCGCCTACGTCGATGTGGCGTTCCATGGGAATGGCGAGATTGCCGTGCAATGGCGGCCTACCGCGGCCGGTGCGACCGCGGACACGGTCCAGCCGGAGTTCCTCGATGGCACAGCGCCGGCGCACATTCGCATCGAGCGGCGGGGCGGCCGATTTGTGGCGATGGCCGGCAAACCCGGCGGTGCGCTTACCACCACCCCCGGGCCCACGGATGTGGTCCTTCAGGATCCGGTCTACGTCGGGTTGGCCGTCTGTTCGCATGACGCCAATGGCCTGACGAGCGCGGTATTCTCCAACGTGACTGTCGAGACCTTACCGGCAGGCCGCGGACCGATGCCCAGTTATCGCAGCAAGATCTCCATCTACGACATGCGCGACAAATCCATCCACACGGTCTACCAGGCCGACACGGTGTTCGAAGCGCCCAACTGGACTGTCGACGGCAAATACCTGCTGGCAAATTCCGGGGGCAAGCTCTTCCGCATTCCGGTGGCCGGCGCCAATATCACGCCCGAGCCGATTAATATCGATCCCTCGCTGCGCCTGAATAACGACCATGCGCCTTCCTGGGATGGCAAGTACATCGGGTTTTCGGCCTCCTCGCCGACGTCGCGCGCATCCCAGGTTTACCTCGCCAACGCCGACGGCTCGAATGCCCACGTGATGGTGACCACCACGCCCAGCTATTTCCATGGCTGGTCTCCCGACGGAAAGTACATGGCATACGTGTACCAGCATCCGGCGGCGAACGGCATTCCGTCGAACTACGACATATTCCGGGTTCCCGCGGCGGGCGGCGAATCGCAGCAGCTCGATTCCAACCCCGGCTACGACGACGGACCCGATTATTCCCCCGACGGCAAATGGATCTACTTCAACTCCGACCGCTCCGGCACCTGGGATGTCTGGCGGATTCCCGCCGATGGCGCCGGTCCCGGGGACCAGAAGGCCGAGCGGGTGACCAGCGACGAAATGGAAGACTGGTTCCCGCATCCTTCTCCGGACAGCAAGTGGCTCTTATTCCTGAGCTTTCCAAAAGGCACCGCCACCCATAACGACAAGATGGCGGGCACCCAGCTTCGCATGATGCCCATGCCGGGCGCGCACGTGGCCAACCCGCCGCGGATTCAGGTGGTCACGACGTTTTTCGGGGGACAGGGCACCATCAACGTGAACTCCTGGTCGCCGGATTCCACGCGCTTTGCGTTCGTGATTTACGAGCCTCTGCCGCCGGCTGCCGCGGGACGATGAAGTAGACGGCTACTTGTTGAAAGCAACACTTTTGCCCATCCACCGCTGCGTGGGGAGAACTTCGTAGGTGGGGCAGGCGGTGCTCGCCTTCGCTCGATCCTATTCGAGCAGCGGGCCAAATTCAGCGCGGGCGGGCAGGCGGCACCGCCTGCCCCACCTGCGGGCTCACTGCCAGTTGCACTTCGGAGCTCGCTCATACCGCCTTGATCGCGGGGCGGTGAAAGCCCACCCGGCAGAACTCCTGACGTCGTGGAATTCGGGATGAGCCCGTTTTCGTGGCGCNNGTCAATTTCCCCAACTATCCGAAATCCCCGGCCGACGTCAGGAGTTCTGACCCGAGAAGGCAAATTACCGGCCAAAAGCAACGCTGTGTGGAGTTTTTGCACATAGGCATCTCCCCCATACACCCGCAAGCGTGTTAGCGTGGAAAAATCAGGTACGGACAATCGCAAAATTAATGGAACTTTCGCTTGTCGGGCGATAACCTTTCCATCCGGAATCTCGTCATTTCCGTTGAATCCTTTTTTACCGTGCATCGCGGGGCCCACGCGGGCCCACTTAGGGTGAACATGTCATCGTTATCGAACAGTGCTCCTATGCCCGATCCGGCAAGGGAGCCCAGCGCTCCTCAACCGGGGGCGCCGAGGCCGTCGGTAGTGCCTCCCCGGGAGCCGAACAAGCGTGGTCCTGCCAGGTGGGCAATTCCGCTAGCTTTAGTCGTGATTGCGGCCGGCGTGGCTTTTTATTTGAAGAGTCAGGCAGCGGCCAAGACCGCAGGCGGCGGCCCGGTGATCACCGTGCCGGTGGTGTCCGTAGTGGTCGGCGACATAAACCGGACGGTACGCGTGGCCGGGACTGTGGCGGCGAAGAACTTTGCCTCCCTGCTGGCGCCGCGCATTCAGGGCAGCCGTTCCAACACCAACCGCGGCGGCATGGGCGGCGGCGGATTGGGCGGGCCGGGTGGAAACGACTTCAATCTGGTGTTGCTGCATTTAGTCAAAGCCGGTATCCGTGTCAAGAAAGACGATCTGGTGGCGCAGTTCGACCCCACCAACCAGTTGTTGCGCCTGGACGACTACAAAGACATGGTGATCCAGACCGACAATAGCATCAGGAAAATGATCGCCAGCCTGGCAGCCACAAAGGAAGCGCACGATCAGACGGTGCGTGCGGCCAAAGCCACCTGGGACCAGGCGGTGCTCGATCTGGGCACGATTCCGGTAAAGGCGGCCATCGATGCCGAGAACCTGAAGCTCGCGGCCGAACAGGCGGAGGCCGCCTACAAGCAATTGGTGTTCGAGGATTCGCTGGTGATCGAATCGCAGCGCGCCACCATCCGCGTTTCGGAGTTGACCAAAGACCAGTCGAACATCGAATTGCAGCGCGCCGACGGCAACGTGAAAAGGATGGACATCCACAGCCCCATGGAGGGCATCGCTGTAATGGCCAGCATCATCCGCAACGGCGAATACGGCCAAGTCCGCGAAGGCGACCAGGTGAACGCCGGCCAACCGTTCCTGACCATCGTGGATCCGAGTTCGATGATTCTCGACGCCACCGTAAACCAGGTGGATGCCGAGAAACTGCGGCTGGGGATGAAGGCGATTATCCACCTGGACGCCTATCCGGATATCAGTTTGCCGGGCGTATTGGAGGGCATCGGCGCCATGTCGAAGACCAGCACCTTCCGCGCCGGATACGTGGGCGAAATCCCGATTCGCATCAAGATCGACAGGATGGACCCGCGGGTGATTCCGGATCTCACCGGCAGCGCCGAAGTGATTCTGGGCGCGGAAACCAACACTATGATTTTGCCGCGGGCGGCGGTGTTTGAAGAGAATGGCGGCGCGTTCGTCTATGTTCAGGGCCCCGAGGGGTGGACCAAAAAGCAAGTCGAGCCCGGGGTGAGCAGCTTTACCGAGGTGGCCATCCATTCCGGCTTGCAAAAAGGCGACGTGGTGGCGCTGCAGCGGCCTATGTAGGGCTGGAAGCCGTCCCCGATAGAACACCAGCGGAAATAATACTATGGCATCCAAAGATCAGAGACCGACGACTCGCCTGGGGAAGTCCAATCCGCGGCGCGTCAAGATTATCACGTGGGTGATCGGACTCGCGGCGTGCGGCAGCGGTTTGTATGCCGCGTATCACTACTCCACAACCACCGAAGTGGAGGTTGCCACGGCGCCCGTGCGGCGCGGCGATTTTGTAATCAGCGTGCGGACCCGCGGCGACATCAAGAGCGCTCATTCCACTATCCTGAAGGCCCCGCAGGCGCCCGGACTGCGCATCGTGCACCTGGCGGCCCAGGGCAGCCTGGTCAAAAAGGGCGACGTGGTGGTGGAATTCGACGGCATGCAGCAGGAGCAGAACGTCATCCAGCAAACCCTGCAGGTGCAGGCGATCCAGGGCTCCATCGACCAACTGCACGCCACCCAGCGGATCAACGACGATAGCGACCTCATGAACAAGATGACGTCCGAATATGGTGTGGAAAGCGCCAAGCTGGATGCCAGCAAGGCCGACGTGCTCTCCGCCATCGACGGTGAGAAGTTCCGCATTACGGTGGGGGTGCAGGAAGGCAGCCTGCAGCAGGTGAAGGCGACTATTAACGCCCACCAGGTGGGTAACGACGCCGACACATTTCGCCTGACGCAGCAAAAAAACAAGGCGAGTAGCGATCTGAACACGGCCACCGGCTATCTGGGCATGATGCAGCTTCGCGCTCCTACCGACGGAGTAGTCAACGTTCTGTCCAACTTCCGCTCGGCGGGAACCTTCGGGCAGTCCCTGCCGCCTTTCCGGGAGGGCGACAACGTGTGGAACGGCGCCGAAATCGTGGAAATTCCGGAGCTGACCGAACTGTACATCGATCTGAAACTGGAAGAGGTGGACCGCGGCAAGGTGCAGCTCGGCCAGCCGGTTCGGATCCGCGTGGACGCGATTCCCGACAAGGAATTCATGGCCAACCTGGATTTCATCAGCCCCATCGCCGCCCTGATTTTCAAGGGTGGCGCGACTCCCGAAAAAACCTTCCCGGCGCGCGCCACTTTGAAAAATCTGGACCCGCGCTTGAGCCCGGGCATGAGCGCCAGCGCGGAGGTGATTATCGAGAGGGAGCCCAACAAGCTCCTCATCCCGATCCGTGCCAGCTTCGACAAAGACGGAAAGCCGGCCGCCTATTTGCAATCGGGTAAGAGCTTCAAACTGGTGCCCATCGAAGTGGGACAGCGCAACGACGACGATATCGTGGTCGTGGGCGGGCTGAAGGAAGGCGACATCGTCACCCTGGAAAGTCCCGCCGACGCAGCCAAGAGGGCCAAAAAGAAAATGTAGTTGCGGCAGGGGGTGGGTTCCGGGCTCACTGTCCGCGGACCACCCGCCTGAGGAACGGATTCATGAAAAAGGCGATCTTTCGAATAGTCATACTGGGGATTCTGGTGGGTGGCGGATGGTACGGCTACCGCTGGTACCAGCAATTGCCGTCGCATCAGGAACAGCTTGCGACCACCAAGGTGCAACGCGGCGACGTCACCATCCGCGCCTATTCGCGCGGCGAATTGCACGCCGTCCGGTCGGTGACACTGGTGGCGCCCAACCTGAACGGGACGGTGCAGGTTACGGCGCTGGCTCCGGCGGGTTCCTTGGCCCGCGAGAAGGACCTGATCGTGGAGTACGACGATTCCGAGCGCCTGGCCGCGCTCGACGAAGACCAGATGGCGTTACAGCAGACCGACGAGCAGATCAAAGGCGCTAATGCCAATTTGGGCATCACCGCCAGCCAGGATGCCCTGGCCCTGTTGAAGCAGCGCTTCGCGGTGCGCGCCGCCGAGCTGAACGTGCAGAAGGAAGACGTCACCGACCTGATCGACGCCAAGAAGAACCGGCTCGCTCTCGAGGAGGCCAAGCGCGCGGTGACCCAGCTTGAAACCGACATCGCCATGCGGAAAGCTCAAAACGAGTCCATCCTGGCGGTGTACGCCGAACAGCGCGGCCGTAACCTGTTGGACATCCGGCGTGAAGAACAGCGCATTCAACAGACCAAGGCATTGGCCGAGATCACGGGGCTGGTATCGATCCGCCAGAACCGCGCCGGCAATTTCAATTTCGGTCAAGTCATGCCTGACATCCGGGAAGGCGATACTCTCCAGCCCGGAATGCTGGTAGCCGATATCCTGGACCTTTCCGAAGTGGAGGTGTGGGCCAAGGTGGGCGAGTTGGATCGCGCCAATCTGGTGGAAGGCCAGGATGCCCTGCTGCAGTTGGACTCGATTCCGGACAAGCAGTTTCACGGCAAGATCAAGACGTTGAGCGGCACGGCCACNNATGCGCGCTCTGTTAGCGGGTTTGGGGATGAGTCCGGCCGAGGTCGATCGCGTGATGGCCACAGCCGAGGCCAACTCCAGGAAAAATGTCACCAACACGGCCGGTTCCCTGTTCGCCAGTTTGCAGCTCACCCCCAATGGAGCGGCCGGCACGCCCGGAGCGGCGGGCGCCGGTGGCGGCGGCCAGGACCAGGCGTCGGGCGACATGCAGGACGCCGGTGGACGCCGGGGCGGAATGCCGGGCGCCGCGGGCGGGCGTGGCGCGGGTCGCGGCGCGGATGCCGC
>PLRZ01000016.1 GCA_003164075.1 Bryobacterales bacterium | reverse complement strand
TCTGAAATCCCGGGACCACTATACTGGCCGACCATCGGAAGCAATCGGTTAGGATGGGTCCATGAACTATATCGCTTTTGTTTCGTGGGCTGGATTCGTTATGGCGTTGGCTTCCGCGTTCTGTTGGGTTATGGCGGCGCGGATCAAAACGCCGCTACCGATGGGGTACGTGAGTGGCCCTCCGACAGAAGTTGTGAGAGCCGTACAGAGCCAGTCCCGTTGGAATGCTCTGGCTGCTGTATTCGCAGCCGGTACAGTCCTTTGCCAAGGGCTTTCCCTCCTATTGCCTCAGGTTTCAAAGTAACCGCCTCAACCCCGCGAACCGCCCGTCATTCGGGCAGAGAGTATGGCTCGGGCGAATCGAAATCGGCGACGTGAGAGGATGGCCGAGAGCGGTGCTATTGGTGCTTGATCCATCGCATGTTTGACACGGCTATCTGGCCACCACTAGCCAACGGCGCGATATAGCCGATATCGTATCCCCGGCATCGTCCGCTCGTTACTCCGCTCACTGAGTTGCTTCACGCCGGGTGATATTCATCTCATCCCGATGTGTTGCGAAACCGGGCCGTGTCCGCGGTGTAACCGCTTGGCGCGGTTCAGGGTGGTTGACTTCGATAGCCGAATGGTCCGGGTGGAATGCGCCGAGTGCGGATGTTTCGAGGTGACGAAATCTCAGTTGGATGACGCGCTCAGCTTATAGCGGAAGCGCTTCGCTACCGCCAGTGGCGTAGGTAGGGCCAAGCAAACACGATCATCACATCGTAGAACACGAACTGGTAGACGGACCTTCCTGGACTCTTGCCGGCCCTGCCGTAGCAGAAAACCTCCGGCGCATCCGAAGGGGCGTAAACGTACTTCTGTATTGCCGCTACTTCGCGCAACGGGTCGTAGGCGTCACGTTTGGAAGCTGCGGACCCGGACTGGTAGAAGTGTGGACAGAACACGTCCCAATCCCGCCGTTTCTCGTTAAAATCGCGATAGTGAATAGCTCTCGCGATAGCCGTGATTACTTTGTCGAATCGAGGCAAGTCTACAGTGAATGCGGCCGTTTCATGTCCTTCGATTTGGATTGGTTGGAGGTCCTGGAACATCGTGCTAACGAGATGCGGCCGTCGATCAATTGAGCGCATCATCGCATCGAAAACCGGCTTGCTGTTTGAGCCGAGTTGCGCGAGTGAAAGCAGAATTCCTCGGACGTACTCCACGTCCTTGGAGTTCGCGTTGTTGTGTTCCGCACATGACGGAACCGTGACAAGGTGGCTCCGGTAACCTGGGGGAAAGAGACACTGCGGTGGGACGTGCTCTTTTGTCGTGGCCGCGCGTCCACATGCATAACAGAATTTGCGAGTCGATTTCCCCGAATCGGCCATATCAACTATTCTAGGTCGAGGGAGTCGGCGATAAACGGCGCATCCCGCTCGCCATCCTCGCATCGGTGGGTGGTATCCTCAAAACAATAGTAGTACGATTTGTTCGATTGGGAGGAAACGGCACAATGGATCGTTCGACGCTGGAAGCCGCATTGATCGGCTACGAATTTCAACTCAAAGGCATCGAGGAAAAGATTGCTGTCATTCGTGCTCAGTTGGGCGGCAAGGCCGTTCATATCGCAACCACCACGGCCAACGGCGCACCGAAGCCACGGCGCACGATGAGTGCGGCGGCAAGGAAACGCATTGCGGCGGCACAAAGGAAGAGGTGGGCGGAGTTCCACGCAAAGAACGGGACGTAGCGGACAGAGGGATTTGGGTGATGTCGGAAAAACTTGTCATTACGCTGGTGGCCCCACTAATTACATTCGTGGCGGTAGCCGTGACTTTGTGGGTGAACCAGCGCTCAGTTGTCCATTCTAGGGAGGTCGAGGCATTGCGGGAGCAATTGCAGTCTCTTTACGGCCCCCTCCATTTCCTGGCCAGCCAGAACGGTGAACTATGGAAACTACATGAGAAGGTAGACGCCGCTCGTGCCAAGTTCTTCGAGGGGCGCAAAAGCGTTCCGAGCCCCGAAACCATCGAAGCGTTTTCAACGGCTCACTCAAGAACTATTGACCTAAAGAACGCCTACTCCATCCGTAGCATCGAGAATAATAAGCGGATCATGGATCTCCTTGAGAAGAACTGGCACCTACTTGATGCCGGCGACGTATCTACAATGGCCGAATTTCAGGTTGACTACATTCGGTATTCTGTAGAATCTCGCGAGAATACGGCTGGTGTTCCACTTAACGTCTTGATGGAGCTAGGAGAAGTTGTGGTAGGCAGAGAAACCCTGAGGAACTGCGCAAAGGCAACCTTTGAGCGCAAGAGGGCAAGGTTGACTAAGCTCACGGGCGTCAGCGAAGGAGTCTAAGCCGTGAGACGCATTTCATGGTAAGCAGCACCGAGACCGGCCGGAGCGTTCAAATCGAGATTACCGACTCATCGCCCTGTATTTTCTCAAGACCCGCCAGCACGCCACGAGTTGTTGAAGCGCCACGGCGGGTGGCAGTCTCTTCCCGTCGAACCGGCAATTTCGATAGGCAGTCTGGTAGATTTTCTCTACGCCATCGTCACTCAACATCTGCAATCGCCGGGTGAATTCCGAGAGTTGTTCCCGGTCAAGGATGGCTTCAGATTCGGGACGGCGTGCCATGAACAGATTCTCGCATATTCGCCTTTTGTTCGCCACGATAACGGGCTATGGGAATTTCGCGACAATTTCAGACCTCAGTGTCATGTTCGATAAGGCGCGAAGAATGGACTCCTCGCTGTTGGGTGTGG
>PLRZ01000295.1 GCA_003164075.1 Bryobacterales bacterium | reverse complement strand
CGCCCGATCTGCCGGAGCGCTCCGCCACGTTAGTGATTAGGGTTAACCCTTCAGGAGGGAAAGCACTGCCTGAGGAGCGGAATTGGCCTGGGCCATGGCAGCGATGGAGGCTTGCTGTAGGGTCTGGGCCTTGGTCAGGTTGGCCGCTTGCTGCGCCACATCGGCATCGCGGATCTGCGATTCCGCCGCGGAGAAGTTGGTGATTTGCGAGGTCGCCAGGTTGATGGCGTAGTTCAACTGATTCTCGCCCTTGCCGATGGCGGCCTGAGCGCTTCCCAGCGCCGCCACCGCGGCCGAGACGGCGGACACGGCTGTGGTAGCACCGGCCAAAGTGCTGATATCGGCGGTACTGCCGGTTCCTACCTGCACTGCCTGCATAGTCATGCCGACGCCCGTGGCGGCGGGGTTGGTGACGGTGTTGACGCCCTCCGTGTTAGCCGTGGCGTCCGCCCCCACGTTCACCGTGAAGGTGGGCAGCGTGCTTACGAAGTTGAACGTGGTAGAGGCTGAAGTGCCGGTCTGCACCGCGGTGATCTGCTGGAGCGTGGAATCGTCGGATTTCTGCAGCGCAGTATTGATCGCGTCGAGCGCCGTGCTCAGACTGGTAGTGTTGGCGGCGGACAGGTTCACCGTGAGGCTGTGCTGATTGCCACTGGTGTCGACAGCGTTAATCGAGACCGACTGCGAGCCCGCCGTGATGGCAGCCAGTAAGCTCAGGTCGTTGGCGGTGGCCGGGGCGGAGTTGGTGGCCGGAGAACCCAATTCGGACGAGCCGCTCGCAACCTGGATGACCCCAGCCGCGGCGCCCGCGGTCGCCGGCGTAGCGGCGGCCGCGTTGAAGCTGCCCATCAGGGCGCTGGCCATGGTGTTGCCCGATGCTACCGAGAACGAACTGTTGCTCGAACTGAACGCAAGTTGCTGTTGGCCCGCTGAATTCGTGACAATAGACGCCGTGATGTTGGCGGCTTTGAAGGCGGACGCATAGCCGCTGGTTCCCTGGGCGGCCGTCTGAATCGCGGCGTTGATATTGGTGACCAGATCGGAGGTGGAGGCCACTCCACTCAAATTGACGTTGATGCCGATGGCGTTGGTATCGCCGTAACCGGCGCCCGAGAAGCTGAAGGTCGCCGTGGTTCCGGTGGCTCCGTTGTCGGTTGTATCGGCAATGATGTTGGACACGCTGGACGCGCTGGACGCACCCAGATCGTAGGCCGTGCTATTCTTGGTTTGCACGCCATTCAGCCCTAAGCTCTGGGCATCCACGGTCGAGGCGCCCAGGTTGACGCTCACTGTGCCGTTCGAAAGGGTCGCGGAAGACGAGGCGCCCTGGCCGCCGCCAAGGTAGATGGCGAGGTTCTTGGCGTTGCTCCCGCCGGTGTTCAGGCCAATGGCCTGGGCCTGACGGTTGATTTCCGAAATATCCGTCTGGAACTCGTTGTTCAAAACCGTGCGGTCGCCCGTAAAAGAGGCCGAGGCCGATTGCGTCGCCAGGGTTTGCAGCCGGTCCAGAATCTGCGAGATGTTGTTCATCCCACCGTCCATGATCTGGAGCTGCGCCTCGGCATCGTTGCCGTTGGCCACGCCCTGGGTCACTTCCGCAATGTTGTTGCGGAACTGGTTGGCAACCGCCAGACCGGCGGCATCGTTGCCGGACGAATTGATGCGATAGCCGGAGGTCAACTGCTCGATGGTGTTGGCCTGGAATTGATTGTTGACGTTCAGGTTTTGCTGAGCGATAAGAGAGTTTACGTTAGTTTGGATGGAAAGCATTTTGAAATCCTTTCAGTTTTTTGTCCCGGCATCTTGCCGGACACTTTCCTCATCGGGCCGCGGACGCAAAGTATGAGGGCCCGGGCGCAATTGCGCCAGAATTAGTTGCAACACCTCCGCCGAGGGCGCCTGCGCGGCCGCGCGGTTTTCGTCACCCACCAGTTTCACTTCCTGTGCCACCACCTGCACGCGCCGGGGCGCGCGAATGCCCACCTTCACACGGGAACGCCCAATGTGCGCGATCACAATCTCGATGTCGTCCCCGATCAGGATCGTTTCTCCCTGGCGCCGCGACATCATCAACATACCGGCTCCTCTTGCGGGAACAGGAAGTGCTGGTGGGAGTAGCCCGATTCCTGCGACACCGCCTGCACCGCCTTGTAATTCTTCAGGTTGACCACTACCGGCGCCAGCAGATTGGCCGTCGTTCCGGTTTTCCGGAGGGACAGCACAGCCAGGCACAGAACATCCTCGCCAATGCGCGGCTGGAGATCCACGGGAAACTCCAAGGCTTCCAGATCCTGCTCCACGATGCGCAGTTGGTACTGCGGATCTACCACCAGGATGGGAAGGGTCGTAAAGCAGAGCGATGGCTCCTCCAGACTCTGCAGAAACAGGATGGGAGCGGTTCGCGGATTTTGAACCGGCAGAAATCTGCGGCGATCCTCAAAGCCGGGCAGCCCGTGGGGGAATTCAAACACCGATTCCGGGGAGAAAAAGATGGTTCCAAAGTTGGTGGTTTCGGCTAGTGGCATGGCGACTCGCTCGTTCCAATAATCGGCGGCGCGCCGGCGAACTTTAGGGGGAAGCTGTTGGCTCTTGGCTCCCTTCAGAACTCCTGATGTCGTGGA
>PLRZ01000305.1 GCA_003164075.1 Bryobacterales bacterium | reverse complement strand
CGGGGTGTCGCCGCGGCGAGGGGAATCGAAGGTATCGATCTTATGGCAGCTCCACAAAACTTCGTGAGTGTTTCGCGGCGTCCCCCGGACGTCGAAGACTACATTGACATCTTGCGGCGCTATCGTTCGTGGGTCATCGGACCCACGTTCGCCGGCCTGGTGATTTCGGTGGTGGTGGCTTTCTTTTGGCCCGACATGTACATTTGCTCGGCGGCCATGCAGATCAGGCCGGGCGCGGTGTCAAACTCTCTCATGCCTTCGGCCATGACCGGCCAGATGGCGCAGAGGTTACAGGAGTTGCGTCTGGAGATTCTGGGACGCGACAACCTGATCACCCTGATCCAAATGCCCAGACTGGATCTCTACAAAAAGGAACGGGCGCGTTACTCGGTGGAAGATGTGGCCGAAGACACTTTTCGGAAGAACGTCCACATCCAGGAGTACGACACCACCAACACCACCAACGGAGCACAGGCCTTCCGGATCTGGTTCAAATATCCGGACAAATACAAGGCGCGGGCATTAGTGGTGGAACTGGTCGGCGAGTTTCAGAGCAAGAACGTGGTTCTGCAAGGCGTCAACGCCAGCGCCACCAGCACGTTCTTCCTCGACCAGGTAAAGGATGCCAAGGAGAAAATGGAGAACGCGCAGACAGCCCTCGCCAGTTTCGGCTCCGAGAACCAGGGACGGCTGCCGGACAGCGTGCAGGCGAATCTGTTGGGCGTCCAGGAGCTCCAGGCCCGCATCGCCAACGTAAACCAGCAGATCGCCGGTGAGGTGCAGAGACAGACGCTCCTGGAATCGAGCCTGAACAATAACAAGAACCTGCAGAGTCAGACCGAGCAGAACCTGAACTCCACCGTCACTACTTCCAATCAGGCAGTGACGAACCAGAGTCTGATCAACCTCGAACAGTCGATCGCCAACAAGAAGTCGGAGTGTGTCGCCCTGCTGAGAAGATATCAGCCCGACTTCCCCGAAGTGTTGGCCTGCAACGATCAGGTTAAGTCCCTGGAAGATCGGAAAGAAGAGATCGAAAGGACCCAGTCGGCCGGCACTCAACCGTCAACCACTTCCAAAACGGTGACCAACCCCCAGGTGGCTCAACAACTGGCCAATTTGAAGGCGGAGGAAGGCAACATCGTCGCCTCCATGCGGGGTTCGGCCTTGCAGCAACAGGTTTTGGAGAGGCACATTGTCGAATTGAACCGGCAACTGAAGGAGACTCAGGATAAGATCGCCGCCAGCCCGCAGATCATTCAGAAGTTTAATCAACTCAACCAGGATCTGCAGATGGCTAAGGACGAATACACCGAGCTGAGCACCAAGAAGCAACTGGCCGGGACGCAGCAGAGTATGGAAGAACACCAGGTGGGTGAGAAGTTGGAAATCCTCGAACAGCCCATCACCCCGGAGAACCCGACGGAGCCGAACCGTGGAATCATCGTGGGCATCGGCACGGTGATGGGGCTGGTGTTTGGCGTGGCGTTGGCCGGCGCCAAAGAAGTCAAGAATACCTCACTAAAGAATTTGAAAGACGTCCGGGCTTACACCAACCTGCCGGTTCTGAGCAGCATTCCGCTGCTGGAAAATGCCCTCTTAGTGCGCCGCAAACGGCGGCTAGCCTGGCTGGCCTGGTCGAGCGCCCTGATTGTCGGAAGTATTTTGATGAGTGGTGCGATGTATTACCACTTCGTCATCGTTCCGCAGGTTTAGTGGACGACGCGTTCGCGCGATTGGAGAAGAGATGAGCCGAGTACACGATGCTTTACGCCGGGCCGAGATGGGCGGAAGTCCCATTGACCACCCGGCAACCCCGGCGCGCCCGGATGTCCCTCTCGAGTTTCTTCCCGTGAGTATGGGCGCGGCCCCCACCGTGCGGTTGAATATTCACCCCGGCATGCTGGGCGAGGTGGAAGTGGTGAAGTTCGAACCTGCGCCCGAATCCCATCTTCTGGATCTCAACAATTCTCATGAAACCCCCGCGGAGGAGTTCCGCACCCTGCGCACCCGCCTGAACCACCTGCAGACGCTCCAGCCTCTGCACACCGCCATCGTCACCAGCCCTTCGCCGGCGGAGGGCAAAACCTTCACCGCCGTCAACCTGGCGCTGGCGGAAGCCCAACTGACCGAAAGTTCCGTGCTGCTGGGCGATTTCGACCTGCGCCGCCCCATCGTCCACAACCTCTTCCAGATCAAACGCGCGCCCGGCATTTCCGACTATCTCATGGGACAATGCACCTTCGCCCAGGCGCTGCGCAAGGTGGAGGGCATGAATCTGTACCTTCTGCCGGCCGGCTCCGCCGTGCGAAATCCTCTGGAACTGTTGAACATGCGGCAGGTGAAGGCTCTCTTCGAAGAGCTGCCGCGCACTTTCAACTGGTCGATTTTCGATACCCCGCCGCTGCTGTTCTCGGCCGACGCCAACCTGCTGGCCACCCTGGCGGACGGCGCCATCCTGGTGGTAAAAATCGGCTCTACCACGTTCGATAACGTCACCCGCGCCATGCAGTCCCTGTGCGAGAACAACGTTCTGGGCATCGTGGCCAATGGCGCGCGCGCCTCGGAGCTGTACAGCAAGTACACTTACTACTACTCCAAGACGGAGTAGCCTTGCGACACGATAAAGCAGCCAAACCGGCGCCGCGGAACGCCAGGAACCGGAAGCCCGCGAGCCAGAGTGGGACCATCGGCCTTACGGCCCGGCCGGCTGTAAGAAGTGCGCTCCTGCTGGCCGCGGTCATCGGCTTTACCTGGCTGGCTTACTCCAACTCTTTCCACGCTCCATTTCTGCTGGATAACGACGGGATCATCCTCAAGGACCCTCGCGTTCAGGCGGTCACACCGGTGCAGATTCACCGCATCCTGACCGGGCAATATTGGCCCACGGCGAATACCGGCCTCTATCGTCCGCTGGTCACGCTCTCGTTCCTGTTCGACTATGCGGTGCTGGGCCACGGCCCCGACCCGTACGGGTATCACTCGATCAATTTCCTCCTCCACGCCGCCAACATCGTGCTGGTCTACCTTCTTGGGCTGGCCATCTTCGAGCGTCCCCGCCTGGCGATCCTCCTCAGCGCTCTGTGGGCGTTGCATCCTGTGCTTACCGAATCGGTAACCAATCTGGTGGGCCGTGCCGACCTGCTGGCGGCATTTGGCGTGCTCGCCGCCTTGCTGTGCCATCGGAAGGCGCTGGAAACTTCCGGTGCGCGCAAGGCCGGGTGGCTGGCGGCCATCGGCTTGGCCACGGCAATCGGCATTTTCTCCAAGGAAAGCGCCATCGTAGTGGTGGCGGTCTTCGCCATCTACGATTTCATCTTCGCCCGGGCGTTCTCGTGGACGGCCCGCCTGCCCAGCTACGGCGCCGCTGCCCTCGCCTGTCTGGTGTACCTGTACGTGCGTTCCCAGGTGCTGGCGAACAGTTCCTACCAGGCCACTCCCTTCTATGACAATCCGCTCTTGGGCGCCGGTTTCTGGACCGCGCGCATCACCGCGTTCAGGGTGATCGGCAGGTATTTCGGACTGCTGGTGTGGCCCGCCCGGCTCTCGTGGGACTACAGCTACAATGCCATCCCGCTTTTCACCTGGAGTCCGGGGAATTGGGGGGATCTGAAAGCCGTCGCGGCGCTCGCCGGTTCCGTCGCCGCCGCCGTTGTAGCCATCGGCTTCCGGCGCACTCACCGGCCCGTGTCCTTTGCCATCGCTTTCTTTTTCGCCGCCCTGGTCCCCACGTCGAATCTCCTGCTGCTCATCGGCACCATCATGGCGGAGCGCTTTCTCTATCTTCCGTCGGTAGGTTTCGCCATCGCTCTTGTGTGGGCCATGGACGCGCTGTGGCGCCACCTGCCGGCCAACCGGACGGCGTTGCTGGCCGGTCTGCTGGTGCTCTTGGTGGGGTTGGCCGCCCGCACCTACGCCCGCAATGGCGATTGGCTCGACCCGCAGGCGTTCTGGCTCAGCGCGGCCGGGTCGGTTCCGGACAGTTACAAAGCCAACCTGGCCGCGGCCACCGCCTCCATGCCCGCCACCGGCGGCGACATGGCCGGTTCCATCCGTTACGCGGAACGCGCGCTGGCGATTCTGGATGGACTGCCGGACTCCCGCAACGCCTCCACGGCCTACCGCGACGCCGGTGTCTTCTACCGCAATGTTGGGGACCGGGAGGCGTCCAAAAGCGCGCAGGCGTTGGGCTGGTACCGCAAGTCCCTGGACGCGCTGCTGCGCAGCGAGAGGATCGAGCTCGCCTGGGACGCACGTTACCAAGCGGAAAACGCCGCGCGGGGCAAGCCCGGGCTTACCTCGATGCCCGCCCGGCTGTACCTGGAACTGGGCCGCACTTATCTCCGCTTCGGGAACATGCCGCCCGCCCTGGCGGCGCTCGAACGCGGACGCACTCTGGAGTCGTCGCCGGAACTCCTGGAAGAACTGGCGTCGCTCTATCGGGACTCCGGCGAGGCACGCAAAGCGGCCGCCGCCCTGGTGGAAGCGCTGGCGGTGGACCCCAAGCGCTCCGATCTGATCGCTCCGCTGGTAGAACTCTACGGGCAGGTCGACCCCAACGGCTGCGCCGTATCGCGTGAAGGCGGCACAGTCAGTCTCAATCAGGATTGCCCGCTGGTCCACACCGACATCTGCGCGGCATCGCGGAACGTCGTCGGGAACTACCTCCGGCGAGGCCAACAGTTCGAGGCCGACTCCATCCGGGCCGTAGCCGAAAAAGATCTCGGCTGTGCCCCCGAGCTGTTTCGGTGACCGGCAAGGAAATTCCCGGATGCCCGCATCCCTTTTCTCAGCCGCTTCGTGCCGGAAGTTCAGAACTTCCGATCTCGTGGAATTTCAGAACTCCTGATGTCGCCCCCGCAATTTCAGAACTCCTGATGTCGTGGAATTTGCAGTGAGTCCGCAGGTGGGCCAGGCGGTGCCGCCTGGCCGCCCGCGCTGAATTAGGCCCGCTGCTCGAATAGGATCGAGGGCAGGCGAGCACCGCCTGCCAGTCCACCCGCACTGAACAAGGCCTGCTGCCCAAACAGGATAAAGGGCAGGCGAGCACCGCCTGCCCCACCGCCGGATCTCTCGCCATGGAGCCGTGCAGGCGCGCCGGCACTTTCATCCCGACCGCTAACGTAAGTGCGCCAACCCCGCATCTGCTATCGTCCCGCCTCTGCTATCGTAGAGATACAGGCTGGGTTTACCAATGATCACTCGCCAGGAAGCGCTCGACTTATTTGCCTCTAACGACCTCATCGGCATCGGCATGGAGGCTGACGCCATCCGTCGCCGGTGGCATCCGGAAAACGTGGTCTCTTATATCATCGACCGCAATATCAACTACACCAACTTCTGCACCGAGTATTGCACTTTTTGCGCATTCTACCGGCCCATGGGCCATGCCGAGGGCTACATTCTGCCGAAGGAGACCATCTTCGAAAAGATCCAGGAGACGCTCGACCTCGGCGGCACGGGTGTACTGATGCAGGGCGGGCTGCACCCCGATCTCAAGATCGAATGGTATGAGGATCTGTTCCGCGGCATCAAGCAGCGTTACCCCATCCACCTGCACTGCCTGTCGGCGCCGGAAGTGACCAACATCGCCGACGTGAGCGGCTTGAGCCTGCGCGATACGATCAAGCGCCTCATGGATTCGGGCCTCGATTCCATCCCCGGCGGCGGCGCCGAAATCCTGGACGACGCCGTGCGTCACCGCATCAGCCGTCTGAAATGCAATACCCAGGACTGGGTGGATGTACACCGTACCGCGCACCAGCTCGGCATGCGCACCACCGCGACCATGATGTTCGGCTGCGGCGAAACCATCGAGCAGCGCATGAATCACCTGGAACTGGTCCGCAACCTGCAGGAAGAGACCGGCGGATTCACGGCCTTCATTCCATGGACGTTCCAGCGCGAGAACACCTCGCTGGGCCACTTCGTGAAGGAAGAAGCTACCGCCGTGGAGTATTTGCAGACGCTGGCGATCTCGCGGATCTACCTGGAGAACTTCGAAAATGTGCAGTCGTCGTGGGTGACGCAAGGGCTGAAGACCTGCCAGTTGGGTTTGCGCTTTGGCGGCAACGACGTAGGCAGCATCATGATCGAAGAGAACGTGGTCTCGGCCGCCGGGGCGCATCACCGCGCCAGCGAAGAGGAACTGCGCCGCATCATCCGCGACGCGGGCTTCATCCCGAAACAGCGCGACACGCTGTACCGGACCTACTTCCTTAATTGACTTTGGCCGGATACGCGATCTCGATCCCGCCGATCACCGTGCGTCCCGGCATCACCACGTTGTTGATCTCTTCGTAACGCGTGTTCGTGAGATTGGTGAGTTGGAAAAATGGTCGCACCAGTCCCCGGGAGCGTGCCACGTACAGGTCCCACACCGCGTAAGCGTTCTTCCCTACGCGTTGCAACGCGCCAATGCGCGTGCGCGCCGTGATACCGCCGGGCAGCGTGCCGCTCCAGCCCGCCGTGGCGCTGTGCACGGGGTAGTTGAACGCGTATTCCGACTGCAGGCCGGGCGTCGGATCGCCGGAGCCGTGGAGGACGGTGTATTTTAGATCGACGATGGAGGCGCGCACGCGGTAGGCAGTCGACGTCTCCAGCCCCACGAAGTTCAGCCGGTCGACATTCAGCGCTTGCCACGGATCCGCCGCTGAGGGGCGCGCATAGTCGATCACGTCGCGGTCGCGGCGCTCGAACAGCGTGGCCTGCAGGCGCAGGCGGCCCGTCGCCTGGTAGTCGGCGCCGCCTTCATAGCTCCACGCACGCTCCGGCTTCAGGTTCGGATTCCCGAGGCTCGTGGGGTCGTGATAATACAGCTCCGTGTAGTCGGGCAGCCGGAAGGCGCGGCTCGCGCCGGCGCGTAGCTTCAGCCTGGAAGTGGCCCAATAACCCGCCGCGACCGACGGCGAGACCTCGCCTGGCATACCGTGATAGACCTCGTCGCGCACGCCCGCCGAAAACGAAAAACGTTTCAGAACACGCACGTCCAGCGCGGCGTAGACTGCTGCGCGCATGCNNTTCGAGGAGTCGATCGAGTCGCCGAAGCCCTCCGCGCCGTAGAACAAAGTCGCCGACCCGCGCAGCCGCTTGTGCCGCCGCAGCGCCGCCTGCCAGCTTTCCGAGACGTGGTCGTTCTGGTAGATCTGTGGATCGTCGCGGAACAGCACGAACAAATCGCTGTTGCGGCGGTATGCGAAGTCGGCCTCGGTGCTCTCGCCCAGGTTCTGGCGGATGTCGGCGAACCACGTCTTGGTCCGCTCCCACGACGGATAGTCGC
>PLRZ01000592.1 GCA_003164075.1 Bryobacterales bacterium | reverse complement strand
ACGGTAACCGAGATCATTAAGTAGGCAAAAGATGGCCCTGAGAGAACGAATACGCATCCGTCTGAAGGCATACGATCACCGTGTGCTGGACCAATCGACGACGGAAATCGTGGATACCGCGAAACGGACCGGCGCAACTGTCGCCGGTCCGATTCCGCTGCCCACTTCACGCAGTATCACAACCGTTTTGCGCTCGCCGCACGTGGACAAAAAGTCGCGGGAGCAGTTTGAAATCCGGACGCACAAACGGCTCCTGGACATTCTGGAGCCGACCCAGCAGACGGTCGACGCGCTGATGAAGCTCGACCTGCCGGCCGGTGTGGACGTAGAGATCAAGGCGTTTGGGAAATAAGCTTTCAGCGATCAGCTTTCAGCTTTCAGCCAGACCGGCTGGGAGCGCGAGCTGAAAGCTGAGGGCCGAAAGCTGAGAGCTTACAGTATGAGTCCAGGAATCCTTGGCAAAAAGATCGGTATGACGCAGATGTTCCGGCCCGACGGTCAAGCTGTCCCGGTGACGCTGCTGAAGGCGGGTCCGTGCATGGTGGTGCAGCGCAAGACGCCCACCACCGACGGCTACAACGCCATTCAACTGGGTTTGGTGGAGTTTATCAAACCGCAGCGCATCAACAAGCCCATCACCGGCCACTTGAAGAAAGCCGGCGTGGAGGGCTCCAAGTTTATGCGGGAGTTCGCGCTGCGCCCCGGCGATGACGATTTCAAAGCCGGCGACAAGGTGCTGGTGGATCAGTTCAAGCCCAAGGACAAGGTGGACGTGATTGGCGTCAGCAAGGGCAAAGGATTCGCCGGCGTGGTGAAGCGCCACCATTTCCGCGGCGGCGAAGGCTCGCACGGTTCCATGTTTCACCGCGCTCCCGGTTCCATTGGCGCGTCCAGTTTCCCCTCGCGCGTGGTTCCCGGTATGCGCATGGGAGGCCACATGGGCAACGCCCAGGTGACGGTGCGCAATCTGGAAGTGGTGGAGGTGGATACCGAGGACAACGTGCTGGTAATCAAAGGCGCGGTCCCCGGCCCCAACGGCGCCTACGTGCTGGTGCGGAGGTCCAAGAGGTAACTCACATGCCCACAGTAGACGTAGTGGATTTGACAAATACCAAGGTCGGCGAGTTGGAACTGGCCGACGAAGTTTTCGGGGCCGAGGTCAACGAATCGTTGCTGTACGAAGCCGTCCGCCAGTTTCAGGCGGGCAAGCACACCGGCAACCACAAGACCAAGACCCGCAGCGAAGTGGCCGGATCGGGCAAGAAGTTGTGGAAGCAGAAGGGCACCGGCAGGGCGCGTATCGGCTCGGTACGGTCGCCCATCTGGCGTCACGGCGGCACGGTTCACGGGCCGGTGGTGCGCGATTACAGCTACAAACTTCCCCGCAAGATGCTCCAGGGCGCGCTGCGTTCGGCGCTTTCGGCCAAGGTGAAAGACGGCGAGTTGAAGGTGGTGCACGAATTCAACCTGGCCGATCACAAGACTCGTAGCGCCATGGACACGCTGGCCAACCTGGCCACCGGAAAGACGGTCCTGGTAGTGGACAACGGCGAGAATCGCAACCTGCTTCTGGGTTTGCGCAATCTGAAGGGCGTGACCCTGCTCCCCACCCGCGACGTAAACCCCTATCATCTGCTGGGCCACCAGAACGTCCTGATCTCGGAAGCGGCTGCCCGTAAATTCTCGGAGGCACTCGCGAAATGACAATCTATCAAATCATTCACCGCCCCCTCGTGACCGAGAAGGGCGTGGACAAGAAGGACAACGAGCGGACCCTGTGTTTCGAAGTGGCGCTGGACGCCAACAAGACGCAGGTGAAGGCCGCCGTGGAGAAGCTTTTCAAGGTGAAGGTGGCCGGAGTTCGCACGGCGACATTCGATGGCAAGCTGCGCCGCCGCGGTAAGTTCGCGGGTTATCGCTCGGAGTGGAAAAAGGCGTACGTGAAGCTGAAAGAGGGCCAAAAGGTGCCTGAGTTCGCGGAGATTTAAGATGCCTATCAAGACCTATCGACCCACTACCCCAACCCGGCGCTTCCAAACCATCACCACGCGGGATGAAATCACCAAGCACGTTCCCGAAAAGTCGTTGGTGCAATCGAAGAAGCGGACCGGCGGCCGAAGCAGTAACGGCCGCGTCAGCTCGCGCTTCATCGGCGGCGGCGCCAAACAGGCCTACCGGGTAGTGGATTTCAAGCGGGACAAAGCGGGAATTCCGGCAGTGGTGGCGGCGGTGGAGTACGATCCCAATCGTTCGGCCCGTATCGCGCTTCTGAACTACGCCGATGGCGAAAAGCGCTACATCATTCATCCCGATGGCTTGAAGGTGGGCGCCAAGGTGATGTCCGGCCCCACGGCCGACATTCTGCTCGGCAACGCCCTGCCCATGAAGAACATGCCCGCCGGCACGGTGGTCCACAACATCGAGCTGCGTCCCGGCAAGGGCGCGCAGATGGCCCGTTCGGCCGGCTCGCAGGCGCAGTTGGTTTCGAAGGAAGGCGGCACGGCGCTGTTGAAACTGCCGTCGGGCGAAATCCGCCGCGTGCCGCTCGAATGCATGGCCACTATCGGACAGGTGGGCAATGTCGATCACGAGAACGTATCGCTCGGCAAGGCGGGACGCAAGCGCTGGCTGGGCAAGACCCCGCACAACCGCGGCGTGACGATGAACCCGGTCGACCACCCGCACGGTGGCGGCGAAGGCAAGACTTCGGGCGGCCGTCATCCGGTGACACCGTGGGGACAGCCGACGCGCGGATTCAAGACGCGCAATAACAAGCGTACCGATAAGTGGATCGTCACGCACAAGAGCAAGAAGAGGTAAGGAAATGGGCAGATCCGTTAAGAAGGGACCGTTTACCGACACTCACCTGGAGGCCAAGCTGGCCGTGCTGGTGGCCACCAATGAAAAGAAAGTGGTGCGCACCTGGTCTCGCCGCTCCACCATCCTGCCGGAATTTGTGGGTCAGACCGTAGCGGTCCACAACGGGAAGAAATTCATTCCGGTATATATCACGGAAAACATGGTAGGGCACAAGCTGGGCGAGTTTTCGCCCACCCGGACATTCAAGGGCCATTCGGTGAAGGCGGCCACGGAGAAGACGGCAAAGCCGGCCTAAGAGGTAAGAGGGAAGCATGGAAGCCAATACCCAGATTAAAGCGGAAGCCCGATACATCCGAGTCTCGCCGCAGAAAGCGCGCCTCGTCGTGGACATGATCCGCGGCCAGCAGGCGGGCGCGGCGCGCACCACGCTGCGTTCCGTCAACAAGCGCATCGCGCCCACCGTCCTGAAGGTTCTGGAATCGGCCATCGCCAACGCGACCAACCGGTTCGAAGACCTGGACGTGGACCGGTTGTACGTCAGCGAAGCCTATGTCCACGAAGGCCCGCGCATGAAGCGCGTACGGCCGGCGCCCATGGGCCGCGCCTACCGGTACCAGCGCCGATTGTCACATATCGTCATCAAGGTGACGGAGAAAGAAGCATAGATGGGACAGAAAGTTCATCCGTACGGATTCCGGCTGGGCTTCAACAAGCCGTGGCGCTCCCGTTGGTTCGCCAAGCAGGGCTATGCCAAGCTGCTGCAGGAAGACCTGGAATTGAAGGAAAATCTGCGCGACCGGCTGAAATCGGCCGGTGTCAGCTCGATTGAAGTCGACCGGCCCGGCAACAAGCTGCGGGTCACCATCCGCACTTCACGGCCCGGCATCATCATCGGCCGTAAGGGCGCGGAAATCGAGAAGCTGAAGCAGGACATGGCCCGGAAGACCAAGCGCGAGGTCTTCATCGACATTCAGGAAGTTCACAAGCCGGAGCTGGATGCGCAGCTCGTGTCGGAATCGATCGGCCTGCAGCTCGAAAAGCGCGTGGCCTTCCGCCGCGCCATGCGTAAGGCGGTGGATTCGGCGCTACGCTTTGGCTGCAAGGGCATCAAGGTGCGCGTTTCCGGCCGCTTGAACGGCGCTGAAATCGCGCGCAGCGAATGGTATCTGCAGGGTCAGCTTCCCTTGCACACCTTGCGCGCCGATATCGATTACGGCTTTTCCGAAGCCCACACCACTTACGGTGTGATCGGCATCAAGACCTGGATTTACAAGGGCGAAATTCTGGATCTGACCAAGCGCCGCGGATTGCTGCCGGAGCCCGAGCCGCGCCGTGAGCGCACCGAGCGCCGCGACCGTGGCGACCGTGGGGATCGCGGCGACCGTGGACCGCGCGGCCGTGGTGGATACCCTGATCGCGGCAGCTCGCCGCCTCCCGTGCAGGCTCCGCCGCCCGAGGCCACCGGCCCGGCAGTGCAGACTCCCCCCAGCGACCTGCCGCGTCCGGCAGTGCGTCCGGCGACTCCGATTCTGCCGCCGCTGATGTCGCCGCAACAGCCTTCCTGGAAGCAGGAAGCGCGGCAGGAAACGCCGGCTACCGAGACCAAGCCCGAAACCAAACCAGCCGAAACCGGAACCCCCGAGGAACCGGCCAAGGGCACTGAGTAATTGAGGACAATCCGCCATGATGATGCCAAAGAAGGTGAAGTTCAGGAAGCAGCAGCGCGGGCGCATGGCCGGCAAGGCGTGGCGCGGGTCGTCGATCTCCTTCGGCGAGTTCGGGCTGAAAGCCCTGGAATGCGGATGGGTGACGGACCGGCAGATTGAAGCCGCTCGCGTGGCCATGACCCGTTCTATTAAGCGCGGCGGCAAAGTCTGGGTGCGGTTGTTCCCCGATAAGCCGATTACCAAGAAGCCGGCTGAAACCCGTATGGGTAAGGGCAAGGGCGCTCCGGAACAATGGGTTGCGGTGATCCGGCCGGGCAAAATTCTGTTTGAAATGGAAGGCGTGGACCGAGCCACGGCGGATGCGGCGATGCGTCTGGCAGCCCACAAGCTGGCCATCAAGACCAAGTTCATCGGCCGCCAGGACATTGTGGAGTAATTATGAAGGCGCAGAAAGTTCGCGATCAGGACGAAACCGAGTTGAAAAACCAGTTGGGTGCAATGGATGAGCAGATGTTCCGTCTAAGGTTTCAGATGTCGATGGGCCAGATGGACGGGCTGAAGAAAGTGCGCGCCATGCGTAAGGATCGCGCGCGCATTTTGACCATCCTGCGCGAGCGGGAACTGGCCGTGGCGGAGAAAAAATAACATGGCCGAAGCCAAAGCTATCAAGAACGAAAAGATCGGCCAGGTGGTCTCCACCAAGATGACTAAGACCATCGTGGTGGAAGTCAGCCGCCGTGTTCCGCACCCGCTGTACAAGAGAATCATTGGAAAGCGGAAAAAGTTCTACGCGCACGACGAAGAGGGCCGCGCCAAGACGGGCGACGTAGTGCGCATCATCGAGTGCCGTCCGCTGAGCAAGCTGAAGCGCTGGCGGCTGGCGGATGTGATCCGGAAAGCGGTCCAGGTGGGCACGCAACCGTCGGATTTGGATGTGAAAGTTTAGCTGTCAGCACTCAGCTTTCAGCGGTCAGCCAGGGCGCAGTCGCCTTAGCTGATAGCTGATCGCTGAAAGCTGAAAGCTCTCAGGAGCGAAGCGACTATGATTGGAATGCGAACGATTCTCGAGGTGGCCGATAACTCCGGCGCGCGCAGGCTCTCCTGCATCCTGCCGCGCGGAGGCGACCTCGGTCTGCGCGCCGGACTGGGCGACGTGGTCACCGCCGCGGTGAAGGAAGCCGCTCCGGATTCGGCCATCAAAAAAGGCAAGGTGGTTCGGTGCGTGGTGGTCCGCATGCGCAAGGAGACGCGGCGCAAAGACGGCACCTATATCCGCTTCGATAGCAATGCCGCGGTATTGATTAACGATGTCGGCGAGCCGGTGGGCACGCGCGTGTTCGGACCTGTGGCCAGGGAACTGCGCGACAAGAAATTCATGAAAATCGTCTCGCTGGCCCCCGAGGTAATCTGATGGCAATCGCAAAGAAGAAGCTCGAACCGGTTCGTATCGACCTCAAAAAGGAAGACACCGTCAAGGTGATCAGCGGCCGCGACAAGGGCAAGACCGGGCGCGTTCTGCGCGTCGACCGGGCTACCGGACGGGTATTGGTGGAGCACTCGATGATGATCAAGCGTCATACGCGGCCCAATCCCTCCAAGCAGATCAAGGGCGGCATCGCGGAACGCGAGAGCGCCTTTTCGGCTTCCAACGTGATGATCGTGTGCCCCGGCTGCAACAAGGCCGTGCGCATCGCCCATCATGTAGACCACGTGGCCGGTGGCAAGTCGCGCCGCGTGAGGGTCTGCCGCAAATGCGGGCACACCATCGACAAGAAGTGAGGATTCCATGGCAGCACGATTGAGAGAGCACTACCAAACCAAAGTGGTTCCGGCGCTGACCAAAGAATTCAGCTATAAGAACATCATGGCTGTGCCGAAGATTGACAAGATTTCGATCAACATCGGCATGGGCGAAGCCACTCAGAACGCCAAGCTGATGGATGGCGCGGTGAATGAGTTGACGCAGATTGCCGGCCAGAAACCGATCATCACCAAGGCCACGAAATCGATCGCCCAGTTCAAGCTGCGGGAAGGCCAGGCCATCGGCTGCACCGTGACGCTGCGCGGCGACCGCATGTTCGAATTCTTCGATCGCCTGGTGAACGTGGCGCTGCCACGCGTCCGCGACTTCCGCGGGGTATCCAGCAAGAGCTTCGATGGCCGCGGGAACTATACCCTGGGCGTGAAAGATCAGTTGATCTTCCCGGAAATCGATTACTCCAAAGTGGAGAAGACCAAGGGCATGAATATTTGCATCACCACCACCGCGCGTACCGACGCCGAGGGCTTGGCGCTGCTCAAACAGATGGGGATGCCGTTCCGGCAATAAGAAGAAGAGAGAGACCATGGCTACCACCGCCAAGATTGCTAAAGATATCAAGCTGGAAAAGATCCGCCGGGCATCGCAAACGGCCAAGGCCGAGAAGAAGCCCGGAATCGCGATGCTGCCGACCCGGCACCGCAACCGCTGCTGGCGCTGCGGCCGCCCGCGCGCATTTTTGCGCAAATTCGGCGTCTGCCGCCTGTGCTTCCGCCAACTCGCTCTGAATGGCGAGATTCCAGGCGTGACCAAGGCGAGTTGGTAGAGGAAAAGAATGGAAGTCGGAAGTAAGAAGACGGAAACGAGGGTTACCGTTTTGACTGCCCCGATCTCATCAGGAGTTTTATGACAAGCGATCCCATTGCCGACATGCTGACTCGCGTACGCAACGCGATCCAGGCCCGCCACCCGAAGGTGGACGTGCCGGCCTCCAAGCTGAAAGCGGAAATCGCGCGCATTCTCAAGGAAGAAGGCTATATTGCCAACTTCAAAGTGGCCGAAGAGGGCGCGAAGAGGACCATCAAGATTTACCTCAAGTACGGTCCCGGCAACTCGCCGGTGATCTCCAAGATCGAGCGCGTGTCGCGGCCCGGGTGCCGCGTGTACGTCGGCCAGACCGATATCCCGCGCGTTTTGGGAGGAATGGGGATCAACATCCTGACCACTCCGCGCGGTGTCATGACCGGGCGCGACGCGCACAAGGAACACCTCGGCGGGGAAATTCTCTGCCGTGTCTGGTAACGAGGTTTGAGCTATGTCGAGAATTGGTAAAAAGCCGATCCCGCTGCCGAGCGGCGTCAAAATCAACGTCGGCGAACAATTGGAAGTGACGGGTCCCAAGGGTAAGCTTCTGGTGCCGATTCCCGAAGGCATCACCTTCGAGCAGACGGCCGGTAAGCTCGAAGTCAAGCGCGACTCCGACCAGCACGCGGCGCTGCACGGGCTGACCCGCGCTCTTGCGGCCAATGCCGTCCAGGGCGTCTCCACCGGTTTCGTCCGGGAGTTGGACATCGTCGGTATCGGCTATCGCGCCGATGTGAAGGGCAACGTGGCCATCTTCACGCTGGGCTACTCGCACCCCATCGAGGTCCTGCTGCCTCCGGGTGTGGAACTCAAAATCGACAAGCAGACTCACCTGGTGCTGAGCGGGTACGACCGGCAGTTGCTGGGCCAGGTGGCGGCAAACATTCGCGCGCTTCGCTCGCCGGATCCCTATAAGAATAAGGGCGTCCGTTACACCGGCGAAGTGCTGCGCAAGAAGGTTGGAAAGACCGGAGCTAGTGCGAAATGATTCGAAAGATTGAAAAGAAGGAAATTCGCAATCGCATCCACAGGCGGATCCGGCGCAAGCTGCGAGGCACCGCCGAGCGGCCGCGTCTGGCGGTGTTCCGCAGCGTCGCTCACATTTACGCGCAGGTCATCGACGATACTGCGGGCGCCACTCTGGTGTCGGCATCGAGCGTGGACAAGGGCGGCAAGACCAACGGCGGCAACGTCGCGGCGGCCACTGCGATCGGCAAACTGGTGGCCGAGCGCGCCAAGGAAAAGGGTATCCAGCAGGTGGTTTTCGACCGCGGCGGATATCAATACCACGGCCGGATCAAGGCGCTCGCCGATGCAGCGCGAACGGCGGGACTGGAGTTTTAATGGCA
>PLRZ01000162.1:3127-3487 GCA_003164075.1 Bryobacterales bacterium | reverse complement strand
AGTTGTCCGGAGTGATCTCGACGAAACGTCGATCCTTGATTTTGGGCAGTGGGTCGGCAGGCTGACCGCTGAGGTCTGCCAATACTCCCATGACGAAAGGAATTTCCTTGAGTTCGATGGCGTCACCGATTTCCACGTTATAGGTAACGTGGACGCGCGGTGNNCTCTCGCGTGCCATGAAAGCCTCCAAATAAGACGGGTCCATTATCCGGCACGCCTAACGTGCTGTCAAGCAGAGCGGTTCTGGAACTGCTTTTGAAGAAAATCGTTGAAAATGTGAGGCGTTTGGGGCTTGTTTTACGCTATCTCAAAAATGGGCGCAAACTGCGCGGGTCCTCCCGATGTCGCCCCGCAATTTCT
>PLRZ01000162.1:0-3087 GCA_003164075.1 Bryobacterales bacterium | reverse complement strand
CCAAATTTCACGACGTCAGGAGTTCTGAACGTTCTTCCGCGCGGCGATATCTAAAGATACGCCACCGGCTGGGATAAGCTAGAGGAGTTGCAGCGAGCCAATATATGAGCAGAATGATGTCCGCCGTCCACATCGATACCGGCCTCGACCCGGAGACCGAGCCTGCCTTCGCGCGCTCCTCCGGCGATCCGTTCCGCCTCGTCCTGCTGGGAGATTTCGGCGGCCGGGCGAGCCGCAATGAACCTCGCCTCCGCCGCGACCCCATCCTCATCGACCCGGATAATTTCGAAGACGTGATGGAAAAGCTCGGTGCGGGCCTGGCGCTATCCGCCGGCGGCGTTCCCCTTGCGCTGCGCTTTCGCGGACTGGACGATTTTCATCCCGACCATCTCTACCAGACGCTGCCCGTGTTCCAATCCCTGCGAAAGGCCCGCGCCGAACTGGCCAATCCCGCCACTTTTCGCGCCGCCGCCGCCAGCCTCCACTCCGATCCGGCCGCACCGCCGCCGCCGCCGTTCTCCGGCAGTCTGCTCGACCAGATCGTGGAGCAGACGTCCGAATCGTCGCCGGCGCCTCTGGACCGTACCGTCTCTTTCGATTTGGACGAGGCCATCCGGCGCATTGTGGCGCCGCATGTGGTTCCCAAAGCCGACCCGCGGCAGGAGGAGTTGGTGGCACAGGTGGACGCGGCCACCGGCGCACTGATGCGCGCCATCCTCGGCCACCCGCGGTTTCAGGCCCTGGAAGCGGCCTGGCGGTCGGTATTCTTCCTGCTGCAGCGCCTGGAAACGGGAGCGGAACTGAAGCTCTACGCCATCGACATTACCCGCGAGGAAATGCTGGAAGCCACAGGTTCCGGCCATCCGCAACTGATCGCCCGCGAAGGCTGGTCGGCGGCCGCGTGCCTGCATTCCTTCTTCCCCTCGGAACAGGATTGCGCCGCGCTCGCGCGCCTTGCCGGCCTGGCGCGAAAAGCCGGCGGACCGCTCCTGGCCGGTATGCATCCCCGTCTGATGGGCTGCGAATCCATGGCCGCTACACCCGATCCGGACGACTGGGACCGCCCGCTCGACGAAGCGAGCCTACAGGCGTGGCGGGAACTTCGCGCCCATCCGGATGCCCGCTGGATCGGCCTCGCGATGCCGCGAATACTCCTGCGCCTGCCCTACGGACGCGCCACTTCGGCGGCCGAGTCTTTCGACTTCGAAGAGATGCCGCTGCCGCCGGTCCACGAAGCCTACCTCTGGGGCAGTCCGGCCATCGCCTGTGTGTGTCTGTTGGGCCAGGGGTTGCGTCCCGGATTGCGCAACCAGCTCGACGGCCTGCCGGTACATAACTATCGCGTGGATGGCGAGGCCCGCATGACCCCGGCGGCCGAAACGTGGCTGACGGACCGCGTGGCGGCGAAAATTCTCGATCGGGGAGTGATGCCGCTGGCGTCTTCGAAAAGCACCGACTCCGTCCTGCTGGTACGGTCGCAATCCATCGCCGATCCGGTGCGCGCGCTGGCCGGTCCGTGGGCATGAGGGACAAGAGAGGCGGATTCCGGCCCGCGCGCGTAATACCGATCGCGTTGCCCTTACCGCGCCGCGTCTGCTAACTTTGATTTCAACATGCGCATCCTGCAGCCAGTCATTTGGGCCAAGGGCACGTTCCTTTCCCCACAGCATTTGCAGGTCCAGGACCGCTTCGTCGAAAGCGTCCTGCAGTTCCGTATGGAGGCCCTGCAGTTCCGCCCCTGGGGATTCAGCCGCCTGCGCATCAATCAGGAAGCCCTGGCCTCCGGCGTGTTCGCCATCCATGAAGCCCAGGGCCTGTTCTCCGACGGCCTCCCGTTCGACATTCCCGGCTCCGACCCCGCGCCGCCGGTGAAGCCTCTGGCGCCTTACTTCGAGCCGGGCCAGACATCCATTGAGGTCTCGCTGGCCATCCCCGATTTCCGTGTCAGCGGCGTCAACCTGTCGATGCGCGAGCGCGGTATGGACACCCGTTACCTCTCGGAAGTCTCCTCCTTCCGCGATGAAAATTCCGGCGCTTCGGAGAAGCCCGTGCAACTCGCGCGCAAGAACTTCCGCCTGCTGGTGGAAGGCGAGCCCAAGGGCGGCTGTGTCACCCTTCCAGTGGCCCGCGTGCTGCGCATCTCGGGCGACAGCTACGAGCTCGACCCCAAGTTCGCCCCGCCACTGCTCGATTTCGCCGCCAACGATTTCATCCTGTCCATCGCCCGCCGTTTGATCGAGATCCTCTCCGCCAAGAGCGGTGCGCTGGCCGGCATGCGGCGGCAAAAGAACCAGAACCTGGCGGAATTTACCACCGCCGATATCGCCAATTTCTGGCTGCTCTACACCATCAATTTGCACTTTCCGCACATGCGCCACCTGTTTGAAACCAAACACGGGCACCCCGAGGAGCTGTTCCGGCTGATGCTGTCGCTGGCATCTACTTTGACGACGTTTTCGCTAAAGCTGCAGCCGCGCGATCTGCCGGTCTACGATCACGAGAGACTGGGCCCCTGCTTCGCCGATCTCGACGAAAAATTGCGCGACCTGCTGGAGACCGTGATCCCCAGCAACTTCGTCTCGCTGCCGCTGAAACTCATCCGCCCGTCGATTTACGCCGCCTCCATCTTCGAAGACCGCTTCCTCGACAACACCCGGCTGTACCTGGCCATCCAGGCCGATATGGACGAGGGCGAGCTGATTCAGAAGGCGCCGCAGCTCATCAAAATCTGTTCCGCCAGCCACATCGAGCACCTCATCCGCCAGGCCCTGCCAGGGGTGCAACTGACCCACGTGATGTCGCCCCCCACCACGATTCCCATCAAGCTGAATTACCAGTATTTCAGCCTGAATCAATCCGGCGTGGCGTGGGAAGCCATCGGGCGCGCGCGCAATATTGCGGCGTATGTGCCGGGCGATTTTCAGAACCCGCAAGCCGAGGTCATCGTTCTGCTGCCGCAGGAAGGGTCGCAGCTTCCCTAGCTTTTGGCCGGTCGCGTTGACGCCGCCCGGCTGGGCATCGTCAGATTGCGCCGAGCCCGGAGGTCAGAACTCCTGATGTCCGCCGGGGATTTCGGATAGTTGGGGA
>PLRZ01000584.1 GCA_003164075.1 Bryobacterales bacterium | reverse complement strand
GGGGACGTGCGCGCCATCGGCGGGTCGACGGGGCGCAACTTCGACGGCCCCATCCAGACCATCATTCCGTGGGCCGGCAATCTTTATACTGCCACGCTGATTGAGACGGTCCGCGCGGAGATGGGCGACGATTTCTGGGGCTTCTGGATGCTGGGCGGCATGTCCGGCGGCGGAATGGGTTTTCTGTTCGCCCCGCATCGCAAAGCCGAAGCGCTCGACCGTCTGCAGCATATTATGAGCTCGACGAAACGGCGCATGGAACACGCCGTGCCGTTCGCCATGGAGCCGGTGGTCTACAATTTCGCCATCAACGAACAGGGCACCACGGCCCGATTGCTCGGTGGCGGCGCTCTCATGCCGGCGGAGTATTACACCCAGGCCGTGCCGCCGCTGGTGCGCACCGAGGCGCGCCTGCTTTCCCCCGCGCGCCGCGTCGAACTGGACCGGTTCGCCTCCGCCTGCCGTGACCAGCCCGAATTTGCCGGCATGGTGCAGCAGATGTTCGACCACCTGCTGCCGCGCAGTCCGGAACAGCAGCAGGGAGGCGCGCAGACACTGCCGTCGCTGCTCCAGGCGTATGGTTTCGACGCCACGCAACACCAGCAGATTCAAGCCGACCTGCGCAGCGGACGCATCGGCCTCGCGCAGAACCGTCTGCCGGCCTCGACGGACATCACCGATGTGCGGGCGGGCGACGTGGTGGATGCCGTTCACGGGCTGCCGGAGCGCTATCGCTGGATTGGGCTGGAGGCGCTGGCGCGCGGCACGGTTGCGGTGGTGACGCTGGCGGGCGGGACGGGCAGCCGGTGGACCAAAGGCGCGGGCGTGGTGAAGGCGCTCAATCCTTTCTGCAGGCTGGGCGGGCGGCACCGCAGCTTTCTGGAGGTCCATCTGGCCAAGAGCCGGCNNCCCGTGCTGCTGTCTCCGGGCCGCAGCATCGGCCTGCGCATGATCCCCATGGAGCGCGACCTGCGTTTCGCGTGGGAGGAAATGCCGCAGCAGTTGCTCGACGAGCAGGCGCAGAAAGTCCGCGAGAGCCTGCACCACACGCTGATTCATTGGGCGCGCCAGGCCGGCGANNGGCACGTTGGGGAGGCTGATCGACGGCAACCCTCGTCTGAATTACCTTCTGGTGCATAATATCGACACCGCGGGGGCGGCGATTGATCCGGCGTTACTGGGCTACCATATCGCGGAAGGCGCCGGGCTGACGACCGAGGTGATCGCGCGCCATCTGGAAGATCGCGGCGGCGGACTGGCGCGCGTGAACGGCCGGCTGCGGCTGGTGGAAGGGATGGCGCTGCCGCGCGAAGAGGTGGAATCGCAGCTTTCGTACTACAACAGCGCCACGTATTGGGTGGACGTGGACCGGCTGCTGGCGGCGATGGCGCTCACTCGGGACGATCTGGCCGACCGGGAGAAGCTGGTGGAAGCCACGCGGCGGATGGCTGCGCGCATGCCGTCGTACATCACGCTGAAGGATGTGAAGAAGCGCTGGGGCAAGGGGCAGGAGGACATCTTCCCGGTGGCGCAATTCGAAAAGCTGTGGGGCGATATGACGTCGCTGGCCGATCTCGCGTGCCGCTACGTGGTGGCGCCGCGGGTGCGGGGACAGCAATTGAAGGAGCCCGCGCAGCTTGATGCCTGGCTGCGCGATGGCTCGGCGTCGGAGATCGAGCGGCTCTGCGGGTGGGGATAGATGCGGCTTCGGCGCGAGCTGGGGTCGGGTGGCCTGGGAACATGGCGAGAGTCATCCCAGGTCTGACTAAGAGCCCGCGAAACAATAAGCTGACCAANNGCAAGCGGTTGGGTCTGAATGCACAGGATACTTTTTCGCTATTTGCCGGCGGAGATCTTCACCCGCCGATCGATCCACGCATACAACCCAACGGTCGCCAGGAGCAGGATCGGACCTTCTATCGGCGACAGCGTGTGATACCGATTGGGTCCATTGGCCGCCACCTGAAACCAGAATGCGGGCGCGTGGAACCGGCTCAAAGAAAACCAATGGCGTGTATCCGCCTTATCCTCAAACACCAGCATGAGGCCCGACGACCATAACAGAATGCCGATCCCGGCCACCGCCAGAATTGCCATCACGCCTGGCCGTTTCCAGAGCGGTATGGCGGGACGTGCGCCGGTATCGCGGCGGTCGCAGCGCAGAAATACCATCGCCAGAAGCACGCCGGCCGCGCCGCCCAGCATGTCCATGAAGACATCGTTGAAATCGTAGGGCACCTTCCGCCACCAGGACAGCACGGCATATTGATAACACTCGTCCAGGCCGCCGAAGATGGCGATCCATGCCAGCGATTCCGCCGGCGAAAGTGTCAGGGCGAGCAGGGCCACGCCTTCCGGAATGTACTGCGGATAATGCACCAGCTCGACATTATTCGCGGTGAACACCCGCCACGTGAACCCGATCAGCGCCAGTGTCAGAATCCAGAACGCCGCCACCGTATAGCGCGCATCTTGCGTTTTGAGCCGCCGAACCACGATCCACGTCAGCGAGATGGCCTCCACCGCGGTGATCGCCGCCGATACCTGGTACAGATGGCGATGAGTGATGCGATTGGCGATTTCATTCACCAGCCACTGCACGTTTTCATGGGGAAACGTAACCGCCGCGGCATACGCGATCAAACCCGCCCAACTCCAGCGCGGGTGAGAGTGAATAGCTTCCAGGAAGCGAGAAAGAATGGGCATCCAAAACGCCCCATTATCCCATGGGACGGCCGGAAGCCGCGCGGTCAGTTCAGACTCGGCCGGTCGCGAACTTGCGGCTGAAGGGTGCGCGGGCCGAAAGAATCGGGCGTCGCGGTTTGGGCCACAAACAGGTTCTTGATGCCGTATAGCGCCATGTCCAGCCGGTCGTTCATGCCGAGCTTGCGGAAGAGTTTGTATAAGTAGACCTTCACGGTTCCTTCGGTGATCCCCATGGCGGTGGCGATCTCTTTGTTCTTGAAGCCTTGCGACACCAGCGACACGATCTGCCCCTGGCGCCTGGTGAGGGTCACGCGCGTCTGCGCCAGAACGCTGTCCATCAGCTCCTGTTCGAAACACAACATGCCACGGTGGACGTT
>PLRZ01000519.1:20347-28160 GCA_003164075.1 Bryobacterales bacterium | reverse complement strand
GTGCCTCTGTGTCTCTGTGTCTCTGTGGTGAACAATTCCAAGCCCGCCCATTCAACGCAAGAGCCCGGGGCGCGGCGATCTCTGTGATCTCCAAACACTCAATAGAATTATCCACCACGGAGACACAGAGGCACAGAGTTTTGAGAGGCCAAGCGCAAAAGCCCGACGCACCGCGATCTCTGCGATCTCCGATATCTCCGTGAACTCCGGAGTTGACTTTGAACTTCTCCTTGCCTCACAAAACTCTGTGCCTCTGTGTCTCCGTGGTGAACAATTCCAACCCGCCCATTCAACGCCAAAAGCCCGAGGCACCGCGATCTCTGTGATCTCCGAAACCTCCGTGAACTCCGGGTTTGACTTTGAATCTCTCCTTGCCTCTCAAAACTCTGTGCCTCTGTGTCTCCGTGGTGAACAATTATTCCTCGACTGCCATGGAGACGATCTCGCCGCCGACCACCACGGCGATATACTCCTTGCCATCGAATTGATAGGCCATGGGCGAGGCATGCCAATTGGGCGCGTTGGCCTGGAAGCTCCACAATACCTTCCCCGTGGTGGCGTCCGCGGCGACGAACGATCCGGTCTCCTCTTCGAAGAATACCAGCCCCGTCGCGGTGGAGAGCGTGCCGCCCCAGGAATAGTCCGGCCCCGGTTGCGCGATCTCCCACTTAGTGGCGCCGGTCTGATAGTCGATAGCTTTCAACACGCGCTGCGGTTTCGGGTCGTTCGAAGCGGACTGCGAGCCGCCAAGGTACGTCTTGCCGGGCTCCCAATCCGGCTGGTCGCGCTTGGTATACACGCTGCACCGTTCGTTGGTCTGGAAGTAGTACATCCCGGTCAGCGGATTGAACGAGGGCGAATACCAATTGGTGGCGCCATCCTGCGAGGGGCATACGCGCGTGCCCTTCTCGGTCGGCTCCTGATTCGGCAGCTTCACCGGACGGCCGTCGGGCCCGATTCCGCTGGCCCAGGTGACGTTCTTGAGGAATTGTTTGGCCAGCAGCAGCTTCCCGTCGGTGCGGTCGAAGACGTAATAGAAGCCGTTGCGGTCGGCATGCAGCATCAGCTTGCGCACTTGTCCCTGCCACGGGGCATCCACCAGAACGGATGTCTCCGTGGAGTCCCAATCCCACAGATCGTGGGGCGTGAACTGGTAATGCCACTTCAGTTTGCCGGTCTTGCGGTCGAGCGCCAGGATGCAATCGGAGTACAGATTATCGCCGGGCCGCGCATCGCCGTTATACTCTTCGCTGGGATTGCCGCTGGGCCAATAGACCGTATCGAGATCGGGGTCGTAGCTGCCGGTGAACCACGTGGGGCCGCCGCCGTGGTCGAGTTCCTTGCCTTGCCAGGTTTCCGAGCCCGGTTCGCCGCGCTTGGGGATCACGTGGAAGCGCCAGGTCTCTTTGCCGGTGGCCTGGTCGAAAGCCACCACCAGACCGTTGGCGCCGTGTTCGCCGCCGGCCACGCCCGTCACCACCTGGTCCCCCGCGGTCAGTGGCGCGGAAGTGGCAAAGTAATTCTGGGCCGCGTCGGCGATCTCCGAATCCCATACCTGCTGCCCGGTGAAGCGATTGAGCGCCACAATGTGGGCGTTATCGGTCTCCAGGAAGACCTTGTCGCCGGCCACGGCCACGCCGCGATTATTGCTGGCGTCGTTGAACATTTTGGTCGACCGCGGGCGAACGAATCGCCACACCTGGCGGCCGCTGCCGGCGTCGAGCGCGATGCACTGGTTCACGTCGGTCACATACATCAGGCCTTCCACCACTACCGGCGTCATTTCGAGGTGCGTCGGTGGCCCGGCATTGAAGCCGGCCGCGGGAAATGCGAAGACCCAGCGGGGCGCGAGGCGGCCCACCGTGGCCTTGTCGATCTGCGTCATGGTGGTGTAGCGATTGCCGCGCGGATCGCCATTGTATTCCGGCCAGTCGACCTCGGATGTGACTTCGCGGAACTTGTCGCCGGCGCGCCGCAGCAGATGGATGCGATCGTCATCGGTGCGCAACTGCAGATCTTCGAAGCCCTCGCCGAGGACCACGCCGTCGAGCTTCTTGCCGGCGGTGGTCTCGGCGGTGAGGCGGACCTGCGGGCGTCCGGCTCCGCGCCGCGGCGTAAGCGAGCGCAGGAAACGGACCAGCGCCGTCAGCTCCTGTCCCGCCACCGCGGTGGGCGGCATCCCGCTCGCCGGGATGCCGGTGTGGATGAGCGCGGTCAATTCGTCGTCGGTGCGGAAGCCGGCCAGACGCTGGCCGATGGGCGGACCCATTTCGCCCCCGCTGCCGTCGCCTCCATGGCAACGGCCGCACCGCGACTCAAAAGCCCTGCGTCCGGGATCGTTCGCCGGTAATGGTGCCGGCGGTGGTCCTTGCGCCGCTAACCCGCCGGCGGCAATCAATCCAAAAACCACGAGCATCCCGGAGCGCATGGTTCTCATTGTATGTATTGATAGCTTACAAAAGCCAGTCTGCGGCTGTCGGGCGACCAGGAATTCACATTGATGGTGCCTTGGCCGCCGAACAGTTTGGTCAGAACGGTGATCCTCTTATTGGAGAGCGTCATAGTCCGCAGCACCACTTCCTTGTCGGGGGGATGCTGGCCGGCGGGCACGTCTTTATTGAAGCTGATAAAAACGATGCGGTTTCCGTCGGGCGATACGTGCGGGAACCAGTTATTGTACTCGTCGTTAGTCAACTGCTCCTGCTCGCTGCCATCGGACTTCATGCGCCAGACTTGCATGCTTCCGGAGCGCACCGAATTGAAGTAGATATAGTTGCCGTCGGGCGAGTATTCGGGACCGTCGTCGAGCCCCTCGGCGGTGGTGAGGCGCTTCTCTTCGCCGCCGGCCACGGGAATGGTGTAGACGTCGAAGTTGCCGTTGCGGTCGCCGCAGAATGCCAGCGTCTTCCCATCGGGCGACCAGCCATGCAGGTACGAAGGCGCTTTCTCGGTCATCTTCCTGGGAGTTCCGCCGGCAATCGGCGTCAGGTAGATGCGCGATCCGCCGGCCTGTGTCTGGTCGCTGATTCCGACCATGGCGCCGTCGGGCGAGATCACGTGATCGTTGTTGATATGGATAATGCTGCCGGTGTCGATGGTCACCGGTTTCGCGCTGCCATCCGACGGCATTTTCAGTAGGTGGCCGCCGGCGTTATAGATCAGGGTATTGCCTTTGAGCCAGTTGGGCGCTTCGAAGCGTTCCGCGGCGGTGTAGGCCACGCGCCGGTCGGTGGATGCCACGGTGATGGTCTCCATGGTGCTGTAAAGCGTCCCCTTGGCGGTGGTGGGCGCAAGCGGCGTGATCGTCACGTTGGAGAAAGTAGCGGTCTCGATGTTGTCCTTATTGTGCGCGGCCACACCGATTCCCACGTAGAACGGTTCCTTCAGTTCCACCTTCATGGCCGGGCCCGCGTGATGCAGCGTCTCGCCATCGCCGGCTATCGACATATAGAAATAAGCGCCGCGCTTGGTGATCTGTAAGTGCCTGGGGATTGCCGTAACGTTGGCCTGCACCTCGTGGGTGGCCGCGCCTTTTTCCTCGCGCGATTGCAGTGAGGTCAACCCCACCACGTGCGCGGCGACATCGGCGTAGGCCGAATCGCCATCCAGACTCTGCCGGAACATGAGCATGCCCTTCTTGTGTTCCTCGCCGGTCTTGGTCGCGAAGGAGATATCGGCCGAAATGGAGACATCGCCGGAGATTTTCTTCCACACGAAGTAGAAGCCGTCAGCGGTGCCCCAGACATTCTCGCCACTGCCGCTGACTTTATAGCTTTTCTGGGTGGCGTCGTACTCCACCGAACCCTTATGCAGAACGGTGCCGACGTCGCCGCTGCCTTCAAAAATTCCCGGTTGGGCATGCATAGCCGCCGGTAGTGCCAACCCTGCTACGAGGGCCAGCAGCGCAACCTGGCGGTTGTATTCGATTGTCATAGTTTTTTTCCTGCCTCTTAAGCCCGCATTTTCTTCCACGTGTCCAGACAGCGCTGTGCCGTTTCAAACTCCGGGAAGCGACTGCCTTCCTGCTCGATCAGATAGTATTCCACGCCACCCACGCTCTCGGCGGCGTCGAAGATTTTGGCCCAGGGGCAAACGCCCTCGCCGAAGAGCACGCGGTAGCCTTTTTCGCCGGCGGGCGTTCCGGGCGCCCAATCTTTGCAGTGGACGCTGTTGATTCGTCCGGGATTGGCTCTGATCCACGCGATGGGGTCGTACCCCACTTCCACGCAGGTGCCCACGTCGAACTGCAGCATGAATTCCCTGGGCGTATTGGCTGCCAGGACTTCGATGGGCCGCTGGCCTTCGAGCAACTGGAACTCCGCCTGGTGATTGTGGTAGCCGGCGCGCAAGCCCACGGTTTTGAACTTTTCCGACGCCTGGCTGAGCGTGCCCGCGAGATTTTTCCAGCCATCGATCCCCACCACCCGGCCGGAGCTGGCCATCACGATGAATTTCGCGCCCAGGATCTTGTTCAGGTCGATGGCCTTTTGCATGCCGTCGCCCGAAAAAGATTGCGGATTGTTGTGGGTGGAATTGCAGCGAATGCCCAGGTCGTCCATGAGTTTGCGGACCTGTTTGGCGTAATCTTCGGTCCACTGATAGTAGGGCGAGAAAAACTCCACCACCTGGTAGCCCATTTTAGCTACCGCGGTGACGGCGCCGGTGAGATCTTTGGCGAGTTCGCCGCGGACCGAATAGAGCTCCAAGCCCACGGGAATCTTCTTGTCGGAGGCGGCGGACAAGGCGAAGGGCGCCATCGCACTGGCGGCCACAAACGATCTTCGGGTAATGCGTTGTAGTGACGTCACAAGTGGCCGTTACGTTATCACCCTGCGCTATGCCAGCGCAACTCAAACACGGTGTAACACCCCGTTTAAGTGTTTCATAGTAAGGCGAATTCTTGTTGGGACAGGTTCGGTGCTCGCCTGCCCTCGTCATCAAATCCCGTTCGGAACAGTGGGCGTGATTCAGCGTGGGCGGGCAGGCGAGCACCGCCCGCCCCACCGGGTGCTTAAACAGTTTCGGGANNCGCGAGGGAGCGGTCGTTCAGAGACGTGCCTCCCGAAACCGTTTACGCACCCCGGAACTCACAGGTACCGTGAATTCCAGGTACAATTCTCTTTCATGCAAACCGCGTCATGCCGGCCGTCCTATGAATGAGATCTGGCATCAGAACTTCGACCCTCTCGGCAACCCGGTGCTGTCCACCATCGCGGCCGCCATCCCCGTCTGCGCCCTCTTCTACTTCCTGGCGGTGCGCCGCACGGCCGCCTGGCTGGCCGCGGTCTACGCTTTCTCCATCGGGATTGCCGTCGCCCTGGGGGTCTTCCACATGCCGGTGCACATGGCCGCCGGCGCGGTGGCCGATGGCTTGGTGTACGGCTGGCTGCGCATCGCCTGGATCCTGGTGGCGGCGGTTTTCATTTACGACATTTCGGTGGAGACGAAGCAATTCGAGATCATTAAACAATCCATCGGCGGGATCTCCGGCGACCGGCGTCTGCAAGTGCTGCTGATCGCCTTCGCGTTTGGCGCGCTGCTGGAAGGCGCTGGGGGCGGCGGCGCTCCGGTGGCCGTCACCGGCGCCATGCTCATCGGACTGGGCTTCCCTCCGCTGCAAACGGCGCTCCTTTGTCTGGTGGCCAACTCGGCGCCGGTGGCTTTCGGCGGGCTGGGGAATCCCGTGCGCACGCTGGTGGCGGTGACCGGATTGCCCGAAGCCGACTTCAGCGCCATGATCGGCCGCATCCTGGGGATCGTCATCCTGATCCTGCCATTCTGGCTGGTTCGCATCCTGTGCAAGGCCCGTGAGACAGTGGCGATCTGGCCCGGTCTGGTGGTGGCCGCCGTGAGCTCCGCCGGCATCCAGTTCTTATGGTCGAACTATATGGATGCCTCGCTGGTGAACATCATGTCGGGCCTCGGAACGCTGCTGGTATTGGCCTTTTTCTTCGGCAAGGTGTGGCATCCGAAGGAAAGCTGGCGCTACGCCGGAGAGGCGGCCGCGCCGGTAACTCTCGCCGCCGACAAGCTCAGTTTCGGCCGTGTGTTGCGGGCCTGGTCGCCGTTCCTGATTGTGAGCGCGCTGGTGGTATTGTGGGGCGCGCCGCCGGTGGCCAGAATTCTGGAGCGTACCTCGTGGAAGCCGCCGGTGCCAGGTCTGCACCTGCTGGTGATGCGCATGCCGCCGGTGACTGCCAAGCCATTTGCCGAGTCCGCGCTGTTCGATTTTTCGTGGATCGCGACCCCCGGTACGGCGGCATTCCTGGCGGGCATGATCAGCGGCCCGCTATTGGGCCTTTCCCTCAAGCGGACCCTGGAAGTTTTCGTGCGCTGCTGCTGGCGGATCCGCCTGAGCGTAGCGGCCATCATGTGCATGCTGGGGCTGGGCTACCTCACGCGGTACTGCGGCATGGACGCTACGTTGGGGATGGCGATGTCGCACACCGGCGTGCTGTTTCCATTTTTCGGCACGCTCATCGGCTGGATCGGCGTGGCGCTCAGCGGCACGGACGCCGGATCGAACGCGCTCTTCGGGAGTTTTCAGGCGATCACCGCCAACCGGCTGCATCTCAGCCCCATCCTGATGGGCGCGGCGAATAGCGCCGGCGGAGTGATGGGTAAAATGATCGCCGCCCAATCGCTGGTGATCGCCGCTACCGTGACGGGGCAGGACGGTCAGGAAGGGACCATCTTCCGCGCCGTTTTGAAACATAGTCTCGGATTGGCCATCGTGGTGGGATTGATTGTGATGTTGTTCGCCTACGTCTTCCCCGGCGCGATTCCGAGCGGTCATCACTATTGGTAACTAATTTCTAGGAGGTTACATGCACCGAAGTTTTCGCGGATCCAGTTGCTTCACGTTGGCGGCGGTCTGCTCGCTGGCGTCCCTGCTTGCGCCGGCGGCGCAGGCACAATTGTGGTCCTGGACCAAAGATCAGATGTTGGAGTATACCAAGGCGTGGACCGGCGACCGCTTCCCGGACGGACGCCCCAAAGTTCCCGATCAATGGCTGGACCGAGCCAAGGAAACGTCGGCTGAAGAGATCATGATTACCAGCGGGGGACGCGGCGGCGGCGGTGGCGGCAACGCATACAGCCAGTACGAAGGCGATTTCCGCGTGCTCCATCCCGACATCAAGATGGCGGGCCGGGCGTTCACCGTTTCCTTCATGCCCACGCGAACGGATCTCGATTCGGTGATCACCGCCAAACTGCGCGACCGGGGCATCCCGACGCTCAATAACCAGTACGTGATCGACATGCTCCAACCGGGCGACGTCCTGGTGGTGGACCTATACGGCAAACACGAGGGCGGTACGATTGTCGGCGACAATCTCTTCTACTACATCATGAAGGCCACTAAGGGCGGCGGCCTGGTGGTGGACGGATCGTTCCGCGACCTGGATGGCATCCAGGATATGCGTATGCCGTGCTACTACCGGTTCGCGCATCCCAGCGCGCTCACTCCGCAAACCACCACCGTCTCGGCCATCAACGTTCCGGTCCGGATCGGCAACGTTACGGTGATGCCCGGCGACCTGGTGGCGGGCGATAAAGAGGGCGTGTCGTTCATTCCGCCGTCCATGGCGGAGGGCATTCTGGATCGCGCCGACACGCTCCATATCCACGATGAATGGACGCGCCAGAAATTCGACGAAGGCAAGTATAAGTCGAGCGAGATTTATAGTAGTCCGAAAGATCCGGCCCTGTTGAAGGAGTATCAGGACTACTTGGCGAAGCGGCTGGCGGAAATCAAGGCGAGCCGGAAGCAGTAACTGCCCACTGCGGGATGAGCCCGTTTTCGTGGCGC
>PLRZ01000519.1:0-20289 GCA_003164075.1 Bryobacterales bacterium | reverse complement strand
TCCAGAGACTCATCTCGACCCTCTTGGCGAACGGCATCCACTGTCCCGGAGCGCCGGGGTGCCCCCTGGGCCAGTCTCGGCGCCGCAGACACGAGAAATCCCGGCCGACATCAGGAGTTCTGAAGTTAGTACCCACAGAGTCGAAGAAGACCGCTGGCTAACGCGCGCGGCTCGGAATCGGTACGCATACCGCATCCCGGAACAAATGTTCAGCTTTTTGGTGTGTGGAAAAAGAAGGAAGAGCGAGGGGCAGGCGCGAACCTGCCCCTCGGGATGTTGCGGTTAGAAGCTGAACTTCGCAGTGATTACGATCACCCGTCCGGTGACGATGGCACCCTGACCCGAACCGTAGGGGCTGGTGGGCGGGGCGAGAGTGGTGCCGGTGGTGCCTAGACTGCCCGACGTGATGGAAGCGGTCGGGAGGCCGAAATTCGGATGATTCAGGACGTTGTAGAACTGACCTCCGACTTCGAATGCGTACTTCTCTTTGATGAAGAACTTCTTGCTCAGGTTGCTGTCGATATCGAAGTAGCCGGGCCCGCGGAAAACGCCCGGTCCGGTGGCGCCGAAATCCGTCTGTACCGGCGTGCTCACGCCCGAGGTCGAGCTGTAGGTCTCGAACTGGCTGGTCGTCCAGCACTGCGGAGTGCTGGTACCGTGAACGGCGGTGCAAACCGGGGCGATGTTGGGGTCGACGACGGTGGCAATGGGGGTAGTACCGGTTCCGCCCCCGGAGTTGATTTCCGCGGCTATCTTGCTGTCGGACGACTGGGTGGGCCGTCCCGTATAGTCGTAAAACTTCAAGCCGAAATTCCAGCCGCCCAGCACTCCATTGAGGATGCCGTTCGAAAACTTGTGCGGCTCGGTCCAGACCAAGTCGCTGACGACGGCATGACGAACGTCAATGCTCTCGTTGCCGTAGCCAAAGTGCAGGTTGTACGGGTTGTAGACCGTGGAGTCGCCCAATCCGTGCGACCACGTCCAGCCCAGTTGCCCCTGGAAGCCCCACTTCATGGCGTGGCGGAGTTGCACCGTCATGCCGTCGTAGTTGGAGTAGGCCTGGGTCAGCACCTGGGTAACTGTGAGGAACCGGGGATCGGGTGCGGCCGTCGGCAGGCCCCCGAAGTTCGTGCCGTAATATTTGTTCACGCCGTTGCTGGCCAGCAGCAGGAAAGAGTTGGCCCACGTGTTGGACATCGACTGGTCGTAGCCGTGGTTGCCGGCGTATGTAACGGCAAGGACGTCGTGCGCGCCCAGTGCCCGTTCCACTTCCAGGCTCCACTCGGTGGTCTTGGGCGCGACGAAACTGTTCGGCGGCGAATAGTAGCTGGGTGCGCTGAAGGGAATAGTTCCCAGCGCCGCCTTGATCGAAGCAAGGGTGCCCCCCCCCGCGAACTGGGAGGTGAAAGTCTTGTAGGCCGAGACGGCCGCGTAGGCCGAGCTCGCGGGATCGGTCGGCGGGCCGGCTTCGCCGAATGTGACACTCGGGGTAAACACGCTGGGGGCATTGCGGAACACGCTGGATGCTACGCTGCCCGCGAAGAGTGTGGCAAATGAGCCGATGCCGCCGCGAACCACGGTCTTCGAATCCACGTTCCACGCGAAACCGAAGCGCGGTTCGGGGACGACCGACTCCAGGCTCTGATACAGGTTGTGCAAACCAGTGGTGATGGTCTGGTTGTAGGGAACGCTGGCGCCGCCCACATAGCCCGCCGTGCCGAACTGGGTGTTCATGCGGGCGAAACAGTTATCCAGGCAGGACGGGTCGCCGTCGTGCTCGAGGCGGATACCCAGCGTCAAAGTAACATTGCGCCGAATCTTCCACTCATCCTGCACATAAGCGCCCAGCGAACTCATGCGGAGGTGGACCTGCAACAGATTCGGGTAGCTCTGGCTGAAAGAAGATCCCGCGCCGGTAGAGTTGATCTGGCCGGTCGCAAAGTCCGTCAGATCGTTGAAGGTGTAAATTCCGGCGTAGGCCTTTTCGGAGTTGGTGAAATCGGTGACCTTGTTGTACCGGTAATTGACGCCACCTTTCAAGCTGTGCTTGCCGTGAACCCAGGTGAGGTCGTCGACGAACTGTGCCTGGCCCACGTTGCGGCCCTGGGGAAAGTTGGTGGCGATGCCCAGTTCCGAGCAGCAGCCGTCATTCGGGTACCAGGTTTCCGGCATGAGCGAAAGGGCTTTTTGGAGATTCGTGTAACCGAAATAGGCCGTGTACCAGGAACCGGAACCGATGAAGCTATTCACCAGGGTCGGCGAAATGGCGTAGGTATACGTCAACTGGCCGGCATCGGAGGGTTGGCTGCTGGTTTCATCGAACACCGGGTTGATGAGGCTCGGACCGGTCGCCTGTACACCCCAATCGGGATTGAAGCGCCCGCTGATCTTCTGCTTGTCGGTGATGTTGTAGTCCAGACGAAACACCATCAGGCTCTCTTTGTTTATTTCGCTGGCGTTCTCGGCGAAGGCAGAGGTGCATGGCACATTGCCCGGGACATTATTGCCGCCGAAGACGCCGCCGCCGGGGGCTTGGACGTTGGAGTTCCAGAACGTGTAGGTGCCGCAGCCGAGATGGTTGTTGCCGTCCTGCAAAGGACCGTTACCGTTGGTCGTGGGGATGGCGTTTTTGGCGCCGGGCGCGCCGCTCCAGAGGCTAAAAGCATCCTGATAAAGCGGCAAGACCGCCGCGGGGACGTGGGCCAGGGTGTAAGCCTGAAACTGCGGAGAAGGAATGTGCACCACGCCGGAAGTCGGCAGGGCGTACTGCAAACTCTCGTAATTGAAGAAGAAGAACAGCTTGTTTTTCTTGATCGGACCGCCGAAAGAGCCGCCGAAGTTATGAGAATCGGAGCGGGGCTGCTGGAGACCCGCCTGGTTGTTGAAGAAGTCGTTGGCGTTGAAGATCTTGTCGTTGTAATTGTGGAACAGGTTGCCGTGGAAACCGTTGCCGCCGGCCTTCCCCACCCAGTTCACCTGGGCGCCGGACATGCGGCCGAAGTCGGCGCTGTAGGCGTTGAGAATCACGGCCGTCTCGGCGATCTCATTGGCCCCGAGGGTGTTGTTGCTGGCCCCGGAGTTGTTGATATTGAGGTACGGGTCCATATCGTCGGCGCCGTTGAGCGTGAATAGCGCGGTGGCGCCGGGGATTCCGTTGACGTTGAAATTGCCGGATGAGCCGCCGCCTGGCAGAACCAGGACGCCTGGAACGGTGAAGGCCATGGTGGTGAGATCGCCACCCATTGTCGGCAGGTTGGTAAGCTGTTGGGCGTTGAAGCCCGTCGCCAGGTTGGCGTTTTCCGTCTGCAGGATGTCAGCCTGGGCCTGGACTTCGATAACCTCCTGCGTGCCTTGCACGTCCAGTTTGAGGTTGACGGCAGTTTCCTGGCCCGCCAGGAGTGTGAACTTTTCAGTTTTGGATTTCAAGCCGGTGGCCTCGCCCGTCACGAGGTACTCGCCCGGTTGCATCAGGGTGAAGCGATATTCGCCGCTTCCATTGGCGGCGGCCGAATGAACTTCGTTGGTGGCGGCGAGTTTCGCGGTGACCTTGGCATTGGGGACGACCGCCCCGCTGGCGTCCGTCACCAAGCCAACGATGTCGCCGGTCGTCATAGTCTGGCTGAATGCGGCCGGCGCCGCAATCAACAGTAGCGAGATACACAAGCTGGACAACGCCAGCCACGACCGTCTGTAAAACAGTGAACCTAACCGATTCATATCCTGTGACCCCCTTGGTAGAAAAGCGTAAATTTTATGAGGACCGATTGACGCGCTATCCGGAAGGGGCACTCTCGCGAGCCTGTGCTTCAAAAGTGTCGTGCGCGTATCCGTCCCGTCCGAGTCCGTGGTGGTTACCGCCGTCGTCGAGACACACAAGTACCCTGGTATCGACAAACGCGAGGTCAGGTCTGGTTGACTTGTCCCCGTGCTTTCAGAGAACGATAGAGCTACATGGCCCGGTTGAGGTTTGGGAGTACGCGGCCGGTAGACACAAATACTCCGCCCGATGTCCCGGGACGCGACCCTACACCCGGGACGTAAATGTCGCTGATTCGATTATTGGAATCTATCACAAACTGGTTACCAACTCAAGCACAATAATTTCGATAATCTCAATAAGTACTGTCTCCGGGCATCCCGCGTTCGCACTGGCGGGGAAAATGGGCTGGGCCATTCCCTTCGATGGCGAGAGCTTCGCAGGTGGGAAAGGCGGTGCTCGCCTGCCCGCCCGCGCTGAATTTGGGTCCGCTGCTCGAATAGGATCGACGGCAGGCGAGCACCGCCTGCCCCACCTGCGGGCATACTGCAAATTCCACGACATCGGGAGTTCTGGATTTCGGGCGAGCCGTCTCTGGGCGGAGGGGGAGTGCGCGGTGAAAGGTCTCTCGATCACGCCGGCAGGCGGCGAGGACGCGCCCGTCATGCCGTCCAGTGCCGCGGTGGACGAAGCCGGCGCGTTCGCCCTGAAAAAGATCGCGTCCGCCAGCAACGACCTTACTCTGCCCCACGGGCCCGCGGGCGCCTACCTGAAATCGGTCCTCTGGAACGGCCGGGAAAAACTGGGCGAATCGTTCGATTTTTCCGCCGGCGCGGCGGGCGACCTGCAAGTGATTCTCGGCACCGGCGGTGCTGCTTCCGGAGGAAGCCGGCCGGCGAGACACGCGGCTCTCAAAGACGTCCCGCCCGGCAACCATTTGCTCTTCGCGTGGGAGAAGGTGGAAGAGGGCGACTGGTTCGATCCGGCAATCGTGAAAGCGGCCGCTAACGACGGCGTCATGGAAGGACAATCGGCGCCTGGATCTCAAGGCGGTCCGCCTACCGTCCCCCGGCGCGCAATCGGTCCAACAATTGCCGGATCTCAGGATCGGGCTGAATGCGGAGCGCTGTTTCCAGTTCGCCGATGGCCTCCGGCAGCCGGCCGGGAATCCGCACCAGAACGCCGGCCAGATTGACGTGCGCCCTCACGTAATCGGGTTGAATGCGCAGGGCCGTTCGAAACTCGGCGACGGCGTCCGGCAACCGGCCGGGCATCCCGGAAAGGAGCATGCCCAGATTGTTGTGAGCGCGTGCGTGCTCTGGCTGAATGCGTACGGTGGCTTCGAGCTCCGCGATGGCTTCGGGCAAGCGGCCGGGGATTTGCGCCAGCGTGGAACCCAGATCGTAGTGCGCGTCCGCGAGATCCGGGTCGGCGGCCAGCGCGGCTCGGAACTGCTCGATGGCGTCGGGCAGGCGGCCGGGCATTTGTGACAGCGCACTTCCCAGGTTGACGTGCGCCTGCGCGAAACCGGGTTCGATTCCGAGCGCCGCGTGGTACTCGGCGACCGCATCGGGCAGGCGGCCAGGCATGCGCGCCAGCGCGTTGCCCAGGTTGTAATGGGCGTCGGCGTAGTTCGGCCGGATGCGCAGCGCGGCCTGGAACTGGGCGATGGCGTCGGGCAGGCGCCCTGGTAACTGTGACAGGGCGTCTCCCAGATTGTTGTGCGGCCGGGCGGCGGAGGGAGAAGCATTCACTGTGGCGGCCCAGAAGGTAGGCGCATCCCGCCAGTCGAGATTGCGGGCGTAGGTTCGCGCGGCGAAAGCCAGGCACAGCAGACTCATCGCGATCCATGCGATGCGCCGGGCGGCGGGCCGTTGGAAGGTTCCCAGCCACGCCACCGCACAGCCGGCCAGACCGATGGAGGGAAGATAAACGAAGCGCTCGGCCATGATGCTGCCGATGAGGAAGATCAGGTTCGAAGTGGGCAACAGCGCGAGAAAGAAGACAAAAATGAAAAAGAACAGCGGTTTGCGGGTGTGGCGCCAGCGGACCGCCAATACAAGCGCGGCGACGCACGCCGCCAGCGCCAGAAGCGCCGTCAGGTCTACCGGGCTCCAGGTGAAAAGCGGCATGCCGTTATAGGAATAGTCGGCCGAGAGGCGCACGGGCCAGATGAAGAGCCAGAGCAGCCTCCCGATAACCTTCACGGCGGTGAACCGTGCGATCCAAAAATCGGCGCCGAGCAGGGGATTCTCCGCCGGGTCGATCCACATGTGGGTGTGCACCTGGGCGCGCAAATAAAAGAAAGCCGCGAAGGGCAACGCGAGGGCGGCATACGCCGGCACGCGCGCACGCCATGTGGCGCGGCGGGACCATGCGATGTCGTAGAGCAGCATGACGCCAGGCAGGACGGCGGCGTTCTCTTTGGAGAAAAGCCCCACCGCCTGCGCGGCCACCAGCCCCGCTATCCACGCCAGCCGGCGGCGCCCGGTGGCGGAGATCGCCTTCATGTAGCACAATAATCCGGCCAGGACGCCGAATGCCGCCAGTAAGTCGGCGCGGCCTACGATATTGGTTACCGAGTCGGTAAGTAGCGGATGCAATCCCCAGAGCGCGGCCAGTGCCAGGGCCAACGCCGCTTCGCCCAGAATCGACAGGCCCAGAGCGTATACCAGCGCAACGTTGATAGCGTGCAGCGCCAGGTTGACCCAATGATACCCCTCGGGGCTGGTTCCGTTGCCGAGTATGGCGTAATTCACTAAATAAGAGAAAGTAGTAAGTGGGCGATAGAGGCCCGAAGGCGCGCTCTTATACCAATACTCTTCGGTGAGAATCAGTTTTGCATTTTGCGGAGTGGCTGTGCGGATGCGGGCGTCCTGTGAAATCACGCGGGCGCTGTCGAAGACCATGCCGCCCTGAAAGGAATGGGAATAAGTCACTAAGAGCATCGACCAGAGCGACAGAAGGCGCCAGCCGTGGGCCGTTGCCGTCCGCGGGCGGGGCGGTGTGTGAAGTACTTTCATGGACGAACCAAGAATGACGTGTAGCACGCGGCTGCCAAAACGCAAAACGGGCCCGGAGGCATGTCGCCGCCGGGCCCGCGTAACGCTACAGGGTCAGTTAGAAGTTCACGCGCGCCAGGAACTCGATCACCCGGGAACCAGGATCCTGAGAGTTCGAGATGTCCTGGTATGCGGTGGTGGTCAGGCCGAAGCTGGCGCTGTTGGCGCCGGTATTGGCGAGCTGGAAGTTTGTCAGGTTGAGGCAATCGATGCAGTTGGCCTGAACCGAGAGATTGGCCTTCTCGTGGGCGAACGTCACCATTTTGCGGAGGCTGACGTCGAAGTGGTTCTGCCAGGGGCCGTACAGGAAGACCTTGTAGCCGAATGAGTTGGGAGCCAGTTGCGGTCCTACGTACGGTGAGCTCCCGCTCAGATTGGCCCAACTCGAACCGCTGGTCTCAAAGGCGGCCTTGGTGTTGGTAACCAAACTCTGAGGCAGGTACCAGACTTGGCCAATGCCGTTCGAGCCGGTCGTTTTGTAAACCGACATCTGGCTCTGCAATTGCGCCGCGGTCATGTTCTGTAGTACCACGCCGGTTTCGTTCTGGTTCATACCCGTGCGGCCGGAAGTAATCTGGCTGGGCGTTCCCGATTGCGTGCGCTCGATACCTGAAAGTTGCCAGCCGCCGAAGACTTTATTCGCGAATCCGCTGCCGGAGAGAAGCGCCTTACCCGTCCCGAACGGCAGCTCATAAATGAAGTTGATCTTGAAGGCGTTGCGGATATCGAAGCCAGCCGGAGCCTTGTCGAGGCCCAGGTTACGGAAAGTGGTGGGCGCGCTGTAGACCACGCCGCTAGACGTTGCGCCATCCGCCAGGGACTTGGAGAAGACATAGCTCGTCTGGACGGTCAGACCCGAAGCCATGCGCCGGCGGTACTCGACCTGGCCGGCATCATAGAAAGACTTGCCCCAGTCGGTTATCAGATAGGATCCGCCGCTGGGCACCGATGGGTTGACGATGAACAGGTTGGCAGGATATCCCGCCGCCACCAGGCGTCCCATATAGGTGGCATTGGGGTAGATCACGTTGGCCAGCGAACCCGCGCGGTTCTGGCGGATATACGTGGCGTATGAGGAGTTGTTGGTCAGTGAGCCAAGCGCCGTTTGCAGGATCGGGATGGGTTTCTGTCCGGGCAGGCCCTGGTTGCTGAAATTGTTGCTATTGGTGTTGAGGATGTTGCCTCCGCGCGCAATCAGCAGGTTGTTGTACGCGTTATAAAAGTCGGTCAGGAAGCCGCTCTCGAAGAGGTTGGTTTCGTTGAGGTCCACCTGCCGCCATTCATGCACGCCGTGGTTGCCCACGAATCGGATTTCCACGACGTTATTGTGCGCGAACTCGCGTTGGAAGCCGGCGTTCCAGCTCTCCACATAACCGACCTTCAGGTTGGGATCGAAGGCGTTGATGGAAGTGGTGGGAGTGGTGCCCATGGGGTACGTGGGCGCGGTCGGAGTGGGGGAAGTGGGCAGCGTGGCCTGGCTGAACAGCACGCTTCCCGGAGCGCCGAAATATTGCGGGTAATTGACGGGGTCGACGCTGGCCGGGTAAGTCACGCCGGGGTTGGCGCCGTACATCGACTGAAACACTTCGGTGCCTTCCCGGACGGTGGCGATAGAGAAGCCGGCACGCAGCACGGAGGCGCCCGTGTGATCGCCGAGGATGGTGCGAAGCAGTCCGCCCGCTTGCGGAATCTGCCAGGCGAATCCAACGCTGGGGTTCCAGTTCTTAGGAGTAGCGTAGGCGTTCATCGAACTGAGCGGCTGGAACGCCGGGATGGTGGGATCGTAGGTGCTTGCCCCCGCGGTGGGCGTCATTCCGCCGGTGGTGACACCGGGCTTGAACATGTTGCCGATGCCGGAGATGCCGTAAGCGGCTTGGATAGTGGATGCGGTGTAGATACCGCTGAGGTTCTCAAACGGCCTCTGCTGCTCGAAGCGCATGCCGAGGTTCACAGTGAAGTTGGGGGCAACGCGCCACTGGTCTTGCAGGAACAGCCCGAACTGGCGCTGCTGGTCGCGGTCGATGGCCGGAGTGTTATAGGAATATTGATGTGTGGTTTCGCTCTCGACTACCTGCCGGCTGATGCTGTACACGCGGCCGCTGAGGACGGCGTAGAGGCCGGCCGCGCTGTCCATCTGCGCCTGCGTTGCGCCGGGCATGGATGCCGCGGTGAACGCGTCGGTCGAGCCGTTGTGCACCGGGTCGCCGCTGTTGATGCCGAAGTAAATGTACGGCAGGGATTCGGTACCTTCCGTCTGGGCCCAGAGATTCACCTGCGAGAAGTCGCCGCCGGCCGTAATCATGTGCGGACCTTTCACCCACGAAACGGTGTCGCTAAACTGCTTGATGGGCGAATTCCGCCGCTGCGGGTTGGTGGCCGTGGTTACGCCGGACAGGCTGTCGAAGCCATAGGTACCGAAGTTCGGAGTATAGCCATTCCACTCGCTATAATTCGCCTGGGACTGGGCGCCATCGTACCAGACCGTGGTGCCGCCCATGAGCCCGCCATGGAAATCGTTGGTCAGGTGGCTGGTGATGGTCGATCGCAGCCCGATCGTGCCCATGAAGCGGTTGCTGTGCTGCCCGGTGGAGATATTGGTGCCGAGCACATCGCCGGTACCCGGGTACACGGGCACCACGCCGTTCAGCACGTCGGGCACCGTGAAGTACATATTGTAACTGTAAGTCAGCGAAATCTGGTTCCTGCTGTTCAGGTTGTAGTCCAGGCGCGTCATCGACAGATGACGGCGGTCGGTGCCTGCTGCCGAGTAATTTAAGGTATCGACGTTGTAATCGCCCGTGGGAACCTGGCTGTTCAGAGTACCGTTGCCGGTGAGAGCCAGTATCTGGCTGAAAGTCTTGCTGAGGATGGGATCGGCGGCGCCGTTGAAGCCACCCGCCTTAGCCATGCCGAGCACGTTCACCGTGTGCGTGGCGCCGCTGGAATCCGCATATTCGTAATTGCCGAGGGCGGCTCCGGGGGTGAGAACGGTTCGGCTTTCAGCCGCGGACTGCGGCATCACACGAAATTCCACGTTGGTGAAGAAAAAAAGCTTGTTCCTAAGATCGAGAACCTTGGGAATGTATATCGGGCCCCCAATGTGAAACCCGTACTGGTTGAGTTGGATGATGTTGCGGGGCAGGCGATTGATGGTATTGAAGTAATAGTTGGCTTCGAGTGCGGTATTGCGGTTCTGCCAGAATCCGCCCCCATGAAATTGATTCGTGCCGCCACGGGTGACGAACTTGACCTGCGCCGCGCCTTCTCCAGTGGACGAAGCGCCCACCGCCGCGGTGGTCAAAGTTACTTCTTCCACCGAGTCCATTTGAATCGGGATGAAGGTGTAATAGCCATTGCTGCTCTTGAGGAGCTGGTCCTGGGTGTTGACGCCATCGAGCGTCACGCTCATGGAGCCGTTAGGCAGACCGTTGATGGTGGAATAGCGGTCGCTGGTGGCCGTCTGGATTCCTGGCAAGGATATGATTGCATCCAAGCCGCTGCGCGTGATGGTGGGCAATTCGGTCATCTGGCGCTTTTCCAGTGAGGCGTTTACGGTGGCGTCGGCAGTCTGTACTAATTCCTGCGTGGCAACTACTTCGACCGTTTCGGCCACCGCGCCCACCTCCAACTTGGCGTTGACCGTAACCGGTATGCCGGCGTCCATGGTGACGCTATCGATCACCGTGGTGCGGAATCCCTTGGTGGACACCGTGACGCGGTACATAGCCTGCGACATGCTGGGCAGCGCCCACTGGCCGCGATCGTCAGTGGTGGCTTTGAAACTTGCGTCCGTGTTGAGGTTGACCACGGTCACGGATGCGCCGGCGACAACCGCGCCCTGGGCATCGGTGACCGTCCCGTCCATGCGGGCGGTGGTAGTGGCTGTCTGTGCAAATGCAATGCAGGCAGACAGGGCCAACAATGCGAGTACTCTTCTCATGCTTTCGACCCCCTTGTGAGTAATAACTATCTGAATCCTAATGCGCTCCAACTACGCACAAATCGAAAAATAAGTCCTATGCAAACATCCGGCGCCGGTGTGTAACGAATCGCGCCGGCGAGCGCCAACCATGCGCGGAGCCGTGTGATCCGCTCCCCGATGGCTGGGGGTTGTGGAGCGACATGGCCCGTTGACAGTCTGGAAGTATCCTTCGGAAACCCTCGAACACTCCACCAATTAAGACAGCCCCCGGCGTATATTACGAGGCCGGGTAAAAAGACCGATAAGTATGTCTGAAATCTAACATAAGACGCTTATAAACACAAGTCAAAAAGGACTGTTAATCCGAAATTCGGGAATAGATCCTCCTTTCTTCCTCACTCCATCCACTTGCGCAGCCGGATGGTGTGCGCACGAGCCGTGGAATGCAGGTATTTGGACCGTTGCCTCGTGGGCGGGCATTGCGGCGGGCCCAGCGCGGGCGAGACTCCCACTAATCCCAGGAGGCCGCCCGGATAGAATGCAATTACAGGCGAGTGCGTCAGGGCGCTGTAGAAGCTGGAACGATTCAACCCGCGCTTCCGGCACTCCGCCGCCAGTTCGGCGCGGCGCATCGTTCCGCCCTGTTCCGCCAGAATGTCGACAATGGCCGCTTCCAGTTCGCCCAGTACTTCCCGAGGCTGGATTCTGGGATCCGCCTCGATATACTCGGCCGAAGCCCGCAGTCCCGGCAACTGCCGGCACAGCTCCTGCAATACGGCCGGCGGCGGCGAATAGTCGTGCAGCCGGGAATCGCGCGTGACGGCCGCGCGGAATTCGGCAACGCACATGGGATTTGCCACCGATAGAATTTTGCGGATGCGGCGCACCAGAGGGTTGCGCGACACCGACGGCAGCCAGAACCATTCCGAAAGCGGGTCCAGCCAGTGAATGTCACCGGCGTTGGTCAGCACGTCCCTGATGAGCCGGTTATCGGCCGCTTCGGGCGCTACTTTCCGGACCTCCGCCGAAACGGTATCGAGGGAGGCCACGCCCCATCGCTCGATCGTCCGGTGCGCCACCCGGACGATGGTGTCCAGGGATGCGGGTGAGAAGAAATGGATCAGACGCGCGCGCTGCGTCTCGGTCACCAGGAAAGGTGCGGCAGTGCCGAACAGTTCAGCGGCTCGAATAATGCCCTCGGCGCGAAACCGCCGGGAGCTCAGACCCGCGGATTGCATATTCCCTTCGATATCTTCGGCAACTCCGGGGGTGCGCTGGGCGATAAACGCGATGGCCTTCAACAAAGTGGGCGCGGGTACCGGCCCGTTTCCGCGGCGCCGCACGACCTCTCCGACGATCTGGCGAACCCGTTCAGACGTGATGCCGAACTCGGCTCCGACCGTCTGGAGCGTAGTCCCCCCGAGACCGTCAAAACCACAGTACCGGGCCACAATGCGAGCTTTCTCATCGCCGCCCAACAGGCCCAATAGCTCGCGTTCTAGAGGTTGAGTTGCCACTTCTCCCTCCGTCAAAAAGAACCCCCTTGTTAGAGAAATAGTTACATGAGTGCCGGCTTGCCTGGCTATCCGTGCCCGGCAGTTCGTCTCAGCCGGCGGTGCTTGGCGCCGCTGTCGAAGACACACCAATGACGCTATATGAGAAACGCGAGGTGCGAGTCCGGTAGACTTAGCGCCTGTGTTTCGAAAAATGATAGAGCTACATGGCCCGGTTGAGGTTTGGAGTATCCTGCCGGTAGACACAGATACTCCGACATGTAACCCGGCGTACACCCTACGGCCGGGAGGTCAATATCGTTTCGTTGATTACTGGAATCTATCACACGGCTGAAACAAAAACAAGCAAAAAGGATCTTATGGTCTTTATAAACGACAGGCTTGTGGGCGAGCACCGCCTGCCCCACATCCCCGGGGCGTGCCCTCCTGCTATTTGGCCTTCTGCTCTTCGCCCCACATCAGGGGGTCGGGGCCGGAAAGCGCCCGGAACAGCCGCCAGTTTTCACGCGCTTCGTCGGGTTTGCCCTGTTTTTCCGCCACCACGGCCCGCAAATAGTATATTCGCGGGAAGTGCAACGGCGTCGACCATGTCAGCCCACGTTCCGAGAGGGGCTGGTTGGACCCTAGCAGCGCGGCTGCCTCCTGGACATGGCCGGTTTCGAGATTGGCCCACGCCAATAAGACCGGGAGTCCCTCATCGGCAGTGGGATTGCCGCTGTCGTACATCTGCTGCAACACCGGGAGCGCGGCCGCATATTCCCTGGCGATCAATAGCGCGTCGGCCAGCGCTGTGTTACGAATGGCGGACCGTGCCGGGTTGGGCACCAGCGTATTGGCGCGCGCCTGCCACTCGGCCGGCGAGGCCGGAGGCTGCGCCAGAAATCGCGCCAGGATGGCCGGAGTGGAGGACGCCGCCGTGGCCAGCGCCGCGGCCTTCCGCGCCATCTCCGCCGCGGCTTCGCGGTTGCCCAGCATCAAGGTCCATATAGCCAGCTCACTATACGCGTGCGCCGCCACCTCTCGCGCCGCGCCGGCTTCCGAAGCGCGGGCCAGTTGTTCCATCTGCTGGCAGGCGGCCTTGCGGCGCCCGCCGATCCACGCCCATTGCGCCTTGCGGTAGTCTACCAGCGGATCCTTGGCGGCCGTGCGGGCATCGAAATACTGCTGCGCCAGAGCATCGGAGCCGGCGACGTCTCCGGTCGACAGGCGCGCCATGGCGGCCTTCAGAAAGTCCAGCCCCCCCAGAAATCCGGGACTCTTTTTGGCGCTTTGCAGGTAATATTCTTCCGCTTCGGAGAGGTGGCCGCCGATCAGACTGACGTCGCCCAGGGAATCCAGCGGATTGGGACTGGCGGGCTGCAGCTTCCGGTAGCGGTCGAGCGCGCTCCGGGCGGTGGCGGCATCCCCGGCATAGGCGGCGGCGTAGCCAAGCTGATTCCAGGATTCGGCATCGTCCGGCTGGATTGCCAGCACCTTGCGATAGGCTTCCACTGCCTGCGGATAGCGGTGCGTAATCGAGAACGCCGCAGCCAGCTCGCGCCACTTCCGTGGGTCTTTGGGATCGGCCTTGGCGATCGCGGCCAGCGCTGCCAGGCGCGCGGCAGCGTCGTCGCGAAGATCGGCGGCCTGCAGTTGGACCAGCGCCCGCTCGGCGTCCGGGATGCTATTCCCGCGGGCCAGAGCCTTGTCGAGCAGGGCCAGCGCGCCGGCGAGGTCTCCCCGTTCCACTTTGAATTGCGCCACTTGCCGGTAGGCCGGTCCGAAATTCGGATCGGTGGCGATGGCCTTCTCCAGATCTTCCATCACGCCGGCTTTGCCGCGGTCTTCGAGTGCGTGGACGTACGCCTCGATCACTTGCGGATTCCGGGTGCCGTAGGGGACGATGTGGGGCGAGATCTGAAGGGCCAGCGCGGAGGCTGCCGGCGCCGTGTCCGCGGCCGGCGTCGACACCGTGTTCAGGACGTTCATCTTTCCGGTGAGCGTGTCTTCCACGGTCATCCGCGCTTCCAGGGTCCCGGCGCGGACCGCGTATTGCCCGTAGATAACCCTGGTGGCCCCCGCGGCCAGGGCGGCCGTGCGCTCGGCCGAAATGCCGGGCGCGCTGGCCGGCCGCGCACCCAATTCCGCGTCAACCGCGTGCAGGCGTGCGCCCGGAATGACGTCGAGCCCCGGCGCGCCGTCGAGCGCGGCGCCGATCATCTCGGAAAAGGCGCGGCCCATCCAGTCTGTGGAAGGATCGGCCCCAAGGTTCTCGAAGCGAAGAATCGCAATCCGCTCCACGGACGGGCGGGCCGGCTGTCGATGGCACGCGGAGAGAAGCGCCAGGGTGAGGATGGCCAGGAAGAAACGCAGCCGGTTACAGTACACGCGGCTCCAGCGCGAGCAGGTCCTGGAACTCCTTGGTGTCCCGCAACGCTGCGAACTCCGGGTCTTTTTCCAATTGCTTCCTCTCCTTGAAACCTTCTTCCAGGGCCTTCCGCAGATACTGCAGGGCCAGTTCGTTACGGCCATTCTTGGCGTACAATTTGGCCACGTAGTAATGATACTTGGCGCGCTCCTGCACGTTGCGCTCTTCCAGCAGGACCCCGAAGGTGCTGTTGTGTTCGAACACGTCCGGATCGAGCGTCATGGCCGTCTGAAAAGCGTCGGCAGCGTCCTTGTACTGCTTGCGCGCGAACAGGGCCGTGCCCAGGTTGCTGTAAATGGATGCCGCGCGGCTCTGCTGCGGCGCCAATTTGATGGCCCTCTGATAATACGTGATGGAGCGGCGATAATTCTTGCGCGCATAGTATACCGTGCCGATGTTGTTGATGGCTTCCAGGTAATCCTTTTTCAGCCGGACAGCCTGTTGATAGCTCTTCAGAGCGCTGTCCAGTTGCATCATCTGGTGATAAGCGATCCCCGTCTTGTTGCACAGCACGGGATTCTTGGGAGAGCCTTCGTGGAACGCTTCGATGGCTTCCCGGTACTGCTTCCTGGCCATGAATATATCGCCGCGAAGCTCCGGAGTAATCTCCGTTTTTTCCTCGGGCTTGTCCGCTTTTGCCGGGGCCACCGAGGTTCTGCTACTGTCCACAATGGGGTTACCAGTTTGCGCGAAAGCCATCCCCGTTATCAGGCTTGCCGCAATTGCTATCGCGAGAGGACGGAAAAACATGGAGCGGCCCCCTTGAACCTATTTAATCACATTCAACAATCGACGGAGGAGGCTGGGCCTGGTGGCTTTTTGGGGCGGAGTCTCCGGTTGCTGCTTGCCGTTCTGAGCGGTGTCCGGTGGAATCTGCCTGGCTGCCCGATGGGCTACCGCGCCGGGCGTCACCTGGCCGTCGCTGCCCGAGCCGATGACGCGCGGCAGGTGGTCGGCGGCGCTCGCCGGAGCCTTCCGGTCCGGCGCATCCTCCGGCGCGGGCGTGTCCCAGCCAGTGGTGCTGGTGACCATCCGGCCGCCGTGCTTGGGGCAGGCGGCCACCGGCTGCGTACCGGCGATATACACTTCGGATGCACGGGTGGGGCACGCGGGCGTCGCCAGGAAGCCGGTTTCCGGGTCGATTTCGATGGACACGATTCCGTCGGGCGCTTCGAATGGCTTGGTATCGCGATATTCGCGATATTTCAAAGCGTCCTTCATGAACTGCATCCAGATGGGCGCCGCGGATTGTGCGCCTTCGATATCCAGATCGCGGTTGTCGTCGAACCCCACCCACACCACGCACAGCAGTTCCGAGGTGTACCCGGCGAACCAGCCGTCGCGCGAGGTGCCGGTCTTCCCGGCCGCGGGGACGTTGAATCCGGCCACGGCGCGAGCCCCGGCCGCGGTACCCCGGGCCAGCACATCCTGCAACAGGTTGGTCATGATGTAGGCCACCCGCGGATCGAGCACCTGCTTGTCTTCCTGCTTGTGCTGGTACAACTGCCTGCCGTCCTGGTTGCGCACCAGCGACAGGAAGTCGGGCTTCACGTAGCGGCCCTGGTTGGAGAACATGGTATAAGCGCCGGCGGCCTCCATGGGCGTGATCTCGTAGGCCCCCAGGGCCACCGAGGGCGTCGGTTGGATCTTGTAGTTCATGCCCGCGCGGTTGGCCATGTTCACTACCGCGTCGTACCCCACCATCTCGGCCACCTTCACGGTGGGGATATTGAGGGAGTGCGCCAGGGCATAGCGCAACGACACGGGTTTATTGCTGATCTCGTCCTTGAAATTCTTGGGGCTGTAAGAATTGCCCTCGAACCAAAAAGTAGTGGGCTCATCCATCACCTCGCTCGAGGGCGTCAGCACGTGCGGACCGCCTTCCACGGCGGTATCCATGGCGGCGGCGTACACAAAAGGTTTGAAGATCGACCCCGGCTGCCGCTTGGACAGCACGTGGTTGAGCTGGCTGCGGCCGTAGTTGCGGCCTCCGGCGACGGCTCTTACCAGCCCCGTATGGGGGTCGATGGCCACCAGCGCCACCTGCGGTTCGGGAGGCGTTTCCCCCTTGAATCGGCGCTGGCGTTTGACGATGTCGTCCACCTTCTTCATACCGCTGGCAATGGCATCTGCGGCCACGCGCTGCAGCCGCAGGTCGAGCGTGGTATAGACGCGGTACGCGTTGGACTGGAAGTCGGTGTCCTGGAACTTATCCTGCAGCGTGGTATTCACCAGGTCGACGAAATACGGGGCTTCCACCGACTGCGCCGCGCTCTTGACCACGGTGAGCGGCGTGTCGATGGCCACGGCGTAATCGCGATCGCCGATGAAACCGTTGGAGCGCATCATGCTGAGGACGATATTGCGCCGGTCGCGAGCGTGGTCGGGATGGTTGAAGGGATCGTACATGGCCGGATTCTGTATGGTTCCGGCCAGTTGCGCGGCTTCCTGAACGTCGATCTGGCTGAGATCTTTGCCGAGAAAGACTTCGGCCGCCTCGCCGAAGCCGTGGATGCGGAAGGAACCGCGCGAGCCCAGATAAATCTGATTGGCGTAATCTTCGAAGATCTCTTCCTTACTGAGCTTTTGCTCCAACTGCAGGGTGATAATGACTTCGGCCGCCTTAGTGGTCCATCGCTTGTCCTGTTCCAGGAAGAAGTTCTTGGCCAGTTGCATGCTGAGCGTGGAGGCGCCTTCCGCCCGGCGGCCCTTCTTGATATCGACATAGGCCGCTTTGATCACGCGGACCGGGTCGAACCCGCTGTGCTGGAAGAAGTGCTTGTCCTCGGCGGAAGTGACGGCCTCCACCAGCAGCGTGGGGATGTCGGCAAACTTCACCATGCGCCGTTTCTCGCGGCTGGTGCCCGAAAGGTTGGTGATGAGCTGCGGTTCCAACTGGTACAGGCTGCGCGAGGTGTTGTCCTGCAGGGAGACGATCTGCGAAATCCGCCCGCCGTCGAATTTGATGACCCCGGCTTCCTGATCGAAATAGGACTTGGGGCCGGGAACGATGGTGATGGCGTTGGCCCGGAGCTCGAACGATCCGACGGGGTTGGCGCGCGATTCGGAATAACCGCTGCGGCGCAGCTCGGTGGCGATATCGTTGGGGCTCAGCGCATCGCCCACGCCGACCGATTCCGGAGCGGCGAATATCTGGGCGTTGTTGGCAAACGGGCCGGCGCGCAGCTTCTCGTCGATGACCTTGGAATATCGGGCGTAGAAGTAGATGAACGCCCCCATGAGCACGATCACAAAAAGCGCGCTGCCCATGATCAGGATGCGTCCCACCGGTCCCAGAAAGAACCGCGTGAGGCCGGAATTACCCGGGACGCGGACCCGCATGCCGCGCCTTTGTGGTTTCGTTGGCACCTTCTTTAATTCTCGCATGCCGCTGGCCGTGAAGGCCTACCGGCTGCCGGCGCCGGGGTAGAAATGAATATCCACCTGATACAGCGGCGCGCGTACCGTTACCGAATAACGCACGTCAATGCGCAGACCGTCCGCGGAACGGTAAACCTGCACGTTGTCTTCCGTTACCGGCAGGTCAAGCTGGCGGGCCTTGTCGAGAACCATAGCGCGCAACGCATCGTCGGATTGCTTGTCGTTCCCGGCACGATGTGTCATTCCGTCCACATAATTCTGCAATTTCATGTTGCGGACGTATACCGGGGCGAAGAGGATGGCGAAGAAGACGAGTGCCGCCAGCACCAGGCAACCAGCCACCATGCGCCAGCGGGGCAGAGGGTTCACGGTTCCTGACCGGTGTCCTTGCCGGGAGCGCACAATTCGTCCCAGATATCGTCGGAATGGGGGGTCCATTCGGGGGTGGCACGGCCGGTCATTTGCAATTCGTCTTCCTTGAGAGTTCCATGGCCGTAGGGGCAGATCGATTCGATGCTCGGCTGGCCCAATTGCAGCATATAGCTGCGGGAGCCCGTTTCGATGGGCATGCGGAGTTGGCGGAGGCACACCCGGCAGCGGCGGCGTTGGTCCCAGACGATGAGGTAGAGGGTGCCGGCGCAGAGCAGGAACCATCCCAGCAGGTACAGGTCGCAGAGCAGGTACTGGCCGCCCTTGGCGAGCGGCGCAACGGCCGCGTCGTAATCGTCTTTCTTATGGGGAATGGCCGGGAATTTTTGTTCCAGGAGAATCAGCAAACCATACAGAGGCGCAGCCGCCGCTACCACCTTCCCGGCGAGATAGGCCCAGTAGCGCATATCCCTTAGACTCCCGATCCCTGCAATTAGTTTCGAAAGCAAGCTCTCAGCGGTCAGCCATCGGCTTTCAGCTTTCGGGCCCTCTCCGGGCTCCGGCCAAAAGGCGATAGCTGGTTTCTGTCGCGAAACTCCGGCTCGCAACGGGAAGACCGCTCCCTGGCGGTCGCGGCTCAGCGGGCCTCTGGCGGGGCCAGATTTAACGAAAATAGACCGCGTTGCAGAACATCCGTAAGTTATTGAAAAATCATGCGGTCTCAGAGTAGTAACAGTCGCGCCTGATTCCACGGGACTTGTTACCGAGCCGCGACCGCAAGGGAGCGGTTTCTTACCAGCTAATAGCTACTAGCCGATAGCTGAAAGCCTTTTACTTCAACAAGTTCCGCAGAATAAACAGTATGTTGGCGGGCCGCTCGGCCAACCGGCGCATGTAATAGGGATACCAGGCCTCGCCGAAGGGGACGTAGACCCGTACCCGGAAGCCTTCCTTCGCCAGTTGCCGCTGCAGATCCCGGCGGATGCCGTAGAGCATCTGGAACTCGAAGGCGTCGCGCGATATGTTGTGCGACGCGGCGTACGCCTTGGTCGCCGCGATCATCTTCTCGTCGTGCGTGGCAATCGCCGGATAGGCGCCCTGGTCGAGCAATAACTGCATCAATTCGACGTAGTTGGCGTCCACTTGGGCCTTTTTCGGAAAAGCCACGCTGGCCGGTTCCAGATACGCGCCCTTGCATAGCCGGACGCGGATGCCCCGGGCGTTCAACATTTCAATATCCTGTTTGCTGCGATAGAGATAGGCCTGGATCACCGTTCCCACGGCGGGGTATTTGGCGTGCAGGTCGCAGACCAGGTCGAGCGTCCGGTCGACGTACTCGCTGGATTCCATGTCCACCCGGACGAACCCGTCCAGGGCGGCGGCCCGCTCCACTAACTGGCTGACATTGGCCCGGCACATCTCGGTCGAGAGATCGATGCCGAATTGGGAGAGCTTGAGGGAGACGTTCCCCTGGACGCGGCTCTCGTGGATCGCCGAAAGGGTCCGCAGATAAACATCGCGAGCCCTGGCCGCTTCCTCCAGGGACAAAATGCTTTCGCCCAAAACGTCCAAAGTGACGGCAATGGCCTCGGCATTGAGTTCGCGGCACACTGCCAGCGCCTGCTCCAGTTTGGAACCAGGCACAAAGCGGGCCGCGAAACGCTGGGCCAGGGATGAGGTTTCCATCCACCTTCGCAGGAGTTTACTCCGCGAGAGGAAGATCAGTAGACTACGCACGATCTCCAGACTAACACCCCCGCACTGTGGGTGCTTAAGCAGTTTCGCGATTTTGGCTAAGAACCGCTTGCTGGCGCGCGCGGCTCAGAATGACGTTTCAAGTTCTTGTAAGTGTTTGCCGAGCCGCGACCGCGAGGGAG
>PLRZ01000041.1 GCA_003164075.1 Bryobacterales bacterium | reverse complement strand
GATCATCGGCACCGATGAGTTGACGGGAAACACAGGTTACCTGAGTTGCAGCGCCGGCACGATCCCTCAATGTCCTACCGTTGTCGATCCCACCACAGGAATACCAATACCGGAGTTTACGACGAGAGGTGTTGTCCACGATCCAGTCGACCTAACCGCGCTTTCGGTAACCGTCGATGCCGTCGTGGACCTGATAGTGACAGACCCAAATGGACTTCAGTCTGGATACGCCGCCGGTAATTCTGTGCCGTTACAGAATATTCCGAACTCGGGGGCCGGCACAGATGAGATCGATGATGACATGACGGGAGAAGCGGGTTCGCCTGTGCAGAAGGTCATGATCAACTCGCCTGCTGCCGGAATGTTCCAGATCGCCGTCACCGGTACCACGGCGGCATCCTACTCGCTCGAGATTGACGCCGAGGCCTCAGATGGGAGTATGCAATCCTTTCCCGTTTCGGGAACGGCGTCCGTTGGCGTCACAACCACCTATGGGGTCACGTACGGTGGCACCCCTGGGACTGCAGGGATTGCCACGATCAACGGTTCGACGGTCAGCGCCTGCGATATCAACTACGTCGGCACAACCGGGGTTTCGGATGTGCAGTCCTCGATTAACCAAGCGCTCGGGCTGGTGCCCGCAGCGAACGATTTGAACGGCGACGGCGTAGTCAGCGTCCTCGACGTCCAAATTGTGATCAATGCAGCCCTCGGATTGGGCTGCGCCGTTCGATAAACACGGGCCTCCGGAATATGACCGGCGCGGTCCTTGCTTATGTCCGATAAAATCTCCGTTACCGGAGATAAGCTACGGGGGACTCTCAGCGAAGCCTGCGACGGAGGAAGGAGGGAATGTCGCGCGATCCCTGTGTCACCGCCGCGATTTCGACGGGTTGGCGATCGGACCGGTAGATAAGCAGTCAAGATCCTTACGGCTACGCCCGGCGCCGATGCCGCGGCCGTCGCGCCATTCGGCGAAGCGGCGCACGGCATTCTGATACGCCTTGCGCGTGCGGTCGTACTTGGTCTGCGCCGGGAAAAATTCCCGCACGCGCTTGGCGGTCTTGGATGCCGGCGTGAACAGCGACACCTGAAACACGGGGGGGCGGGCGGAGAGGGGACCAGATCGGCGGTCACAAGCATTGAACGCCAAGCGCTACTGCGGCTTTTCTTTGCGGCTGATCCAGCGTCGCAAGCGGAAAACCCGAGCGCAACGCCAATTCCACATAGAGCGCGTCATAAGGCGTGAGGCGATGGTCGCGGCAGATGATTTGGACCGGCCCGGCAACCTGTTCCAGGTCCGCGTAATCCATGTGCGGCTTCAGCACCCGCAGCGTGTCGAAGAACGTCTTGGTCTGTTGCGGTGTGATACGGCCCTGACGTTCTCCGAGCAGAAGGACGTTGAGAATCTCCAGCGACCAGAAAGACGGAACGAGAGCTTGTTGACCTGCCTTGAGGCGGTCAAGCACATTGAGCGACAGAGGCGCCTGTTCGTCGGGAAAGCACCAGGACAGAGTGACTGAGGCATCAATGACAATGCCTGTCACGGACGCGCCTCGTGGCGCAATTCCCGAAGGCTCATACCGCCGAGCGAAAGCCCGTGGGTCTTTCCGAAAGTCTTAAGGCGCTCGCAAGCTTCCACCACCTCGGCCGGCGCGGCATCGCGGACGGGCATCCGATCGGTCTCTTCGTCAGTAAGCGAACCACGGATGTCGGCGAAAGCGTCGATGAGAGATTGCCCGGTGCTGTGCTCCGGCCGGGCTGGCTCGGCCGCGACATCCGCCGGCTGCTGGGTGGATATGGGATTGATGGCGACCTCGAGCAAAGCGGCGGCGACGGCCTCGATCGCGCGGCCTTGAACGGCGCCCCGGCGGGCAAGCTCGGCTTCCACTTCGGGCCGGATATCGAGCGTAATGGTCATGGGGCGCCTCCGGGGCAAAAACGTTTCGTTTCCACCCTACATCAGGTCATGCCGACAGTCAAGGATGGGGTGAGACACTCTACTTATGCGGCAAGCGGTCACCAGAGCTTTCTGTCGGCAGGCTCCCGGCAGGTCGGTCGATCTCCAGGTACGAGAACCCGCTGCTCGCTCTGGGTCGCCATCCGTACAGCCCAGCACTCCGCGGGAAAATCGACCGGTTTCCACGCGCCTCGCATGTCCCGCGCAGTCGCGATTTTCGGCGTTCACAACTTTTTTCCACTTTTCTCTCGCCGCCATCCCCCTGTAATTGTGAGACTTCTCTCAGAGGAGCGGGGCCGCGGCACGGTCCTCGCTTGTGGCCCACGGGCGACAATGACAACGGCAGACCGATCTGCGCCGGGCCAAACGGGACAGCCTGTGGAAACCGGAACGATCGTACCGGTGGAAAACGCATAACTGCTTTCACCTCAACGAATCGCCTCGCAAAACCGGTACGATCGTACCGGTCTGGGTTGACGCCGCGCCGGGCGTGCGTGCGGCGCTTAACCGCCGGCCGAATGGTTCGCCGCCTGCGATGCATGGTATGAACTGCGCACCAAGGGACCCGATTCCACGTGGCTGAACCCCATTTCGTAGCCGATCCGCCGGAATTCGTCGAACTCCTCGGGCGGCACGTAGCGCACTATGGGCAGATGCTTGGGCGATGGACGCAGGTATTGTCCCAGCGTCAGGATGCCCACGGAATGCGCCCGCAGATCGCGCATCACCTCCACCACTTCGTCGTCGCGCTCCCCCAACCCCAACATCACACCCGATTTCGTG
>PLRZ01000158.1:9144-18237 GCA_003164075.1 Bryobacterales bacterium | reverse complement strand
TGTCCTGCTGGTCGGCTGCCGCAAGTGCGTTTACGGGGAGCAATCCAGCCCAGATGCCACGGGAAGAAAAGGATTCGTAATGAGGCGCGGCAGAATTCGACGCTGATCAGCACGGTCCTCACTTTCGGCGGTTTGCTAGGTACAAGAACAGGAATGGATAAGGACGACTTCAGGGAGGTGGGAACTATTTCGCGTCATTGCGGGCCGAGGTACTGCAGAACAGCAAATGTTGACGGCACGCAAATTCCTGCTCACTCCGGCTCGCGGCCGATCGCTGGCTCAATATGCTCGCAAACCAAGTGCAGTGTGAGGCGTGGATTAATGATTGGAAACGGGATATGTGGTTCGCTGTTGTCCACATGAATGTGACAACGCGGCACACGCAGGGGGTCGTACGCGCCTTTCGCGGTCAAGTGGATTCGAACGTGCTGAACGCGCCTTTTGGCGATCGCCAAATGGAACTCGAAGTCTCTAAGGCGCCATCCCATCTGGCTTGGCGATAGATGCAGGTTGAAGTCAAGAACGGAATCGGAGGAGAACTCGACACCTTCGCAGATGAGCTCCACGACATCGTTTTCCTTCGCGAAACTCCTTGGGCCCTCGTACGTCTTTTTGAGTTTACCGTGATCAGCCAGTTCGGCCAAGTACGCCCTCAGTTGGCGTAACAAGTTGCTGGGATGCTCTTGAATTGCGGAGTCGAGCGCAGCCTGATACTGTCCCTCACGATGCCACGCAAGCTCCTTCAGTTCATCCTCCAAACTCAAGCAGTCAACTCCCCAATCGACGGGTCCGGTGTGATGCGAAGAACTTCAGTCAGGCGGCTCCGGAAGTTTGGGGTCTGGACAAGCAGTTGTTCCGCAGTGTTCTGAGTCGACAGGAAAAGTAGTTGGCCTCCGCTTCGCTCTAGGCGCACAACGTGTGTATCCAATAGCGATATGACCGCGTGACTCAGCTCTTTGATTCGAAAAGCGCTCACAGACTGGTCCGAACAGTAGCCGGCCAAGGAGGGCTCCCGCAGAAGCACTTCAATATCGTTGAGCGGAAGCTTTACGCCGAGTTGGACGTCTGCCTCGGCCTTAAGATCGTCCTCGACTATCGACCAGTCCTCTGATGGACAGATCAAGAGGTACATCGCGAACGTGCCCTGGCCAACGCCAAGTCGCCTGAAGAGGCGAAAAGCCGTAGTCTCATCAAAGTCAATCATTGGAGATTCTCTCGCAGCGCGTCCGCAAGAGCGGGGTGTACAGCAAACGATTCCTGCCCTTCCGTAAAGTACTCGAGCACCTGGCGGTTCACTAATAACTCTTTGGCAATCGGACTTTCAAAAGAAAATGCTTGTTCATCCAAGAGGCGCTGGACCAGCCTCCGATGAGTCCTCCCTAACCCGAGCAAGTAGCGCCTCCCCAACTGCCGAACAGCCGTTTTTACATGCCTCATCTCGATTCTGTCCTTATCGTCCCGGTAGGCTGCCTCTGCAGATGTTCTCGCCAATGTGATCAAGTCTCGCAGTACCCCGCCAGAAGCCCGGCTGATAGCAGAGATTTCCTCCCCGCCCATGACTTCCGTCGCCCCTCGTCGGATCAGAATCTGGTTCAGAAAATCTGATTGCTCTGGATCCGAAATGGCCGCCGGAATATGTTTCACGTCATCGAAATAGTCTTGAAGAAAACGGTCTTTATCGAACCACAGCAGTAGGGGGGCCGCAACGATCACCGAGATGGGGAACTCACGCAGTGCGCGAAGATCCTGCTCGGCAAACTGTCTAAAGCGGTCGGGTTGGATGAGCCGGTCAAGGCCATCGAGCAGAACTGTAACCTGCGAATCAGACGAAAGGAACGGTGCGACAATATCCGCCATCAACAGTTGGATTTCTTCAACGTTCCTTTTGAGCGCCGGAAACCGTGGCTTGAGCATCCCCGGCGTGCGGACAGGGCGCATCTGCCGTTCGTCCACGTCAGGCTCCTCATGCTGATCGTCATATTCATCAACTTCGACCCACTCGGTCTTGCCCTTCGCGAGTTCTTGCAGTTTGGTGTAGGCAGCCTTCACACCCTCGTTTGTTCTATCAGTTTTCTTTAATCGGCTATACAGTGATGTTCCGATTGCGATCATGATCGCACCAGGGTTCACTTGGTTGATGTCAGTCAGATCCGCGAGATCGATGAAGACATTCACCGCGTCTTTATGGCGTTTGAGAAGCCTCTGCGTCAGCCGAAGCTCAGTCGTCTTTCCGGAGCCGATACCCCCTACGAGCGCCATCTGAGTTCCCCGATTCAATTCGGACGTCGTGGCAAAAGCAGCGTGGATGGGCGGCTGTTCGGGATCACGAGGATCATGTTCAGGAGGCACGATGATCGTGTCGAGGTCCTGGGGGCTCGGCGACGAGGGATTCAGGCGCTCAAGAAATGGCCTGTAGACCTGCCGTCTGTCGAAAACTGCGGTTTTCTCTTCCATTCGCGCATTCACCAGTATAGTTGACGATGTTTCGACGTTGCGGCGGCTGGGCGGTTGCGGTGTTCGCGCCGCGTCCCGTACATCGCCTCCAGGTTATGATCTCGCAGCTGGGTTGCGCATCTCGGCAGCGAGTCTTCACGACTGAAGAGTCGGCCATTCGGAACTTCGCCGAATTGGGAACGATACGTCAGCCCGCCTGAACGGAAAATGGTCAAGACGAGGCTGGCTCCAGACCGATTTTGTCGTTGACCGCATTTCGGAGCCGTTGCTTGCAGCCTAAATATCGCTCCGTGGTTTGAACGCTTACATGTCCGAGCAAGAACTGGATTTGCTCAAGCTCTCCGCCTGCCTCGTGGCACAATCGGGCACAGGTACGTCTGAGATCGTGCGGCGCAACGCGATCCAGACCACATTTCGCGGACCCGGCCTTTACGACGCCCCATATGACTTTCGGACTGAAACCGCTTGTCGCGACCCGACGGGCCTTGTTGATCGCCCGAAAAACCGGGCCGGTCGCGATGCCAGTGGCGGTCAACCAGTTATCGACCGCAAGCTTGACCCAGCTCGGGACTGGCACCGTTCGAACGTGACCACCCTTGCCAACAAGATCGGCGATGACCCAGTGCTCTTCTCGCTGTTGGATTTCTTCGACGGTGAGCCCCGCCACCTCCGCCCTTCGGAGGCCACAACCGAGCAGAACCGCGATCATTGCGTAGTCGCGTTTGGAACGCAGGTCTTCACCGCAGAACGCGGTGAGGAGTCGCTTCCCCTGGTCCGCCGTCAACCAATTCCCGATGCGCATGCCATGCTTCTTTACGCCCTTGACCCGCCGGATTCCCGCCGCAAGATCGGGGCTCAGAAGGCCGCAGTCGGCAGCTTCGTACGCCAATCGCCGAATCGCTGCAAGGCGCAGGTTGATCGTGGACGAGGCATACTTGGCTTGTTCGAGATTGATCCGGTAGCGTGTCACCACCGTCTTGTTGAACGCAAGGCGCGGTTCGGAGCAGTACCAGTCGATAAATTCACGAATCGCGTGATCGTAGGATCGTTGAGAGCTGCGGGAGGTCAGGCTGTTGAGGACGGCGGATTTCGACTGTTCGAGATCCGGCAGTTTCAGGATGGTTTTCGGAGTGAGCTTGCTTTTTTTGTTAGCCATTCCTGCAGTCTGCACGACACCGCCAGACGCGTCCAGAGCACGCTGGCGCGTTTGTAGGCAGTGATCCGCGCCAGGTTGGGCCAATTCAATGCTAAGGCTTCGCCTGCCCTCGCAATATCTTCATGTAGGTCTTGTTCGGGTCTTTATTCTCCCATGCACCCTTGATGAATTCGCGGAGGTTGGGCATGTCCTTTTCTACGGTCGTCGGCCAGAGATTGGGGTTGTACTCGAAGACGCGGAGCAAGTTGTCAACGTCGAATAGGCCTCTCTTGTGCCATTCGGACGCCCAGTTCAAAGAGCACGTTGGGATTATGCTCCGTGAGGTCGGCAATAACCAAGTCGGCTTCGACCAGGCTGTTGATGATCGTCGCTTGGATCATGTCGCTTCCCTGACGGTTTGCAGTCTTGACGTTGAATCCGCATTCCTTGGAGGCCGCTGCGGGCGTGATGATGCTTCGTAGGACTTCAGCAAAAAAACCCTTCGGATGCTTGTCCTCACGCTCCACGAATGGAAGGATTACGAATGCTGTGAGCGTCGAACCTGCGGAACCCTCTGCGAGCGTCACGGTGCCGGGCGAGGGCTCTGGCGACGGCTCTTCTCCTTCTGCTGGTGGCGTGGTTGGAACCCCAGAGGTGATTCCAAGATATTGCGAGTTCTCGCGGAATATCTTCGCAAATTCCTCGTGCATTTCTGGATCGAGTCCAAATTGCTTGGTGAGGACGTTCCCGAGATACTTCATGTCGGGAAGATTGCTGCCCTTGTAGTAATCGAGGACGCGCTTGAAGATATCGACTTTGAGAAACGCCTGTTTCTTCAGCGTCAGTTCGGTGGTGGGGTCTGGCGCGTAGACGATTTCTCGCCCAAACTCTTCGAGGGCGATTTGTGGGGATTCGCGGGTTCCTGACGTGAGGCCGTAATCGCGGGAGGCGGCTGTCAGAGCGTACCAGGAGTTTCCCTGGCCGACTTCGATAGCCTTGCGAATCTCCTCGGGCTCCCAGGGGTTGCCACCGTTGGTGTCCTTGATGGCATAGGCGATTCTCAGAGCGTTCTCAAGGGTAGCGCGAGGAAACTTTGGTTTCGGAGCGGCCGACACTTTACCAGCCAGAGTCTTGGCTGGATCTCTCTTCTTCGGTGGCATTGTCCTCCATCACCGCAGAAATAATGATTGATGTCTAAAACGGGAAACGCTTCGATTGTAGCGCAATTTTCGTTATATGCTGCTGCGATGAGGTGGCGCGATTTCGCGCGTGACTGCGCCGCCAAAGTAGCTCCCGATTCCTTCCGAACACGCCGAATAAATTTCTGTCATCACCTGGCCAATCTGATGAGGTTGTGAATTTCCTAAACTTCCTTCGGCATGCCATTCCCAACAGCGGCCGTCGAGCCTGTGGAACGGCGGTCAAGCTGAAGAAGGATCGCGTCAGGCTTGGTGTCCCTGATCTGTTCCTGCCGGCCGCCATAGGTGGCTTTCATGGCCTCTACGTCGAGATGACAAACGCGATGCGTCCCCCCTCGGACCTGTAGCCCCTTCAGCGTCAGTAGATCAAGGACTTAATCTATGAAGGCTACTCCCATGAAACGCTGCTCACGGAAATAGGTACCGATAAGTCGGCTTTTGTCCCGTGATTCGCGCTTGCGCTGGGGCGACCGCGTTGTGCCCAAGATGCAGGACGGTCTCTCCCAACGCCCAGGAAGTCGCGTTCTGGGAGATGTCGACATTGGCCCCGGTCGTATCACGCGCCACTCGGAAAGAGGTACCTTCATGAGCCAGCGGTCGTGGATTGGTAACGGCAAACGAGCCAAACTATGGCGATGCTGGATAGTTTCAACCCGACCGACCGCCATCCTCGCCACGACCATCACGAGGAGCCCGCCGATGCGGGTCGCTCATGTTCAGTTAACGCTTATTGGGGTCCGCCTCGCAGTCCTAGCCCAACCGCCCAATTTAATCTCCCGACGTCGCCGGGACCGGCGCCGCACTCTCGCCGCGCAGCCATTCCTGTACGCGCTCTAAGTAGAGATAGATCACCGGCGTGATGTAAAGAGTCAGAAATTGACTCACTACTAAGCCGCCTACCACCGCCAAGCCCAGCGGCTGGCGGGCGTCGGCGCCTTCGCCATATCCCAACGCGATGGGCAGCGTGCCGAACAGCGCCGCCACCGTGGTCATCATGATGGGACGGAAGCGCAGCATGCAGCCCTGCCAGATGGAGTCGTACGCGGATCGCCCGGCATTCCGCTGGCCGATGGCGAAATCCACCATCATGATGGCGTTCTTCTTCACCACCCCGAACAACATGATGATGCCGACGAACGCATACAAATCCAGTTCCCTGTGAAACAGCACCAGCGTCAGCAAAGCGCCGAATACCGCCGAGGGCAGCCCCGAGAGGATCGTCAAGGGATGAATAAAACTCTCGTACAATACGCCCAGTACGATGTAGATCACCAGCAGCGCCACAATCAACAGGATGGTCAGATTCTGGAACGAACTCTGGAACTCCTTCACCGTCCCCTGGAACTTGGTGGAGATTCCCGGCGGCATGCGCAGATCGCGGATGGCGGCGTCCACCTGGTCGGCTGCCTGGCCGAGGGAGAACCCCTGCTTCAGGTTGAATGAAATCGTGGTGGCCGGCAATTGGCCGAAGTGGCTGATGCTCGACGGCCGCACCTGCTTGCCCGTTTTCACCATCGTGTCGAGCGGCACCAACGCTCCCGTGGACGAGCGGACGTACAGGCGCGACAAGGCATCCGGCGTCCGCTGATATTTCTTTTCCAGCTCCAGAATCACCTGATACTGGTCGGCCGGCGCGTAGATCACCGAGACCTGCCGCGTCCCGAACGCACTGTAGAGCGCATCCTGCACCTGCTGCGGCGTTACTCCCAGCGCCTGTGCGCGGTCGCGGTCGATATCCACGATCACTTGCGGACTGGCGGCCTGCAACTCGGTATCGTTGACATCCACGAAGCCCGGAAGTTGCTGCATCTTGGCCATCAGTTGCGGACCCCAGGTGTAGACGTCCTCCAGCTTGGAACTCTGCAGCGTGAGCTGGTAGACGCTGGTGCCGAACTGGCCGCTGACACTGATGGGCGGCGGGTTCTGCATGAAGGTGAAGACACCCGGAATAGTCAGAAACTTCGGCCGCAGTTCTTCGATGGTCTGGTCGACGGAGAGCGCCCGCTGGTCGCGCGGTTTGAGGGTGGCAAACACGAAGGCCTGGTTGCTTTGCCCCGCTCCGCCGCCTCCAAATGCGCCCACGCCGGCTACGTTCGGATCCGCCTGGAGAGTCGCCGCCACCTGGCGAAGGTGCACCGCCATGGAGTCGAACGAGATATCCTGCGGGCCTACCACGACACCGAAAGTGAAGCCGCTGTCCTGGCTGGGAATGAAACCCGTCGGCATGTTGACGAACAGGTAGACCGTACCCACCAGCATGGCCACGGCAACCAGCATGGTCACCGGGTGGAAGCGCATGGCGATCCGCAGAGTGATCTCGTACCAGCGCGCCAGCAGATTGAAGCCGCCTTCCAGTATGTGGTACACCACGCCGTGGCGCGACTCATGTTCCGACTTCAGAAAGCGGCTGCCCAGCATGGGCGTCAAGGTCAACGACACGAATCCCGAAATGAGGATGGCCACCACGATGGTTACCGCGAACTCGTGCAACAGGCGGCCCACAATCCCGCTCAAAAACAGCACCGGAATGAACACCGCTACCAGCGAGATGGTCATGGAGACGATGGTGAAGCCGATCTCCCGGGACGCCGTCAGAGCCGCTTGCATGCGCGATTGGCCCATTTCCATGTGGCGCACGATGTTTTCCAGCATGACGATGGCGTCGTCCACCACGAAGCCCACGGAAAGCGTCAGCGCCATCAGCGAAAGGTTGTTGATGCTGTACCCCAGCAGGTACATTACGGCAAAGGTCCCGATGATGGAGAACGGTACGGCAGCGCCCGGAATCATGGTGGCCGACACGTTGCGCAGGAACAGGAAGATCACCAGGATGACGATCCCCACGGTCCCGAGCAGCGTCAATTCCACGTCGCGAATGGAGTTGCGGATGGATTGCGACGCGTCGAACGCCACGTCCAGATGCAACGAAGGCGGAAGCTGTTTTCGAAATTCCGGCAGCAGGGCATTGACGTTGTCCACCACGTCCACGGTATTGGTGCCGGGCTGGCGGTTGATGGCCAGCATCACGCTCGGATGGCCGTTCATGAGCGCGATCACCTTATCGTTTTCCACGCTGTCGAGCACGCTGCCCAATTGCTCCAGGCGCACGGGCACGCCGTTACGGTAAGCCACGACGATGGGCCGGTATTGGGACGCTTTCTCCAGTCCGCCGCTGGATTGGATGGTGAAAGCCTGCTTGTCGCCCTCCAGCCGGCCGGTGGGCAGGTTGGTGTTGCTGCTGGCGATGGCCCTCTGCACTTCGTCGATGCCGATATTGTGGGCCGCCAGTTGGTTGGGGTCTACGTCCACGCGCACGGCGTATTTCTGGTCGCCGAAAACCTGCACCTGGGAAACGCCGGCCACCATGGAGATGCGCTGCGCCAGAATCAAGTCGGCGAATTCGCTCACCTTGGACGCCGGCAGCGTGTCGGAGGTCAGCGAGAGATAATAGATGGCCTGGTCCGCCGGGTTGGTCTTCTGGTAGCTGGGCGGGCGCGGCATGGTGTTGGGCAACAGCCCGCCCGCCGCGGAGATGGCCGCGGAAATGTCTTGCGCGGCGGCGTCGATATTGCGGCTGAGGTTGAACTGCACGGTGACTTGCGTGGAGCCGAGCGAGTTCACCGAGCTCATCTGCGAAATACCGGCGATGGTGGAGAATTGACGTTCGAGCGGTGTGGCCACGGTGGACGCCATGGTCTCCGGGCTGGCGCCGGGCAGCGCGGCGCTCACGCTAATGGTGGGGTAATCCACGCTCGGCAGCGCCGCCACCGGCAGCGCGCGAAAGGCCACCACGCCGAACAGGATGATGCTGAAACAGACCAGCACCGTCATGATCGGCCGCTCAATGAAAAGTTGCGAGAGGTTCATTGCGGCCCCGATCCCGGTTTGGCGGCCTCCACCACGCGCACCGGCGCACCGGGGAATAGCGCCATCTGGCCGTCGGTCACCACCGTCTCTCCAGGCGCGAGCCCCTTCTCAATCACCGTCTTGTTACCCAGGGATGCGCCGGTGGTCACGGGGCGGATCTCCACCGTGTTGCCCGGTTTCACCACGAAAACCACCTGCGCCTCGCGGCCCGCCTGTATGGCCTCGGTGGGCACCACGGTAGCATTCCGCACGGTGTCCAGGGTCAGCGCTACGTTCACGAATTGGCCCGGCCACAGCATGGCGTCGCGATTGTCGAACGTAGCTTTTAAGTGAATCGTGCCGGTGGTGGCGTCCACGGTGTTGTCGATTACCGCCAGCGATCCGGTAGCCACGCGGTTGGCGCCGTCCTGTAAGGTGGCTTCGACGGCGAGCGGGTGA
>PLRZ01000158.1:245-9139 GCA_003164075.1 Bryobacterales bacterium | reverse complement strand
TGGCCACGGCCGATTGGTCGCTGGCCAGGGTGGCGCGCGCGGTGTTTACCATGGCCTCGCTGGCGCGGGCGGTGGCGCGGTTGACGTCGAGCGTGGTTCTGGCCTGGTCGGCGGCCATTTTGGAGGCCAGGTTTTCCTTGTTGAGNNTCCGCCTGGTTCAGGGCTTCCTGGTAGGGCCGCGGGTCGATGCGGAATAGCAGGTCGCCCTGTTTGACGTTCTGGCCTTCCGTAAAACTGACGGACTCAAGCTGACCGGCGATCTGGGATTTCACCTGCACAACGGCTGAGGCTTCCACGGTCCCGACCACGCGCACGTCGGTCGGGACGGATTCCTGAGTAGCTTTGGCCACGGTCACCGGCATGGCGGGCGGTCCTGCCGGCGCGCCGGCCTGCGCCTGCTGCTTTTGGCAGCCGCAGATCACAAGCAGACCTGAGGACACGAGTAAAAGGATGGTGGTACGCAAGATGGCTCCGGTCTTTCCACTGTAGCAAAGTGAGGAGTTGAAAAATGTTAACGCTCAGTGAAGGGGGTGCTCCAACAGTTTCGGGATTTTGGTTAAGAACCGCTTGCTGGCGCGCGCGGCTCAGAATGACGTTCAGAGACTCCTGATGTCGTGGAATTTGCAGTAAGCCCGCAGGTGGGGCAGGCGGTGCTCGCCTGCCCGCCCGCGCTGAATTAGGCCCGCTGCTCGAATAGGCTCGAGGGCAGGCGAGCACCGCCTGCCCCACCTGCGAAGCTCTCGCCATCGAAAGGAATGGTTCAGCCCATTTTCCCCGCCGGGCAGGAATTGCGGGGTGACATCAGGAGTTCTGGCGTTTCAGTGTTTGTGAGTGTTACAGAGCCGGGCCCAGAGGGCGCCCCGCGAGGGAGCGGTCGTTCAGAGGCGTGGCTCCCCAGAACGTCTCAGCACCCCCGTGAAGGTGCGCCCCCGTAATCTGCGCTGCGCTACACTAGTCTGGGTTGCAAGCGGCCAGATGGGATATTGACGGTCCTCAAAGGATTAGCCAAACGCGACTTTTCCCAAGAGAGACCGTAGCCTCAAACCGATAGGAACACTTAGGAATTTGTGCCATGGGAAAAACCTCCGACGAGCAAGGCCGACAGAAACGGCGCGACGAGAAAGAGTGCGACTATGCCAAGGAACTAAGCCGCCTGCAAGCGGAGTTAGTCAAGTTGCAGGAATGGGTGCGCCATAAAGCATTGAAGGTGGTTGTGATCTTCGAAGGACGCGACGCCGCAGGCAAAGGCGGCGCCATCAAGCGGATCACCGAGTGTCTGAATCCACGCATCTGCCGGGTGGTGGCCCTCGCGGCGCCCACCGAGCGCGAAAAGACTCAATGGTATTTCCAGCGGTATGTCGGGCAACTGCCGGCAGCGGGAGAGATGGTGCTGCTTGACCGCAGTTGGTATAACCGCGCCGGCGTGGAACGGGTCATGGGCTTCTGCGATGAGAATGAGTATCTCGAATTCCTGCACACTTGCCCGGAGTTCGAGAGGATGCTGGTGCGCTCCGGCATTATTCTCGTGAAATATTGGTTTTCCGTCAGCGACGAGGAGCAGGAGCGGCGCTTTCAGGACCGNNAGCGACGAGGAGCAGGAGCGGCGCTTCCAGGAGCGCATTCACGATTCCACCAAGCGATGGAAGTTGAGCCCCATGGACCTGGAATCGCGCCGCCGCTGGGTGGAATACTCGCGGGCCAAGGACGAAATGTTCGCCCACACCGACATCAAACAGGTGCCCTGGTACGTGGTGAACGCCGACAACAAGGAATGCGCCCGTCTGAACGTGATCCGCCACCTTCTCTCGCTGATTCCGTACGAGGATTTGACGCCCGAGCCCATCAAACTGCCCACTCTGGACCGCAAGAAGTACGTCCGGCCGCCCATCACCGACCAGAATTTCGTGCCGGAGCTCTATCAGCCGCGGGAGGGTGGGATCGCGTTTACTTCCAGTAAGTGACGCGTGTACCCTGGGGATGATGCGTTGCCGTATTCTGCTCTCCGTGGTGTTATGCGCCGCCGTCGCGCCTGCCGCGGGAAACAAAATCCTGGTGTACACCCGGAATTATACGCCTGACGGGAAGGGCTACGTTCACGAGAACATCGCCGCCAGCGTCGCCGCGATTCGCAAACTGGGCGCGGCCAACGGATTCGCGGTGGATGCCTCGGACGATCCCAAGGTCTTCACCACCGCCAACCTGAAACAATACCGTGTGCTGGTCTTTTCCAACAGCAACAACGAGGCTTTTGAAAACGACGCCCAGCGGGATGCCTTCAAAGCGTACATCCGTTCCGGCGGCGGCTTCGTGGGCATTCACTCGGCCAGCGGTTCGGAGCGCGGATGGGACTACTACCAGAAGGTATTGGGAGGAAAGTTCAAAAGACATCCGCCCTTCCAGCCCTTCACTGTGAAGGTGGTCGACCCGAAGTTTCCCGCGGTGAAGGGAATACCGGCCACGTTTGAGTGGGCCGATGAGTGCTACTACGTGGAGAAACTGAATCCGGGCGTCAAACCGGTGCTGGTGACGGACCCGCGCAAGATTGTCGATCCGCAGTTCGCCGCCGATCCCGGCGACCTGATCGATGGGATGCGCCCGCTGGCGTGGTACCAGTCATTCGATGGGGGCCGCGAGTTCTACCTGTCGCTGGGCCACAGGAAGGAAGATTACGAGAATCCCCTGTTGACCCGGATGATTCTGGGCGGCATTCAGTGGGCCATGGGAAAGCGCCATTGAACTCGGTGAACGCGGAGGTCAGAACTCCTGATGTCGTGGAGTTTTGCCGTAAGGAAGCGCGCAGGGATAACTTCGCGGCAAGCGCCGTGGCGCAGACAGTCTTGCCTGCGGCGCCGAGACTCTGGACTCCTGATGTCGACGGGGCATTCGGGAGCCGCCGAGGAATCAGCCTGAGCCACCGCTTCGCAAAACAATAATGTCTTTGCCCGGACTCGAAGAGATCACTCTCATTCCACGACATCAGGAGTCTCGACCCGGCAGGCAGGAGTGCCGGCGCTACATTTCCGCCGCAGACAATGTGAAGTTATGAAGTTATTTCTGCGTGGTTCCCAAGCCCTGAGGTGGGGCACGCGGCGTCCACCCCGATCTTGTTCGGGTAGCGGGCTGGGTTCAGCGCGGGCGGCCGGCGCCGCCCATAAGCGCCAACTTGACCTTGTAAGATCCATTCAGCACCGCTACCGGATGGCAACCCAATCAAAGCCCGACTCAAGGGGACGACGACCAGGTTGCGCTAAGTTGGCGCTTATGAGGGGACGCCCCACCGGAGCGCACGGCGCTATGTGCTTCAAGCGGTAGTCATCGGGACCTACTGCCCACCCCCGCGACGGCCTCTGCCTTCGCCGGCGGGAGCCGCTCCGACCCCGGCCGCCAGATGATCGTAGTTCAACATCGCATTGAAAAGCAGGAAGTAACTGCCTTGCGTCTCATTGCGCCACATGGGATTGTTGGCGAACATCACCACGTGGCCCTTGCCGCGGGGCACGTCGACCACGGCGGCCTGGTTGGCCAACTCGGAGCCGCCGGCCAGCATGCCGGAAACCAGCAGATCGCTCTCCGCGGCGAAGCGGACTACCACGCGCGGACGCATCTCAGGCGGAGGTTGGGCTCCCCGGCCTCCTCCGCCGCCTCCTCCGCCGTTCAGGTCGCCGGAGGGAGGTTCATCGCCGGGTTGCGCCGCCGCCATAGTGGTGGACGGAGTGTTCATGGAGAGCGGACGCGCCTGCGGAGTATCCTGATCGCTGGCGGTGCCGCGGCCTGTGGGACGGCCGGCGCCGCCACCTCCGCGGCCGCCACCCGCTGCCGCACCTCCTGCCGCACCCCCGCGGCCGCCGCCTCCGCGACCGCCGCCCGCGCCGCTTACCGACAGTACCGGCGCCTGGCTGAAATACAGCGCCAGTTTGTCGCCGTAGCCATACGCGATGGGGCTGCGCTTGTCGCTGACGGTGGAGTTGAGTACGCTGCCGCGCACCCGCAGGTCGGCCGCATTGAGGATGCTGACGCCTTCCGCCAGGCCGTAATCGATGGGAATGGAGGCATTCCCCGTGATGGTGACGAACAGGCCGCCGGCGTCGATGAACTTGCCGATATTGTCGATGCCCTGGAGTCCCATGCCGCCGCGCATGTCGTCTGTGGTATCGGGCGCGCCGCCCAGGTTGGGGGTGATGTCGGTCTTCATGAAAGGCACGGGGTCGCCGTTCTTCGGGGTGCCGTTGACGATGCGCTGCGCGGTGCCGCCGACGGGGCCGAGCACGATCACGTCATACCTGGCGCGCAGGTCGGAAATGGCGCCCAGCTTGATATCCGAGATGTAGTCGTAGGGGATCTGCAGATGGTCGAACGCGATCCGGAACCAGCCTTCGCTCTGGGTGTTGGTCCACGTATGCACGAAGGCGATGCGCGGCACGGCCAGTTCGTGCAGGGGCACGCTGGGGACGGCGGCGGTGGCGTAGGCCGCGACGCCGAGCGCCACGCCGGCGCTTTGCAGACGGGCACGCAGGTCGGCGGGGTTGCCTTCGGAGCGGATCACCCAGGAGCCGGCATTGAAGTCGCGGCCTTCGGCTTTGAAGCCTTCCTCGGCGGCGAACATTTTCACGTCTTTGAGTTTGAAACGGAGAGTGGCCAGAGTGTTGTCGGCATTGTGGTTGATGAGGTAGACCGCGGTGGCGCTGCCGGTGACTCCGCCCGCCGGTTTGGCGTCCGCGGCCAGCAGCGTCATGGGCGCTTTCAGGATGGCGGGCTCGCTCACCCGCACGGTGGTGACGTTGTGCAGCGGGCCGAGGGTCCAGCCGGTGTCATCGTATGGCGGCGGATCGTTCACGTTATAGTACTGGGTATCGAGCAGCATGTCGGCGCAGCGGCTGTAGGGCTGGTCCATGCGGATGACGTAGCTGCCGGCGGGGAATTTATCGGTAGCGGCATTGAGGCGGTGGACTTCGACGCCTTGCATGCGGAGCGCGTTCACCAGTTCGGCGGACTCGGCGGGGCGCGGATCGTCGGCGGGAATGACCCATGCGGCGGGCCCTTCGGCGGTGGCTTTGGCGATGCTGCGCTGGCTCTTGAGGTAGAAATTATCGAGATACTGTTTGCGGTTGTTGGCCACGCCGGTCATGGAAAACAGCAGGCCGCTTTGCTGCAGATTGATGTTGTTGCGGATGGACCAGTTGACGCGCGCCATCGGCGGATTGGGCCGGTACCAGGCGCGGCTGGTGGCGTTGCCGGGCACGGTGCGGACGCCGGTGTCGGCGCCGTTTCCGCCGAAGGTCTCATAGAAACGGCCGATGGAATTGTGGCCGTTGGCCACGTAGAACATGTAGTTGGGCGCCCAGCCGTCGTAATAATTGTGGGTCCAGACGCCGGGGACGCCGCGCTTGGTGAATTCCTCGATATCCGCGTAGGCCATCTTCTGCCACTCGTCGATCACCAGCGGGTCGAGCCACGCATTGTAGGGACCCATGCCGGTGGAAACGTAGAGGAACGGCTGCGATTCGTGCAGATCGTGCAGCACCGTGGGGTGGAAATCGAGGAAGGTGGCCATCATGGTTTTGCTGAGCTGGAGGGCCATGCCGATGCCGTCGCGGTTGTTATCGTGCGCCACGTATTTGCCCCAGTAGACCAGGTTGGGCGCGGGCTTGCCGGGGAAGGCCTTGCGATAGTTGTAGACGTCGACCTCGCGGTCGCGGCCATCCACTTCGGTGGTGGGGGTGAGGAGCACGATGGTGTTCTTGCGGATGTTGCGGATGTAGGGCGATTCCTCGACGGCCAGGCGGTAGGCCAGTTCCATGAGCATTTCGGGCGAGCCGGTTTCGGTGGAGTGAATGCTGCCCGATGCCCAATAAAACGGCAGGGCTTCGGAGGTAAGTTTTTCGGCCTCGGCGGGGGACGTTTTGCGCGGGTCGGCGAGGCGCGCGGTAAGGTCCTTGTAGTGATCGAGTTGGGCGATGTTGGCTTCGTCGGAGATGGCCACCAGCAGGATTTCGCGTCCCTCTTCGGAGTGGCCGATGACGAACGTCTTCACGCGCCTGGAAGCCTTTTCCAGTTCCCGCATGTAGCGGTGGATGTCCTTGGTATAGGTGAGCTTATTGGGTGTACCGATGGCGTAGCCGAGCACCTTTTCCGGGGTGGGCACGGTGTCGGACGCGGGTAAATGGTCCACCAACTCCGTCAGGAAATATTTCTCGGTGGTGTATTGCAGGATTTTTGCGGTGTAGCCTTCGTCGTTCTTCTGTGCGGGCGGGGCGGCCCGGAGGGTCAGGGCAACAAACAGGCAAGCGGCGATTCTGCGCATGATCCCGCCATCATATCGGATTTCAGGGCCGCGTTTACAGAGGCAGTTTTTCGCGGACCCGCCAAGCCTGGTCCAGATGGCGGCTTTCGTGGGCGGCGATTTGGGCGAACATGGCGCCCAGACTCATTTTGAGGAAGCGCGAGATGGGAGTGGCGACTTTGACGCGGCGCAGGTCCAGGCCGTCGGCGCGGGCCAACTGGTGCAGCAACTGGCTCTGGACGTGAAGGAAGGTAGGCAGCACGGCGGTGACGGGTTGGCCATGCAAGGGGACAAAGTGCGGCGGGGTGGGCAAGGGGCGGCGCACCGGGGGTTCGGTCTGGTGGACGATGAAGCGGTCGATGGCGCCGTACTCGAACGGTCCCTGGCCGGTGAGGCCGCGTTTCCTGCCGCGGTCGACGGCTTGCTCGATGGCGCGGATTTCCCATTGGCCGACCATGATGAGGTGAGCGAGGCATTCCTCGATGGACCAATCCTCTGGGGAGGGACGCCAATTGAAGCGGGTCTCATTGAGATCCGCGGCCAGTTCGCTGGCTTGTTGCTGAATCTGTTCAAACTGACGGCGATAGAGTTCGAGTTCGGGAACGGCCACAGTGGTGATTATAGCGAAGGCGGGCCGGCTCCATGGCGGGCGGGCTTTGGGCGAGTGCTGAAGCAGTTTCGGGATTCTGGCTAGGAACCGCTTGCCTGCGCGCGCGGCTCGGATGGCGTTTCAGGGTTTGTGAGTGTTTACAGAGCCGCGACCGCGAGGGAGTGGTCGTTCATTTCAACCATAATATGCGAGGCGTTGCCTACCGGTGGGCCAGTTCCGCTTCCTCGGTGTTTGAGGCTGCCGGCGCGTTGGACAGAGCGGCGTGTGCTTTGCTGTTGATCAGCGCCATGGATTCCCGGGATTGAAACTGGAAATCGGCGGAGAGCAGGTCCTGTACGCCATAGAATTCACGCCCCACGCCGTTGGAGCCATGTCGTGTAGTGTTGGCAAAGATGTGATAGAGCTCATGCGCCAGCACGCGGCCGAGAGCGCGCCCGAGAACCTGCTCGCGATCCTGTGGACGAATGAAGAGCAGCTCTTTTTGAAGGAAGCTTCGGACGGCCGAGCAATCCACGTCGGCGAACGGCAGGATGGCGCCATCGCTCATATGAGTCCAGCCCAAGGCGCCGGGGTTGGAGTCATGGGCAACCAGACCGGCAACGTCGCAGCGGCCTTTGAAGTTGATGACCGCCAGCTCGACCGCTACTTTTTTCCCGTCGGAGGTGGAAAGGCTAAGCCATTGGAAATTCAGACCCATGGGCGCCATTATGGACTGTACTTCGGTTTGCAGGGACTCCAGAAGTGCAGGCGGTGGTTGCTGGTGAAATTGGGTGTAGAGCGTAATGGGCGCCAACGTTGCACCCGGTTGTGCCCCGGACACCGGCAGCAGGGCCAGTGCGAGGCAGAAAACCAACAGCTTCATGATCAATCTCCGGACTTCAACCTCTGCCCAGGTCCGCACTCCGATGCCGGTCAACGGCCAGCTCCGGATGAGTTCGGACAAGCGTGTTCCCCATGTGACAGGCGAAGCATATCGGCGACGCGGCCGCCAGCGTTTCCGTTAATCGGTCGGCTGGAATCTCGCTCCACTCCACGGAAATGTTATCGGCACAAAGGACAGCCGGCTTCACTCCAGCCAGCGAAATTTCGCCAAATGGCTGCCCGCAGGAAACGCAGCGTTTGCCTGCATACCATTGAACGAAGATGTTGCGGACCAGGCAGTCTTCCGGTGCGGCTGCCACCTGGCTGAGGCATTGCTGGCCACAGCCGGCGCGTTCCGGCCATCGCGAGCAGGCAGAGAGCCGTAGTTCCGGGTTCTTGGTGAATGGCTTGGATGCCGCGTGCCCGGCATCGATGGAAACTCCCGCCGGCCGATGGTTCTCCGGACAGGTAATCACTCGGGCGCCGCGGTACTTCCACCACAGCCGCACGACTCGCGCGACTGCAATGCCGGCCAGCAAGATTGCGATGGCCGATGCAACTGTCGCAAAAACAGTCATAACAGCTCCTCGACTCTGAAATTAAGCAAGGCAGGAGCCACTTCCTCACAAATCGCTAAGTGTTTGATTTTGCGTGCCGAGAACAGCCGGAACGGTATGACGCTGTGGGCGTAGCCACAACCGGTGGGTGGTTTGACCCTAAATAGCGAGCCCACGCCGGCCGCATAAGTGTGCGGAATCACCCGGGGCGCGGTAAGTTGGATGAGTATGGCTCCGAACAGCAACTCCGGCGGCAGGGGGCGCGTCTACAGAACCGTGACGAGATTGCGGCTTTTGCCGGCCTTGCTGCTGCTGGGGGTGACTGCGGGAATACCGTTCGATTTCTATTCTTCGGCCCGGCAGAAGGTCGATTCGATCGAGAGCGGGCGCTTGCAAGCAGGCGCGCGCGTGGACCTCAGCCTGAAGGAACTGAACGCCTTCGCCGAAAAAGAGGTGCCCGTGGGTGTGCGCAATCCCACACTCGTGCTGGCGGAGCCGGAGACCGTGACGGGCACGGCCCTGGTGGATTTCGGCAAGTTGCGGCGCGCCCAGGGCTATCGCCCGGGATGGCTGATGTCGAAACTGC
>PLRZ01000158.1:0-191 GCA_003164075.1 Bryobacterales bacterium | reverse complement strand
TCCGCATCGACCGGCTGCAATTGGCTCCGGCGGGAGTCGGGGTAGTAATCGGGCAGTAGGCATCGGGCTGGATCCAGGATCACCGGGACACGGGCCGGCCAGGAAAAGCTGGCGCTCGATTCCCATTCGATCCCGTCCACCAATTGCACGCGCGGGAATTTGCGCGACTTGCCACTCCAGCACCTTGGGAT
>PLRZ01000341.1 GCA_003164075.1 Bryobacterales bacterium | reverse complement strand
CGGAATCTTGTAAAGAACATCGCTCTGGTTCCAGCGACGCCCTGCGCGTATAAATGAGGATCGGGCCCATGCTTACGACTGAACAGATCAACGACCTCGTGTGGTCAAAGAATCAAGAGGCTCGGGAGTAAAACTTGAGCAAACCGCCCAGCCGGTCGCGACGGTGAACGGTCCGGCACTTTGGCACCACGTCCGGAGAAGGGAAGAGAAGAAGATTGCCTTTACCCTGGTGGTTCCGTTCAAAATGATAATGATCGATGTACTCAGTCAATGCTCGGCGTAACGAGGCTTCTCCAAAGAGGATGAGCTTGGATAGGCATTCTTGCCGCACGGAACTGACCCAGCGCTCGGCAAATGCGTTCAAATTCGGACTCCGTGGCGGAAGAGCCAGTGGGCGTATGCCACTGGATCGCAGGACATCCAGAAACGCAGGGCCGAACTTCGTATCGCGATCATGGAGAAGGTAGCGCAGGCCACGGAGGACGCCTGCACTCTCGTCGGTGGCGTTACGAGCCATCTGTAGCATCCACTCCGAGATCGGATGTCTGGTCAAGCCGGCGAGGGTGACCCGGCGCGATTCCAGATGGATGAAGAACAGGACGTAGTAGGTGGCGAGACCTCGCCAGGTAAGCACCTCAACGGTGAAGAAATCGGTGCCTGCAAGGACGGCGAGGTGGGAGGCGATGAAATCGCTCCAGGTGGTAGTCTGGCTGCGTTTCGGTGCCGGAGGGATCCCGTGCCTGCGAAGGATGTTGCCCACGGTCTGATCGGAAACAGCGTGGCCGAGATTGGCCAGAGCTCCGACGATGCGGTCGTATCCCCAGCCGGAGTTCTCTCTTGCGAAGCGGACAATGAGCGCCTCGACCTCGGGCGCGACGCGGGGGCGGCCGGGTGAAGTACGGAATTTGGAGCCGTCGAACTTGCGGGCAATAAGCCGGCGATACCAGGCGAGGATGGTATCTGGCTTGGCGACACAAGCGACCTGCTGAAGAGCAGAGCGGCCGAGTCGCTTGCCGATCTCGGCGAGGGTGGAGCGTTGGGGATCCGAGAGGCGCATACGGGCGGGAAGATTAGCTCGGAGGATGCGATTCTCGGCTGCCAGGTACTCATTCTGGAGCAGGAGCTTCTGATTGACCAGGCCGGTGATGCAGGCCAACAGGCGAGCCCATTTGTTGTCTGTCATGAGGAACATCCATGATAAACTCAGGCCGCGTATGGATAAATTGACCACACGAGATGGTGGCCTTGTGTGTGCTGACGGCGAGTTCGCTCCGGTATTTGTGGGCTGCGGAGTTCGCCTTCGACAGATCCGATCGTGTTTTGTCTACAGACAACCCCCCGGTTGCGGCCGTTGCAGAGAGAGACTACTTCCAGGCTTCGTCCACCACTTCGATGGCGTTAATCATCGCGTAGTTGTGTGTCGGAGTGAAGGTGAAGATCAGTTTACCCTGCGTGTTCGGCGCCAGCCCCTTAAATGTCTTGTCGAGAGCGTGCAAGCTCCCCGCTTCTCTGAAAACATCGAAGTTGGCGAGCAGAATTCGGCCGTTGTAGCTGATGTCGAACACCCGCCCGCCCACACCGCGACCTCCCGTGCGGCCGTCGCCGAACCATGCTTCGCAGAATTTCATGGTCACGGTATAGCGGCCATTCAGCGCCACCGGAATTACGTAGGAGAAATTCCCGAAGCGCTCACCTTGGTATAGCGTTTCCTCTTCGGTATTGGCGACCGGCTCGTGCCGTTGTACCAGCACGCCATTGTGAAAATAGCGGTCCGCGCTCCATGGCCGGCTGGACTGGTCGGTATGGGCGCCATCGCGCGCCAGAATCCGAACGGGACGGATGGCTCCCGGTTTGGATGGCAGGATCTCGATCGCATTGACAAATGGAACCTCATTGTTCCCGTGCAGAAATTCCAAGTGCAGCATGCCATCGGCGGCCGGTTGGATGTCACGGAACACTTTGATGTCGGCAGTATTGCTGCCACCGGCGTCGCTAGTGACGTCCAAAGTGCCTATCAGCACGGCGCCGTTAGTGCGAATTTGGAAAACGCGACTGGTCTCTCCTCCACCCGCGATATTGTTCTCACCGAACACGGTTTCGGCGAAATGGAGCCGCAGTTCGTAAACGCCCTGCTTCAGTGGGATGTGATACGAAAAAGTCCCCTGGCGGGAGTGCAAATACAAAGCCGGATCCTGCGAGTAGTCGATCACCCTTGCGGGAACCGATCGCGCCTCGCCGCCTTGAAAGAACCGATCTCCCAACCAGGTGTTCCCGTAGTGGTCCACGAAGCGCTCTGTCGTGGAGCCGGCAAGGATTCGGATCTCCGAGTCGGGCGCACTGGCAAAAGTCGGAAGGGCCGACGCTTTGGCCGCAACGGAAGGCCATTTCAGCAGCCCGTTTCGACCCCAGAAGTGAGCCGCGATGGCGAGAGCGAGGATACTGGCGGCGATTCCAACGCGGCTCCGCAGCCGAACGCGGGGCCGCGGGGGCGCCTTTGTCCGAGCCGCTTCCACGGGCAACTCTTGAGATATCGCCGGCGTTTCGACAGGCTGTGGGATTTCCGAGGTGACGGCTACGGGTTCCGCGATGCTCCCCGCTTCGGAAACCCCGTGATGCCGGACAAACAGCGGAACGTAATTTCCGGCCGGAACCGTGATTTGAACCGTGTGTTGCGATCCAGGTCCGTGATAGTACTCCCGCAGGCGCTTGCGCAGGCGGTGGGCCTCTACGCGCACGATTGAATCTTGCGCCTGATCGAAACTGGTTGGCCGGCCGAGCGCCTCGACCGCGATGTTGTACTCTTTGACTTCGTGCGAAAGCCCGGCGAAATGTCGCTCACAGATGTAATGGAGCATGTGAGCGACCGTCGGCGAGCGCACGAACGCTTCCGAGGACAAGACCGCCTCAAGCTCAGATCGTTCGACTTGGAAGTCACCGGTTTCCGGTGTCATGGCGCTGCGTAAGATAGGAGTATACCACCCGTTCAGGTACCTTGCCACGCCGCTGTAACGCCCGGAGGCCGGAGTAACGCCGATTCTATGCAATTGGAAATAAATCCCTTACAGGCCGCGTAACGGACTCCCCTTTGGTTACCGATGGAAATCCGTGGGGCCGTCCCGTCTCCCCGGGAATCGGCGTGCGCCTGCCAGGGCGAGCGGCACTCGCCCGGTCTGCGCAGCCCGGTGCACGGCCGCGCCAATCTCTATTCAACGGGCGGACTTTGCCTGCGGGAGCCACGCCCGCAACCGGTCTACCGTCTGCTGCCATTGCGGATCGGGCCGGATCCGTAGGGCGGTTTCGTACTCGGCAATCGCCTGCGGCAGTAGGGCGGGTGTCTGGGCCAACGCGGTTCCCAAATTGAAGTGCGCTTCCGCCAGATTGGGTTCAATCCGCAACGCCGCCCGGTATTCGGCAATCGCCTGCGGCAGTAGGCTGGGTGTCTGCGCCAACGCGTTTGCCAGATTGAAGTGCGCCTCCGCGTAATCGGGTCGCATCCGCAGCGCTGCCTGGTACTCGGCAATCGCTTCCGGCAGCCGGCCGGGCGCATTCGCCAGAGCGAGCGCCAGGTTGAAGTGGGCCTCCGCGCGATCCGGCCGAATCCGCAGCGCCGCCTGGTACTCGCGAATCGCCTCTGGCAGCCGGCCGGGTACGCGCGCCAGGGTGTTTGCCAGATTGTTGTGCGCTTCCACGAAATCGGGCTCAATCCGCACGGCCGCCTGGTACTCGCCAATCGCTTCTGGCTGGCGATCTCGAATGCGCTCGAATTCCACGGCGAGATTGTAGTGCGACCTGGCAGCCTCCGGAGAGACATCCACGGCACTGGTCCAGAGACTGCGGTCATCCTGCCAGTCGAAGTTGCGGGCGTAGGTTCGCGCCGCGAGCGCCAGGCACACCACTGCAAGCGCGGTCCAGGCAACTGGCTTGGCTGCGGAGAGTTTCCGAAAGCGCCCCTGCCCGAGGGAGTAGATGGACGCTACTACGCAACCCGCCAGGCCCACCGAGGGCAGATAGAGAAACCGCTCGGCCATGATGCTCCCGATGAGGACGACCAGGTTCGAAGTGGGTGCCAGCGCCACGAAAAAGAAAATCAGGAAGAAGAGCAGCGGCTTCCCCGTAGAGCGCCAGCGGACAGCCAGCAGGATCGCGAGAAGTCCGGCGCCGAGACAAACAGCCAGTGCCATCAGCGTCTTGGCGTCCTCCCAATTCGACGGCCGCCAGCCGAATAAGGGCACTGCATTGTAGGAATAATCCACCGACAGGCGGGCGGGCCAGAGAAACAGCCACAGGTAGGCGCCAACCACCTTGACCGCCGTGAGCCGCGCCGTCCAGAAGCCGGCGCGCACCAGGGGGTTATCGGTAAAATCGATCAGCATGTGCGTGTGCAGGCCGCTGCGCAGATAGAAATAAGCGGCAAAAGGCAGGGCCACGGCGGCATATGCGGGCATCCGCCGTCGCCACGCCGCGCGGTCGCGCCAGATCAGGTCGTGGAGGAGCATGATGCCCGGCAAGACTACGGCGTTCTCTTTCGAAAAAAGCCCGATGGCCTGAGCGGCTGCCAGACCTGCCAGCCATGCCACACGACGCCGCCCGGCGGCGCTGGCGCTTTTCACGTAGCACAACAAGCCGGCTAACACGCCGAAGGCTGCCAGCAGGTCGGCGCGCCCCACGATATTGACCACCGATTCAGTCAGCAGCGGATGCAATCCCCAGATTGCGGCCAGTGCCCAAGCGGGCGAAGTTTCCCCAAGAATCACCATTCCCAGCGCGTACACCAGCGCTACGTTCGCTGCGTGCAGCAGGAAATTCACAAAGTGATAGCCCGCCGGTTGCGGTCCATTGCCGAGAACCGCGTAATTCAGCAGGTAGGAGAAAGTAGTGAGGGGCCGATACAGTCCCGCGGTGGCCGCGTGCAGGCGGCTGCCATCCCAATACCCTCCGGTCAGAATGGATTCCATGTTTTGCGGCGTCGCCGCCTGGATACGGGAATCCTCCGCCACCAACGAGGCATTGTCGAACACCAGTCCCGCCTGGAAGGAATTGGAATAGGCGGCTAAGGCGAGGATCCAGAGCACCAGAAGCCGCCATCCATGGCGCCATATCCAGCTCGTTCTCGCGGGGAAAAAACCAACGGCTGGCTGCGAGGTTCCACGCGACCTTCGCCTATTGTCGATTTTAGCCACTGAACGTGCCAGTATAGCTCCGTGCAGACGACGCGAGATCCTGCTCGGGAATTGCGGATGCGTAAACAGTTTCGGGATTTTGGTTAAGAACCGCTTGCTGGCGCGCGCGGCTCAGAATGGCGTCTCAATGTTTGTAAGTGTTTACAGAGCCGGGCCCAGGGGGCACCCCGCGAGGGAGCGGTCGTTCAGAGACCTGCCTCCCGATACCGTGCAAGCACTCCGGACTTGCCGCAGTGGTCTACGCCCGCTCCAAATCCCGCGGCGCCTGGCCTAACTCCACGTTCGTCAATGTAACGATGGCTCCGGGAGCCACCAGCACGTTCAGACGACCGCTGTTGGATGGAGAGTGCGGCTCTACCGAGTTCTCCTGCCGCGGGTCCGCAGTCTCAAGATAGCGGAAGGCGGCGCCTTGCCATTTCACCTCCACCTTCTGCGCCACTGACGACCGATTCAGCAGAATCAATGTCTTCTTCCCGCCCACGCCGGTGAACGCCGTGGCCAGCATATGCTCACTGGAACTGGCTGCCTTCACCCGCTTCATGCCTTCGCGCACTCTGCGTGTGTACGCTCCGAGGACCCGCAACTGGTGACTCGACGCCACCGGCTTCATCCCGTGCTCGACATCGGGTACCAGCAGCGTGCGCGTCCATCCATAAGAAGGTTGGGTCACGTTGAGCAGCGTCCAGCAATACATCAGACTGCAGGCATCCATTTGGGTCAGCAGCTTGTGGTAGAGTTGGCCCATTGCCAGGGCGACCCGGTACGCGCGCGATTGAAACTCTCCCGTGTTGACACACAGTTCCACGGCCATGAACGGCTTGCCGGCGGTCGCCTCGCGCAATAGCGCCAAGCGCTGGTCGAACCCGTCGGGGTCGTGAAAATAGTTTTGATAATCGTAGAGGTTCGAGGTGGCGTAATCGATGGTCTTCCACACTGCGGGGTCCTGGCGGAATGCCTTGCCGGCCGCGACACCGCCCGGGGATGTGGGGGCGTTGTGCATGTGGATTTTAGTGGCCCCGAATCCCGCGCCATCCAGCGCCTGGCGCAGCGCCGGCGCCATCTTCCGCCAGTTTTCCGCCGATTGGGTCACTTCGTTTTGAATCCCTACGATCTCCGGGGCGCGCCCGATCTTATCCCGCAAAACCTGGCAATAACGAACCATGGCCTTGGCATACTCTGCAATCTCGGGAGCCTCTGTCAGTTTCCCCGCGGCATCTCGCATGCGAGCCCACGGCGGCAGTTCCCAGAATTCGAAGATCACTTTGCCGCCTAGGCGCCGCACACGCCGCATGTATTCGAAATCGCTGGTCTCGCAATTCGGAAAGTTGTCCCCGTAGTAGTGCGGCGAAGCATCCTGCGGCCGGTCCCAGTTGGTCATCTCGCGGTTCAGCATCGCCCCGATAGGATACTCGCGATGGAGCAGCAGGTTGTACTCCGCGAGAATGCGCCACCACTCCCGGGCTCCCGGCGGGCTTAACTGGGCGAAGGCCGGAGGCGTGGTAGTCCCGCCCCACCCGAGCATCTCCTGGAACTGCGCGGCATCGTCGACGTCGACCGTTACCGGCTCCACGGCCGCGGGCAGCAGTCTCCCGCGCGCGCTCCCATCCCCGCCCGAAAAGGCCAGTTGGTGCTGGTTCACGTCCAGATTGGCGTGGGAGGTGAGCGCTTCTTTCCCGTTCAAAAGCACGCGCAGCGTCAAGCGATAATCCGCCACTACGGTGATGGCTTGCAGGCTGCCGCTATACTCCACCACGGCCTCTTCCCACAGGCCCTCGGGATGGCGCCCCGGCCGCGATTGCACCGGCGGTACTTTGCTCAGCCCGCTGGAGTCGTAATACCGCACTGCCAACCGCACCTTGCCGCCGCCCGCTTCCACCGTGAACCCGCCAGAGGGGCCGGTGAAAATCCAGCTCAGTTGCGCCTTCTCACCGTTCCACTGCGCGATCTCGATAGTCCGCTCAAACAACGCCGGCAGCCATTCGGAGAAGTATTTACGGGGAGCCCACGTCACGGCCCACCGGGTGCGCGGCGAAGGCGGCTCGGGCAAGTCGAACGGGTCGCCCCCGGCTGCCGGCGCCTTCCACGCAGGCAACTCCATCCTGGCTGGTGGGGCCGGAATATTTTGTTCTTGCGTTACTGCCACTGCCGGCGCCGCGAGTACCGCTCCGGAAAACGCGCGCCGCGAGATCTTACTCATGGAAGCTGCTCCTGGGTCATTCTTAGTTGGGTTATTCTTAGTTCCCGTTATGCCGTCCGAAACGAGAATTTTGTGCCTGCTTCGGCGAATCGGACGCGCCGTGTGCGCAACCTGGCTGGTTTCTGTCGCGAAACTCCGGCTCGTAACGGAAAAACCGCTCCCTTGCGGTCGCGGCTCAGTAACAAGTTCCGTGGAATCAGGCGTTACCGAGCCGCGACCGCAAGGGAGCGGTTGCTTGAGTTTCGCGACAGGGCACTGGGAGAAGCAAACCCAGTGCCCGCCAGCCAATCAAGTGCAAACCATCAAATCGTGCATAGCCCTCTGCCGGATCCGTTCAGAATTGGATTCGGGCGGAGAACGCCAGCACACGGGCCGGAAGCGTGCCCGTCGGGAGACCGACTGAGGTAGCGTTGGACACCGCATTGGTAGTCGGATTGAACTGAATGCCGGTGTTCATGCCATTGAACTCCGCATGGTTCAACGCGTTGTAAGCCTGCGCTTGGAACTTCAGGAGCCGCTTTTCGCTGCCCAGCGGGATGCTTTTGGTCAGTGTCAAGTCAAGGTTGGTCACGTGCGGATAGGTCAGCGCTCCGGAGCCGCCGCCCTGATTGCCCAAAACCGGCGGTCCGACAAGCGAATTGTCCGGGCCGGTGGCCAGCGCGGGCATGGCATAGGCGTTGGGATTGAAGTAGGTGCCGGCAGGGATGTTGGCCAGCGGATTGCCGATTACCTCGCACCGCTGACTGACGTCCGGCGTACCGGTATAACCGCCGCTTACCCCTGCCGAGCCCGACGTCAGGCTGCAACCCGGATTAAAAGGAGCGCCGCTGACAATGGAGAAGATCCCCGAGAAAACCCAGTGATCCACCACCACCCCCAAGGGTTTGATGCCGGCCTTCTTGCCGAGGTTGGGAAGGTCGTAGGAGTAGTTGAACTGGAGGTTGCTCCGCCGGTCGGTGCTCAGGCGCCCGTAATTCCATTCCTCGTTGTTCGGGATACCGGGCGTATAACTGGTGGTGCCCATGGCTCTGGAGAACGTATACGACACCCCCAATATCAATCCGTGAGAGTAGCGCTTCTGCAAGGTTGCGGACATGGCGTTGTAATTGGCGTGCCCCCAGAACGCATTCTCGGTGATGGAGCCGTACCCCGGGAAGGCGGTCCGCTCGAATATAGAGCCGATGTCGGCGCTGGTACTGCCGGTGGTAGTCGGGTTCAGGTTCGATGGAGTGAAAGGCCAGCCGGTCCCGATGGGAATGGGGTTCGCATCGTAGGTGAGGTGCTGGTCGAAACTGTAGTTCGTGTTGTAGCCCAGACTGGCTACCAGGTTGGCGCCGAAGGTGTGCTGAATGTCGATACTGGCGTTGATGACCTTGTCCCACGGAACGTTGCTCGGGTAGGCAGTGGGGGCGATCGGAGCGATGCTCAAGCTGCTCAAACTCGGCGGCTGGCCATTGTCAAGCGTCGCAATTTGCGCGAAGGTGACGTTGTTGACCGTCTGCTGATAAGTAGTCGGCGCCTGTCCGGACAGTCCGTAATATTGATTTCCGTCCAGCCGGTTGTAGAACATCCCCGCGCCGCCGCGGAGCGCCGTGGTGCCGTTGCCAAATAAGTCGTAGGCAAAACCGATACGCGGGCCAACGGCCAGCGGAGCCATATGGTAGGGAGCCAGCGGTACGCCGTTGAGGCCGAGGACCTGCAGTCCCGCCGTAGGATTGCCGGTGTTCGGAACAAAGTCCCCGATGAGTCCGCTGCTGGCGGTGGCGCCGGTGCCGGGATCTTTGGCCACCAGACCGGTGCTGGAGGTGCACGTGGTCACGCCAGTGCCGCAGGCCGGAACGTAAATCCGGGGCATGGCCGCTTTCGAATAGAGCGCCGGATTGAAGTTGACAAATGTGTTGTTGTGGTCTTCCTGGGGCGTCTGGTGATAGAACCGCACCCCGATATCGAGCGTCAGCTTGCGGCTCACTTTCCAGTTGTCCTGGATGTAAAACTCGGCGTTCCAGTAGGTTACGTTAAACGTCGTGCTGTTGTTGTATTGGCTGTAGCTATTGACGTTGCCCAGCAGAGCATTCACTTCTCCGTCATTGGTGTTGACCAAGGGGGTGGAACTGGAGGAGGCGAAGCTGAAAGCCCCCATGTAGTTTCTCTGGGCCGGCTGCCACTTGGTGTTGTATTCGAGGTAGACGCCCGCTTTGAACGAGTGAGTGTCCACGATCTTGCTGAAGTTGTCCTGCCAGTACCAGGTCGGGTTGATGGTATAGTCCGCTCCCGCTACCGAACCGACGCGCGAATAGGACATCGCGTTGCTGGGTGTGCCGCCAAAGCTGATGGTCGGCAGGAGGTTCTGGTAACCGTTGAGCGGCGAGGCGACCTGGCCCTGGGTGTTCGCCGTGGGCGGAGGAAACAGCACGGGCAATCCAGGTATCAGCGAACGATCCTCGCTTTTGTAGTTGTCGAGCGAGGTATAGGTGTACTGGTCCCAGTCCGAGGCGTAGGTGAACTCGTTGACCATGGTCGGTGAAATGGTATACGTCAGGGTGGTGGCGTATCCGTGCCCGCCGTTGGGATGGACGATGGGCGAAATTCCCTGGCTGCCGAGAACGCCGCCGACATCCGAACTGAACTGGACCCCGTCGTACAGAATGTTCGAGGTGTCGTAATCGTTGATGTAGCGGAAGAAGCCGGTGAGCTTGGAGGTGATGTTGTAGTCGCCGCGAATCACATCGTTGCGCCGCGGGTGCGTGGCGCTGCCCTGCTCGGTGTAATTCACTACGTTCAACTGGGCGGCCAAGGTTGGACTGTAGTTAGGCAGCGGGAAGAAGTTCAGGACGGCTTGGCCTACGGGATTGAGGCGCGATGCGGGTATTACGTTGCCCGGGAACTGTACGTTGTTGTTGTTCGGATCGAGGATCTTAATCAGGCTACCGTTATTGTTAAGGCTCTGCGAGAAATCGCCGGCCCGTTCGAGTGCGGTGGGGGTGTACTGAAACTCCTGGCCGCCGGATACGAACTGTTTGACCCACTCCTGGGAAACGAAGAAGAAGAACTTCTTCTTGTCCCGGTTGAAAACCTTTGGAATATACACCGGACCGCCGAAACTGTAGGTAAAGATGTTGTACCGGTACGGCACGCGCGGCGTTGCGGCGCCGTTCTTGACGGTGTGGTCGTTGACCCAGGTATCGGCGTTGAATTCCTCGTGCCGGTGGTTCCACGCGGCCGTGCCGTGGAAATCCTGGGTACCGCTCTTGGTCACTACCGTGATGGTGCCGCCCGAGTTGCGCCCGAATTCCGCGGCGTAATTCGACGTCAGAATCTGCATCTCCTGAATCGCGTCGAGGTTCGGCTCGTATTGCAGCGAAGTATTCGACCCGGTGTCCATGTCGGTGACCCCGTCAACCGTAAAGTTGAGCGCGGACGTGGCTCCGTTGATGTTGATGCCGCTGATGGCGCCGTGGCTGGTGACATCGCGGCTGCTCGCGGTATCGATCACTCCGGGAACCAACCGCATGTAGCCGAACAGATCGCGCCCCTTTAAGGTGAGATCTTCGAGGTCTTTAGAATCCACTAGTTGCGATTTCTCGCCGCTGTTCAATTGGACTTGCGCCGCTTCGGCGGTGACGGTTACCGACTCGGCCGAGGTGCCGATGGCAAGCGCAATCTTGCCGGCATTGTGAACTTCCTGGGCGACTACTACGATTCCGGTCTTTGTCACGGTCTTAAACCCGGCCGCTTTGACCGTCACATTGTAGGTGCCCGGCTCCAGTTCGACGAACCGGTAAGCTCCGAGGCTGTCCGTGACAGCGTTGCGAATCGCTCCCGTATCGACACTGGTCAAAGTCACGGGCGCCCCGGTGATAACCGCTTCCGCCGGATCGACTACCGTTCCCAACAAGGAGCTCGTGACTGTTTGCCCTAACATAGTCGCGCAGGACATCGCCAGCGCGAATACGACACAAGTATATTTTCTCAATTTCATCAATTTCACCCCTAATAAGTTCCGTCGAGACCACCGCTGTACAGTGGCACTCCCAAATGCGGATTTTCGGATTCGGAACGAAGTATAGCGGCCCTCACCTCCGGTGTAAAGCCCATTCGGAAACCCTGCTTCTTTCGACAAGGTGAAGCATTTTTCCCTTTTGTTGCATAAACTTATGCTACCCATCCAGGTCTTTATCCGAGCGCCGTGTAACGGCATCGGACGAGGCTGGTAACGGTTACATGGCAACCGCGAAGACTCGGTGTTCGGGTTGAACCCAATTATGGAAGGCCCAGGAGGGAATCTACCGAATATGGAATGGCGCTTTAGGCTCCAGGCAACGAATGTTACGCGGTCATTGCCGGATCGGGATCTTCGCCTGTAGCAGGGTCAGTCTGCTTCGCAGCGATGAAACCAGCGGTGCGTTTCCCTGCTCGCTGGCCCGGTCAATAGCTCGCTTTTCCAACTCGATCGCCTGATCGAACCTGCCGGCTTCGGCGTAGGCCGCGGCAAGGGTGGAGAGCAGGGTCGGCTCACGTCCCCCGGAGAGCTCCACGGCGTGTTCGCCGAGCGCAATGGCCTCGGTTCCGTTTCGAAGGGCGGGGTCGGCGCAGGTTGCCAGCAGCCATGCGACGTCGTGGAGCAGCCTCAGATCGCCGGGAGCCTGGCGCAGCGCTTGACGCCACTCGACCAGTGCCTGCGCCCTCTGGCCATTCCTCATCAGCGCAGTGCCGAGATGGTAGCGGGCGTCCACAAGCTGGGTGCGCAGTTCCGCCGAACCGGGAGTCCTCTCCAGCGCCTTCTCGTAATGCGGGACGGCCAAGTCAAACCGCTGCCCGTCGATATAGGCATGTCCCAGGTTGGCCTGTGCATCTCCGTTAGCGGGATCCAACGCTACCGCTGTCTCAAAGTGCGGAATGGCTTCGTTCAGCCGGCTCTTCTCGGCCAGGGCCATCCCCAGGTCGTTGTGGAGGCTGGCCGTTTCCGGACCGGCCGAGAGGGCCTTCTCCAGATGCGGAATGGCCTCGTCGAACTTGCCTTGCGCCAGCAGCGCGCGCCCGAAATTGGCCTCTCCTCCCCCCACGCCGGGATTCCCTTCGAGCGCTCCGCGGAAATGCCCGATGGCCTCGTCCAGTTTGCCCTGCCGCGCCAGAACTGCGCCCAGGTTGTTGTGAGCGTCGGGGTACCCAGGATCGCTCTCCAGGGCCTTGCGATATTGGTCGACAGCCTCGTCCAGCCGGTTTGCGGCTGCCAGGGCGATGCCGAGATTATTGTGTGCCTCGGCGTAATCCGGGCGCGTCTCCAGCGCCGCCTGCAGGTGCCCCATGGCTTCGGGCAGGCGCCCTTTCTTGGTCAGCGCGGCGCCCAGGTTGTTATGCGCTTCGGCGGAGCCGGGGTCGCCCTCCAGCGCCTGCCGGTAATGTGCGATCGCTTCGTCCAACCGGCCTTGGGCGGCCAGAGCGTTCCCCAGATTGTTGTGGGCTTCGGGATAGTTGGGCATGGCCGCGAGCGCCTGCCGGTACTGCGCCATGGCTTCGTCCATCCTTCCCGCTCCCGCCAGACTCGCGCCGAAGTTGCTGTGCGCCCGCGCATCGTCGATACCCATGGCGAGGGCTTTGGTCCACTCCCGGATGGCGGCCTGATAGTCGCCCTTCTTCGCCAGGGAGGCGGCGACGTCGAACTGGCGGTAGAAGTCGCCCGCTGGAACATCGATGCGCTCGATGCCGGGTAACGGGATGTTCACAAACTCGGGGATATTGACGGCGCGATTGGCGGCGGTGGAGTTCTCGATCAGGATCGCAGGGGTATCGCGGCCCTCCGCGTCGATGTGCGTGAGGAACATCTGGGTNNCCGTTGGGCGAGAAGCTATGCCAGGAATTCATCAAAGACGTATTGCAGCTCATCGGGCGAGCCTCACCACCGGCCGCCGGAACCATGTAAAGCCGACTGTCCGGCCGCATCAGTTCACCGTTACGCGCCTCGACGAAAACGATCCAGCGTCCGTCCGGCGAGATCTTCGGAAAGCTGTTGCTCATGCCGTTGCGCGAGGCCCCGGCAATGGGCTCGGGCTTGCCGCCTTTGCCGTCGTTGAAGGGAATGCGGTAGAGATCGTACTGAATCGGGACCTCGGCGGGGTCGTTGGCGTACTTGGCCAGTTTGCCATCGGCGGGGTTTGGATCCCTGGCTTCGGCGCGGGCGAACACCAGGTATTTGCCGTCGGGGCTCCAGACTGCGTTGGTGTGGACATAGCGCGGGTCGTCGGCGCCGGGCAGCGGCTGGAGCTTCCGGGCGTCACGGTCGTACCAGACCAGGATGCCGCGCGTGGGATAAAACACCTGGAGGAAGCGGTAGTCCGTAAAGTTGGCGACGTAGTAGAACTGCGTGCCCGGAGTGCCTGGAGGTTTGACGGTGGTGACCACGCGGCGGCCATCGGGTGAGACCTGGGACATGAAGCCTTCGCGCAGTTGCGTGCCCAATTCTCCGCGGAAAGAGGTCCACGAAAGCACGTCCTGGTTGCCAATGGTCATTTTGGCTTGCACCGGCACCAGCGTATACAGGCTCTTGTCGTTTTCCGGACCGTCAAGGTCCATGCCCATGGTCTTGCCGTCGCCGGAGAACGAATGGCAATTGGCGCAAGTGTGCATGTCTTCCAGCAGCACATGGCTGCGCGTTTCCGCGACGTTGCGCAGACGCCAGGCAATCAGGGGAACGGCGCGGGAGTCCAGAGGTTTGATGACGCCCGCGGCATTCTTCGACGGCATGAGCGGCACGTCACGATAGAAGATGGGCGCGCCTACCGGGTCCCGCGAGGTGTGCAGCAGCATGTGGCCGCGCGATACCGGCTGGCGGCCATTCCCGGCGAAACCGCTGATGGTGATGGTGGCGGCGGCGTCAACCGAGTTTCTCTTGATGGCTGCCCAGGTGGCGGGATCGGCCAACCAGACGTGAGCGTCGGCCTGTTGCGGCGTCAGACTGGGAAGCTGATTGGTGGGCGAAACGCAGCGAGGGTCGATCTCACCCACCTGCATCCGCTCACCCTTGGCCGCCACATGNNCTGGGGCAGGATCGCGCCAAAGGAAGGTTGGGGCGGCCATGTCGGGCGGAAAGACCGACTCGTCGGCCGGATAGTCAATGACGATGGGGACGGTCCCGTTTTGCGCGCAGGCGCACGCCAGTCCCACTCCGGCTAAAAACAGTACCCGCGAGAGACGCCACTTTGCCATTGGTTCGCTATCAGGTTATCACGGCTGTCTATNNGCCTCGAAACAGTCCGTCTTACAGACGAACGACTGAACTCCTGATGTCGCCCCGCAATTTCAAACTGGCTGGGAAAATGGGCTGAGCCATTCCTTTCGATGGCGAGAGCTTCGCGGGTAGGGCAGGCGGTGCTCGCCTGCC
>PLRZ01000165.1 GCA_003164075.1 Bryobacterales bacterium | reverse complement strand
CGGGATTTTGGTTAAGAACCGCTTGCTGGCTCGCGCGGCTCAGAATGGCGTCTCAATGTTTGTAAGTGTTTACAGAGCCTCGACCGCGAGGGAGCGGTCGTTCAGAGACGTGCCTCCCGAAACCGTGTAAGCACCCGCCCCCTAAGCCCTCTAAGCACGTGCAGCGCGGCCCGGCCCACAATGATAAAATGGACCGACCAACCAACATGGAACGCGCCAGCAAGCTCATCCGGGGGTTGAAACTGCCCGGCGGGACGCTCAGCGGCGAAGAGCTGGCGTGCGCCGTCTGGCCTCAAGCCGTCGGCGAAAAAATCGCCGCCCATACGCGCGCGGCCCGCATGGTCCGCACGCGNNTGGAATCTGGAGCAAACTCTGGGCAAAGGCATGGTGGAGGATCTCGAGTTTCGCGTGGTCCCGCGGCGGCGCGAACCGCAGCGCGCAGCGGTGGCGGCGCCCGCCTTATTCAGCGACGAGTCCGCAGCCATCGCCGACCCGGTAATGCGCAGCATCTATCGCGCGTCCCGCAAAAAGGCACTGGCGTGAAAATCACCGAAAAGGAAGTTCGCTACGTTGCCGGCCTCTCCAACCTGCAACTGACAGACGCAGAAGTAGGGAAGCTGCAGGCCGATCTCAACGGCATTCTGGAGCACATGGACAAGCTTAAAGAGATCGACACCACTGGCGTGGAACCCATGGCGCAAGTCCTGTTCGACGCCGGGGAGACGGCCACCCTGCGCGCCGACGTCCCGGTGCCGCCGCTCGGCAACCAGGCCGCCCTGGCCAATGCGCCGCAGCCGGGCGCCGGATATTTCAAAGTACCCCAAATCATCGAACGCTGAACCATGGACATTCCTTCTCTGACCATTGACGCCATTAGGGAGGGCCTTCTCGCGCGCCGCTTCAGCGCCACGGATCTGGCCACGGAAGCGCTGCGCTTCGCCGAAGCCGGGAACGCGCAGACCAACGCCTACCTCCATTTCTCTCCCGAGCGCGCGCTCGAAACCGCGCACCGCGTGGACCGGCAGATCGCCCACAGTGAGGATCCGGGTCCGCTGGCCGGCGTGCCGGTGGCCGTCAAAGACGTCATCGTGACGAAAGGCGTGCGCACCACGTGTGGATCGAAGCTGCTGGCCGATTACATCCCGCCCTACGACGCCACGGCGATCGTCCGCATCGAAGAAGCCGGCGGACTGGTCATCGGCAAGACCAATTGCGACGAGTTCGCCATGGGATCGTCCACTGAGAATTCGGCTTTCGGACCGGTGCGCAACCCCGTGGCGCCGGATCGCGTGCCCGGAGGATCGAGCGGCGGATCGGCGGCCGCGGTGGCGCAGGGCACGGCAGTAGTGGCGCTCGGCTCGGATACCGGCGGGTCCATCCGTCAGCCGGCGTCGTTCTGCGGAGTGGTGGGTGTCACACCCACGTATGGGCGGGTGTCGCGCTATGGGCTGACGGCCTTCGCCAGCTCGCTCGACCATATCGGCCCGTTCGCCCGCTCAGTGAAGGATGCCGCCACGGTGCTGCGCGTGATCGCCGGCCGCGACTTCTGCGACGCCACATCGGCGGAAGCTCCAGTGCCGGATTATGCGGCGCTTCTGGACGGCAAGGTAAAAGGCTTGAAGCTTGGACTGCCCCGCGAGTATCTAAAAGAATTGACGAGTGAAACCGGTGAGTTGATTCACCGGGCCGTGGACGTATTCCAAGGGCTGGGCTGCGAAGTACGCGAGATCAGCCTGCCCGCCACCGATTACGCGATTGCCTGTTATTACATTATCGCTACAGCGGAAGCCAGTTCCAATCTGGCAAGATACGATGGCGTGCGCTACACTTTCCGCTCGGGACACGGCGAGACACTCGCGGATATGTACAGGAACACACGCGGCGAAGGTTTCGGCGCCGAGTGTAAGCGGCGCATCATGTTGGGCACTTACGTGCTAAGTGCGGGATACTATGATGCGTACTATCTGAAGGCCCAGAAAGTGCGGGCGCTCATCGCCCGTGATTTTGCGAACGCGTTTCAAGAGGTGGATGCGATTGTAGCGCCGGTCTCGCCCTTCCCGGCTTTTCGGCTGGGTGAGAAAGTGGACGATCCGATCGCCATGTACCTCTCCGACATTTATACGATTACCGGCAGTTTGGCGGGCATTCCGTGCATGAGTGTACCGTGCGGAAATACCGCCGGGGGGTTGCCGGTAGGGATGCAACTGTTGACCGGGCATTTCGCCGAGACCACGATGTTTCGGCTGGCGGATGCCTTTGAAAGAACTCAGAGAGAATAAGGGAGACTAATATGCCATTTACACTGCCACCGTTGCCCTACGCGCCCGACGCGCTGGAACCTCACATCGACAAGATGACCATGGAGATTCATCACGGCAAGCACCACGCCGCTTACGTCACCAACCTGAACAAGGCTTTGGAATCGGCCCCCGCCCTGGCGGACAAGACCATCGAAGAGCTGCTGGCCAATAACTGCGCCATCGTTCCCGAGAATATCCGCACCGCCGTGCGCAACAACGGCGGCGGCCACATCAACCACTCCATGTTCTGGACCATCATGGGTCCGGGCGCGGGTGGGACGCCGGTGGGCCACGTGGCTGAGGCCATCGTCGGCACATTCGGCAGTTTCGCTACATTCAAGGAAAAGGTCAATGCCGCCGGCGCCACGCGTTTCGGTTCGGGTTGGGCTTGGCTGGTAAAATCCGGCGGCAAGCTCGATATTATCTCCACCGCCAATCAGGACAGCCCCGTCATGGAGGGCAAGTATCCGGTGATGGGCGTGGACGTGTGGGAGCACGCCTACTACTTGAAGTACCAGAATCGCCGTCCGGACTACCTGGCGGCCTGGTGGAGCGTAGTCGACTGGGCGGAAGTGGAAGCGCGCTTTAACGCCGCGAAATAAGCTTCAGATTTTCGGGGCGGGTGGCGAGCCTGCCCCGGCTTCACGTTTCAAGGAGCCCCTTGCCCTCATGCGCACTTACGATATGATCGTCATCGGCTCCGGCCCCGCGGGTCAACGCGCGGCTATTCAGGGGGCGAAGTGCGGCCGCCGCGTGGTCCTGGTGGAGCAGCGGGAAATTGTCGGCGGGGTCTGCGTCAACACCGGCACCATCCCCAGCAAGACCATGCGCGAGGCCGTTCTCCATCTCTCCGGCTACGAATACCAGGGCATTTACGGCGTCAATTATCGTGTCAAAGACAGGATCACCATGGCGGACCTCGGGTTCCGCGTCAACCAGGTGATCAAGACGGAATCGGACGTAATGCAGGCGCAACTCACGCGCAACGGCGTGGAGGTGATCACCGGTAAGGGCAGTTTCCTGGGGCCCAAACAGATTCGCGTGGAGAACTCGCGCGGGCAGGCCGATCTCGAAGCCAATGTCATTATTGTCGCCACGGGCACCAAGCCTGCTGTCTCATCCACAGTCCCCGTGAATGGCCGCAATATCTTGAACAGCGACCAGATTCTGCAGATCGCGGAAATTCCCAGGACGCTGATCGTGGTAGGCGGCGGCGTCATCGGCGTGGAGTACGCCTGCATGTTTGCGATTCTGGGCGTGCGCGTAATCCTGGTGGAGAAGCGGCCGCGCCTGCTGGAATTCGCCGACAACGAAATCGTGGAGGCGCTGTCTTACCATCTGCGCGACCATCGCGTCACCATGCGGCTCAACGAAGAAGTGGCCAGCGTGGCGGAGACGCCGGAAGGCGGCGTGGTGGCCAACCTGCAAAGTAACAAACGGATTGTGGGCGATGCGCTGTTGTATGCCGTGGGCCGCGCGGGCAATGTGGACGAATTGAATCTGGCGGCGGCCGGACTGGAAGCCGACAGCCGCGGTCGCATCGCGGTGGACGCCGACTACTGCACCAAGGTCCCCGGCATTTACGCCGCGGGCGACGTGATCGGCTTCCCCAGCCTGGCTTCCGTCTCCATGGAACAGGGCCGCACCGCCGCGGCTCATGCCTTCGGCTTGAAGATCCGTCCCAATCCCGCCAGTTATCCGTACGGAATCTATACCATCCCGGAGATTTCCTTCACCGGCAAGACCGAGGAAAAGCTGACCGATGAAGATGTTCCTTACGAAGTCGGGTTAGCCTACTACCGGGAGACCGCGCGCGGGCAGATTCGCGGCGACACAACCGGCCGTTTGAAGATCATCTTCCATCGCGAGACGCGCGAGATTCTGGGCGTCCACATTATCGGCGAGGAAGCCGCCGAGTTAGTTCACATCGGGCAGGCCGTGATGATCCTGAAAGGCACCCTCGACTACTTCGCGGAGACGGTCTTCAACTATCCCACCCTGGCCGAATGCTATAAGATGGCGGCTTTCAACGGTCTTAATAAGTTGAAGTAACTATCAGCGCCCAGTTGCCTTTGTGTCGCACCTCGCGCGCCGGCGGCAGCGCGGCTTTCACCTGTTCCACCTCGGAGAGCTCCAGACCGGTGGCTAACAGCACCCCACCGGGACGCAGTACCCGAACCAAATCCTGGGCGATCCGCACGATGACCTCGGGGTTGATGTTCGCCACCACTAAGTCGACCGACGCCGGCGCCACGGCATCCACCGACCCCACGAATCCTCTCCTGGCAATCTCCACCGCAACCGGGTCGGTATCGCAGGCATAGACCTTGCCCGCGCCGAGCAGCGCGGCCGCCTGCGCCAGAATGCCCGAGCCGGTGCCGACATCGAGCACGCTGGCGCCCGGCTTTACGAACTCTTCGAGCGCTTCCAGACAGAGCCGCGTAGTCTCATGGACGCCGGTGCCGAAAGCCATCCCCGGATTCACCACGATGCGGAATCGGCCGGCCGGTGTAGGGTCGTCGCGCCATTGGGGCGCCAGGAAAAAGCGCGCGCCCACCTCCATGGGTTGCAGCAGATCGCGCGCCGACTGCACCCAGTCGCGATTCTCTTCTGTCCGCATGGTAGAGCCGGGAAAGAGCAGCAGCAACTCGCTGCGATCTTCGGTGTCCTCAAAGAAGGCCCGCACGCGGGCGCTGCTCAACTCCACGATGCCGGCGGAGTGGTGGTCCCACAAGTCGGCGATTAACAACTCGCGGTCGTCCGGGTCGCATTCGATTTCGAGGGAGAACATGTTCGTTATCATAGTGGAGAGTCCTTATTAATACAATGAAACTACAAGGCATCTTTCCGCCCCTTACAACTCCGTTCGATCACAACGGCAACATCTACGCTACCAAGGTGCAGCATAACGTGGAGAAGTGGAACCGGACGTCGCTTTCCGGCTATGTCGTAATGGGCTCCACGGGCGAGAGCGTGCTCCTGACCGCCGAAGAGAAGTTCCTCCTTTGGGAGATGGTGGCCAAGCATGCCGCGCCCGAGAAGTTGTTGATCGCCGGCACGGGTATGGAGAGCGTGCGGGAGACCGTCGCGCTCACCAATCGCGCGGCGGAAATGGGCTACAAGGCCGCCATGGTGCGGACGCCGCATTATTATAAGAACCTGGTGAATCGCGCCGACGCGCAAGTGCTCTACTATCGCACCGTGGCCGACCAATCGCGCATTCCGCTGATNNGTGGCGCTCTCCGAGCATCCCAACGTGATCGCCATCAAGGAAAGTTCCGGCAGCCTCGAAAAGGTGATGCAGATGATCCGCGAGGTGAAGCATGGATTCCAGGTGCTGGTGGGTTCCGCGCCGACGCTTTGGCCGTCGCTGCTGATGGGTGCGTGCGGCGCCATTCTGGCATATGCCAACGCGGCTCCGTATTCGACGATCGCGATCTGGGAGGCCTACCGCACGCGTGACGAGGCCGCCGGGATGGACTGGCAAAATCGCATCGGCCGCGCGTCTACGCTGGTGACGGTCAAGTACGGGATCCCCGGCCTGAAATACGCCATGGATTTGAACGGCTACTACGGCGGTCCGCCCCGCCTGCCATTGAGTGTGCCGACGGAAGCTGCGAAGAAGGAGATTGCGGAGGCGTTTCAGGATCTGAAAGGCTAGCTCCCCCCTCGGCGCGGGCCGCACCACAGGCGGCGAGGTTATTTTGCCTGACAGATCCAAATAGATTCAGAACTCCTGATGTCGTGGAACTTGCAGTGAGCCCGGAGGTGGGGCAGGCGGTGCTCGCCTTCGCTCGATCCTATTTGAGCAAGGGGCCGAAATTCAGCGCGGGCTGGCAGGCGGCACCGCCTGCCNNTTTCCCCGCCAGGCAGAAATTGCGGCGACATCAGGAGTTCTGAAGTTCGGCGAATCGGTGGTCTCGCCGGCCGCCGGGATGCGCGGAAGCTCGCGCGGGTGAACGGACGAGAATGCGGCCAGCTTGTCGGGCAAGAAGCCAGGGCGGGTAGGCGGGGTGCTTAAACAGTTTCGGGATTTTGGTTAGGAACCGCTTGCTGGCGCGCGCGGCGCAGAATGGCGTCTCAATGTTTGTAAGTGTTTACAGAGCCGCGACCGCGAGGGAGCGGTCGTTCAGAGACGTGCCTCCCGAAACCGTTTAAGCACCCGGCCACGCGGCGAGGCTTC
>PLRZ01000516.1:6187-12959 GCA_003164075.1 Bryobacterales bacterium | reverse complement strand
ATCCACCGTCCCGGAGCGCCGAGATGAGTCTCGGCGCCGCAGACACGAGTGTCCGCGCCACGTCATGGCTCAGGTCAATTTCCCCAACTATCCGAAATCCCCGGCCGGCATCAGGAGTTCTGAATTCAGCGCGGGCGGGCAGGCGGCACCGCCTGCCCCACCTGCGAAGCTCGCCCATTTTCCCCGCCAGGCAGAAATTGCGCGCGACATCGGGAGTTCTGAGATCGGTTTATCCGCAAGAACGACGGGGCCGTGCGCGTACCCAAACGGGAAGCCTACCAGAAGTAAGTCGCCAGAATGCGCGGGGGACCGGTATTGCCCTTGACGATATCGGTGGCCAGCACCACCTGTAGATTCTTCTTCTCCCAATGTTGGGGCGCGCGGCTCGCCAGCATTTCCAGATAACGCGGCTCGGTGACGAATTCGCCCGCGGCGAGGGTGCCGTCGCGGCCCATTCCGGCCACTACCAGCACCATTCTCTCGGTAAGCGGATCCACGAATCGGGAGATCAGCGCGTAGTCCTGAATGGTTCTCGAGTACGGCAGGTTGGGATCGTGAAGCCAACTCCGGTTCGAGGGATTCCGGCGGTCGCGAATCATTCCGGTATGGTTTTCGCCGCGCTCAAAGGTGAAGCGCAACTCGGTAGCCAGGCGCATGGTCCACGGATTGTTGAAGCCTCCCACCAGGATCAGCGGACCCTTGCGCAAATCGGTGAGAGTGTAGGCCGTGGAGCGGCGCACATCGAGTTTCTTTCTTCCGTACTCGCGAGAGACGCCGGTAATGCGAGCCATGGTCAGCGCGTCGGCGAGGGCCAGGTTGTCGGCCCTCATCACATCGCCGAAGGTCGGTCCTTCATCGGTAAGCATGGATGGCGGAACGTACTCCGGAGGCATTCCGAGCGCTAGCATCACGGAGTCCGCCGATCCCCATACCGGCATCCAGAACTGCTCGATCGGGGTTGGTTTCGCCATCCACAAAGCGGCGGCTCCAATCGCCAGGGCGGCCAGTAAGCAAGCGGCAACCGCCGCCAGCAGCCGTTTCCGCTGGGCGGCATCGCGCACCAGATCCAAAAGGCTGGTAGTTGCCGGCGGTTCCACCAGAGTCAGGGGCCGCGGAATCCCCACGGGGTAGTGGAACTCCGGAATATACGACCCGGAAGGCAAGTCGATGCGAATCTCGGCTGCGTGTCCGGCCTCGTGATAATACTGCGCGATTCGTTTGCGGACTTCGCAGGCCGAGGTTCGCACTACAGGATCGGCGTTGGTGTCGTAATCGGCGCCACGGCCAAATACTTCCACCCCCAACGCGCGCTCCTTCAGATGCCTGCCACGCCCTTCCAGGGTCTCCTGCACAACATATCGCAAGAGACTCGGATAATGTTTGCTGTGATTAAACAGCGGACTCGCCAGCAGGCGGGCCAACTGAGTCTTGACCTCTTCACTACCTGGTCGAACACCCTCCTCGATCTCCGTTACGGGAGGGTGAGACCGCACAATCGTGGTGCTCCCCATTTAGACTAACCTCTGGGACGGAATTCTACCACGAGGCATCGAAATAAGCAGCAGATTTCGAATTTTTTTGTAACCTCAGAAACTACGGAATGCTCTTGAAAGGACTAGAATCAGGTCCGGAGGCTGGCTTTGCGTACCCGCCGAGACTTTCTCCAGGTAAACCTTTATCTCCGTACTGTTAACGCCCAGAGTCAATGCCGTCCGAAGCGCTGCCATGGCCTCTTCGCGGCGTCCGTGGGTTCCCAGAATAATGCCGTCCGCCGCCCACGCCGCAGCCCACTCGGGCCATCGATTCCGGATCTGCTCCAGTATGGTCCGCGCCTCGGCAGTATGGCCGGCTTGTTCCAGGGAAACCGCTCTTAGAAGCAGGATCTCACGATCCTGTGCAAGCGCTTTCATAGCCTCGCCACTTACTAACAACGCATCTTCCGTGCGCCCTTTGCGGAGCAGGAAGATGCACGCTTGCAGATAGGATGCGGCCTGTCCCGGCGAAGCGCGAAGCGCCTGCTGCAATACCGCCGCCGCCTCCGACAAGTTGCCCGCGGCATCCAGCATCTCGGCCCGGGCGAGATAAAAATCCGCCGCCCGTCCGGAATCGGGTATCTTGTCGAGCAACCGCATCCCTTCGGCGGGGCCGGAGGCGTAAAACGCTGCCCGGGCCAGATCCAGTTGGAGTTCGGCCGAGGGCGCGGAGGCCGCCGCTCTATCCAGCAGTTCCCGCGCCGGAGCATACAGCCCGGCTTCCAGCAATGCCCGTCCCGCATTGGCCAGAACGGTAGGGGGCGGCTTCAGATCGGCCAACTTGCGCGCGGTCTCCGTTGCCTGGCGCGATTCACCATCCTCCAGCAGCAATTGGAGATAGTCCAACTGTCCCGAGGCATCTTCGGGATGCTCGCGCACCACGCGCTCCACCCGCCGCCGATAGTCCGCGCGCCGCTCCTCGGGCGTGAGGCTGAGATAATCCACCAGGCCGCCCGGGACGGCGCGGTTCACCACGGGGCCCAGTTGGCGAAAGCGGTCCATGGCCGCCTTGGATTCGGCGGCCTGCCCATTGTCCGCCAGCGCGCGCGCCAGATGGAGCTGCGTCTTGGAATCGTCGGGGAGCGAGGCGACGGCCTGGCGGAGCACCCGCACTGCATCGGCGGCACGGTCGAGGGCCAGGTATGTTTGGCCCAAGCGGTCCAGGCTGACGGCATCGTCGGGACGCAAAGCCACCGCGGCTTCCAGGTCGGGGAGCGCGCTCTCGGGCTTACCCATCTGATAATACAGGCTGCCGCGCTCCGAATGGACCGCCCCGAAGTCGGGTTTGAGGGCCAGCGCACGGTCGTACTCCGTCAGTGCCTGGGCTGGATTATCCTTATTTTGAATGGCTCCCAGTTCGAAGTGACCCACCGGATCGTCAGGGTGGCGCGCCACAAACCACTGGACGTCCGCCAATCCCTGGTCGAACAGACCCCTTTTGAAAGCCGTAAAACCCCGCTCCCGGCGGCCGGCATCGTCGTTCGGCTCGAGCTTGATGTAGCCGTCCCAAGCTGCCGCCGCATCGTCCAGCGCGCCCAGGTCGACGGTCGCCATGGCCAGTAATTTCCAGACGTCGCTGCGTTGTGGCGCCAGGCGTGCGGCCTTCGCGAGCATGGCGACAGCCGACTCGTTTCGATTGGCAGCGTGGTCCACGCCCGCCAGATTGTACAGCACGTCCACGTTTTGCGGTTGCTGGCGCTGGGCAGCCTCCAGCACCTCACGGGCGCGATCGTAGTTGCCGGTACGCCAGGCTACCACGCCGAGGTTGACAAGGACGTTGAAATCCGTCGGCGCGAGCGCCAGTGCCTGGGCAAAAAAGGCGCCGGCCATCTCGAACCTGCCGGCATCGGCCAAGGCTAAGCCTATGGAGAAGCTCTGGCCCAGATCGTTCCTGGAAGCGGCCAACCAGCGGGCGGCCAGGCTGTCGGCCTCGGCATCTTCTCCGGCCATATGTAGGGCGGCGATGCGCAGGGGCGCCAACTTCGGCGCATCTTGTTGACCGGCCGGCAGATGTTTGAAATAGCCCAGCGCGTCGGCGCCCCTGCCGGCTTTCACCGCCAGGCGGACGAGTTGGACGCCGGCATTGTAATTGCCGGGGTCGAGCGCCACCACCCGAAGGTAGAGGCGGCCGGCGCCCGCTTCGTCGCCGGTCCCCATCAGATGGTTGGCGTAATTGTTCCACACGTCGGGCGAGTTTGGGGCTATCGCCACGGCGCGGCGGTGCAAGTCTTCGGCCTCCGGGAATTTCTTTTGGCTATCCAGGGCGACGCCGAGCAGGGTGAGGGCCGAGGCGTCGTTGGGCCGGACCTTTACTTCGGGCCGCAAAGTTTGTTCGGCGGCCGCGAAATCACCGCGCTGCAATGCCGCCAGTGCCGTCCGAATCGCCGGACTGTCATCCCCAGCCAGACCGATTGCCGCGGCCAGCAGAACCGAGAAACACCCTAGGAAGCGGTACATGGTGGAGTCACGAATATTTTACGCCGAATGCCGAACGGCCGTCCATCCGGCTGTAACCTCTGGGAGCAGTTCGGAGCCACAAACCCTTGCTTACAGACCATTTTTCACCGTGAAAAGGGACGTAGGAACTGGTTTATACGTCCCTCCTACTAATTGAAAACAATTGGCTTGTGAAAACTTCGGGAACTCCTACGGTAGTACCCTTGCAGTGGTCCCAGACGTAGCGTACTATCAGTTCGCCCTTCACAGGCTGTTGTGGGGGTTGCGACTCTGCCCTAACGGGATTGTCGAATATAAGGGGTAATTGCTTTGGTACGAATGACATCTTCAGGGGGAAGAATGTTCATAACCTATAAAAAGTTTACGCTTGTCCTCTGTTTGGCGGCACTTTTCACGGCCGGCCTGTTTGGGCAGACTGTGTCGAGCTCGTTGCAGGGTACCGTGATAGACCCGGCAAGCGCAGTGGTGCCAAATGCCCAAGTGAAGGTGGTGGGTACGGATACGGGTGTTACCCGTACCGGTACTACCGAGACCACTGGGCTATTCCGATTCCTCGATTTGGAGCCGGGAACGTATTCCATTACGGTTACGGCCACCGGATTCAAGGGTTATCAGCAAACCAGTATTGTCCTCGCGGCTAACGAAACCCGCGACCTCGGCAAAGTCGGGCTCACCATCGGTAGCGCCGGAGAAACCGTCACGGTTACGGCGGAAGCGGTCGCTATCCAGTTGGCGAGCTCCGAGAAATCAGCCTTGGTCGACGGCAACGAGTTGAGCAACGTAACGCTGAGGGGCCGCGACATCTTCGGCTTCCTGAAACTGCTGCCGGGCGTGGTTGACATCAGCTACAACGGCACCAACGCCGGCAACCGCGACGTGACGTCGCCCAACGCCATCCGCGGTATCACCATCAACGGCAACACGTCCGCCTTGAACTTCACCGTAGACGGCGTCACCGACATGGATACCGGCTCCAACAGCACGCTGCACTATGAGCCGAACGCGGATGCGGTCCAGGAAATGAAGGTCCTGGGTTCGAACTACCAGGCGGAATTCGGCCGCAATTCCGGCGGCACCATCAATGTGGTCACCAAGAATGGCACTCAGGACTTCCATGGAAGCCTGGTGTGGAACCACCGCAATGAAGGTTTCAACGCCAACCAGTGGGAGAACAACCGCAACGGCCGCAACGCGGTCACCGGCGCGCCCAATTCACCCATTTCGCGCTACCGCTTCAACGTGGAAACCTACACCTTTGGCGGCCCGGTTTACATTCCGCACCACTTCAACTCGGCCAAGAACAAGCTGTTCTTCTTCTGGTCGCAGGAGTATACGGGGCAGTTCGTAGCGGGTGGTTCGCAAACCAAGTATACCCCGACGGCCCTGGAACGCCAGGGCAATTTCTCGCAAACTCTCCAGAACAACGGCACGCTGTTCACCATCGTCGACCCGACGAACGCCAACGCTCCATTTCCCGGAAATATCCTACCCGCCGCCCGCATCACTGCCTTAGGACAGGCGATGCTGAACTTCTTCCCGTCACCCAATATTGTGGGGACCGGCTCGCAGGCGAACATCGTGAACTATTTTGAATCCGCCAGCGCCACCCACCCCCGGCGGAATGACGTGCTTCGCGTGGATTTCAACCCCACGTCAAAGCTCTCGACGTACGTCCGCTATATCAACGACCACGACGATATGACGTCGCTGTATCAGGGCACCCAGTTCAGCACCGACGTAGGCGGAACGCTGGGTTCGGCCGGTATCGCACCCATCGACCACCCGAATCCCGGTCACGGCTACTCCGGGACGGCAACTTATTCCATCACGCCCACCATGGTCAACGAATTCACCGTGGGTGAGAGCTGGAATACGTGGTCCTACTACACCACCGACGGCGGGAAGAGCCAGGATCGCTCCCTGATCCCCAATATTCCCAACCTGTTCCCGATTCCGACCACCAATCCGACCGGCGCTTCGGCCACCAATGGATACTTCAACCTCCTGCCGGAGTTCCAATACGGCTCGGTAGGGGGCGGTTCCGCCATGAACTTTACGCGCGTGGGTACTACCGCCGGCAACTATGAAAACTTCAACACCATCTGGACGTTCACGGACAACTTGAGCAAGGTGGTGGGGAAGCACAGCTTGAAAGCTGGTATCTATTTCGAGAAGAACAACAAGATTCAACCCTCCACTCCGGCCTATGAGGGCAACTTCAACTTCAGTCCGGACTCCAACAACGGCCTATACAACACCAATGACGGCTATGCCAATGGGCTGTTGGGCTATATCGACAGCTATTCGCAAACCACTGCCAGGGCGGTGTTCAACACGCAGTATTACAACGTGGAGTGGTACATTCAGGACAACTGGCGCATCACTCCGAGGTTGACCCTGGATTACGGCGTGCGCTTCTACCACCAGACGCCGCAGGCGGACATCAATTACACCTTCTCCAATTTCGTGCCGGCGAATTACACCAAATCCGCCGCGCCCCGAATCTACATTCCAGGGACCAGCGCAGGAAAGCGCGTAGCCATCGATCCCGGCACGGGGACGGTCGCTCCAGTGGCTTATATCGGTCTGTACGTGCCGAATTCGGGCAACCCGGCGGACGGCCTCCACATCCTGGGCCAGAACGGGGTTTCCATCGATCCGTATACGACCTCGCCTGTAGCCTTGGCGCCTCGCATCGGCTTTGCTTACGACCTTAGCGGCGACGGCAAGACCGCCCTCCGCGGTGGTATGGGCATCTATTACAACCGTCTCGACGGAAACCA
>PLRZ01000516.1:0-6146 GCA_003164075.1 Bryobacterales bacterium | reverse complement strand
TATACCGGCGACTGGGGCTACAACCAGCAACTGTCGTACGATATTAACCCCATTCCGATCGGGACCCGCGCTCCCTTTAACCAGGCGAACGCGGACGCGACGAATGGCGGCAAAACGCTGCCGGACATCCTCCTGCGAACGGTCTACCCCGGGTTCAACACCATCAACAGCTATAACCACCTGGGGAATTCCAACTACAATGCGCTGACGGCGTCGCTACAACAACGCTTCACGTATGGATTGGCGCTGGGCGTGTCATACACCTACTCCAAAGCCATGGGGCTAGGCAGCTTCAACCCCGTCGTGCCCAATAACCAATCGTGGAACTACGGCCGGCAGAGCTTCGATCGCCCTCAGAACATGCAGATCAACTGGTCCTACGACATTCCAGGCCTTGGAAACGCATTGCATTCCAAGGTACTGGGCGCTGTGGTGGATCGTTGGACTCTGTCGGGGATCTTCACCATGCAGAGCGGCATACCGTTCAATCCCGGAGTCAGCCTCACGCCCACCACGCCGGACTATACCGGCACTCCGGACGTAAGCGCGCGGCCCCTGGTGGTTGGGAATCCGATGGCTAACGTGCCGGCTGGCTTGTACTACAATCCACTGGCGTTCGCTCCCGCGGCTCCTGGCAACTATACCGCCACCGTCACCACCCCGGCGCTCGGGGATCTCGGCGGCGGCGCGGGAGTCTTGAACATGCCGATGATTTACAACTGGGACGCCACCATGTCGAAGTTCATACCGATCTTCGGCGAGCGGCGCGGGCTCAGGCTGCAAGCCCAAGCCTACAACCTGTTCAACCACCCGGAATACGTCGGTATCGGTTCAAGCTCCGTGTACAATACTTCTGGCGCACAGACGAGTCTGACCGCCGGCGTTTTCAACACAACAGCACCGGCTCGCATCCTGGCGTTTTCGGCCAGAATCGAGTTCTAATTGTCCTCGGGGCAGGCGTTCGCAAGAGCGCCTGCCCCATTTCTTTGTCAGGGCCTTTCCTCCACGTGCCTCCATCGCAATTGCCGGCCCCGACGACCTGAACCTGGTTGAACCTTCTGCCTCGTCCAGAGAGCTTCGCAGGTGGGGCAGGCGGTGCCGCCTCCCGCGCTGAATTAGGCCCGCTGCTCGAAGGGCAGGCGAGCACCGCCTGCCCCACCTGCGGACCTAATTCGGGGACAGGCTACATAACCTCGAAATACAGTCCGGCCTATTTCGAGGTTATGTAGCCTGTCCCCGAATTAGCTTACCGGCACCGGTCCCAGACTCAGCGCGATCTTGCGGGCCACTTCCTCCGGAACGCTCGGCAGAAATGTCAGACGGCCGCTACACGTGCCGGCCCTTCCCGGAACGCTGAAGGTGTAAGAATTCGGATCGTCGGCGTTCGCCGAAGTCTTGTCCTGATAGAAAATTCGCTTGGGAGTGTTCTCGAACATCTTCTCCTTGCGAATGTTCAGGACCTTCTGAAAGAACTCCGTCAGCGGGGTAAAGGTCTGCCCAGGCTGGCTGGTGACCACGGCGAGCGCCGTCGAAGTATCGTGGAGCACCGCCGCGCTTCGGCTTTCGCCATATACCTGCCAATCCGCCGGGACGGCAATCTGGCAGGAGTTCTTGGGATCTTTGACGGTCTGCCAGCCGGCAGGCGCCACCTGTGCACCAAGGGGCGGCAGGCAAAAGAGAATCAGAGCGGGAACCAAGTATTCTCTCATACCTGGAGTCTACCGCCGGTCGCGTCCGGAATCAATTCACGTACAGAGTCACCGCCGGGCAGGAGACTCCGTTAACGGCGCAGGTGACCGTCTGCGCTCCCGTCCCGATACCGGCAGGGACCGTCGCGTTCACCTGGTACAAATCCGCATAGCCGGGAGCCAGTCCGCTGAAAGTGACCGTGGCGGGCTGTCCACCGATCGAGATAGTGGGCGTCGACACCGTGGTCGCTGAGGCGTCGGCCGCCGGCCAGCCGTCCGCGGGCCGATTGTTCACCGGCCCCAGCCCGTTGAGAAACAACACCACCGTGCTTCCGCGCGACACCGGGTGGCTGGCCGATATCTCGATGTAGCTCAAGTCGAGCGCGGCGGCATTCGACTGCCCGTTCGACTGATAGGAAAAGAACCCGGGCGCATAAGCAGCCAGATTCAACGTGTACTCGGCGCTGTAAGTGTAGTTCAGAATCACTTTCACGGTGGCCGAGGGGTAGTTAGCCAACTCCCAGGGAACCTGTAAGTTGATCTGGTTTGGACTTACATAGTGGAAACGGCCCGGCAGGCTGATGCCGGCCGAAGGAATGTCGAAACTGAAAGCCGTCCCGCCAATTCCCAGCGGAAGAGGAAACTGCGAGGCCGAACCGGCGTTATCGGCAAGGTGGCTTCCGAAAATGGAGATAATGGAACCCGCGGCAACGGCCCGGCCCGGCGTGAAGCTGGCCGCATCCATGATGCCGCCGGCAGCGATCGCCGGCGCGATGCGTGCATTCCCCGTAAAGGTGACTGGAAGCCCTTTGACGGTGGCGCTGAACTGTTGCGTACCGGCAGCCGCCCCGAGCACCACCGTGGCGAATGCCACGCCGTTCACATCGGTCGCGGTGTTGGTGTATTGCGCGCCGGAGAGTACCTGTCCCCCGCCCTGAGTCGCCAGCCATTGCACCGCGGCGCCGGGGACCGCGGCGCCGTATTGGTCGATCACACGAATGGCGAGCCCCCCACCGTAAGCGGCTGGGATCTCCTGACTCACCGGACCGTCGAAGCCATCGCCCAGCAGCGGAACCACGTCGTAGACGGTGTTGCTGGCTACCAGAAACATGTACGGGATGTGCAGCGGAACGGCGGCGCCGCTCACGTTGATGACGCCTTCATAGCGGCCCGCGGGCGGTATGGATCCGGAAAGCCTCACGGAAATCGAACTGCCGGAATTCGTCACAAGCACCTGTGTGGCCGGAGCGGCGGTAATCGGGGAAACAGTGTAAGTTAGCGACGTCCCGGACTTATTAGTAACTGCCAACGTTTGCGCCGGCGGCAGCGAACCGGCGATCAGGCCGAAAGACACCGTTGACGGGACGAACAGCACCGGCGAGACCACCGCGTTCTGGGCTTCGAGAAGTCCCGAACCCACGTCGGCTATCGCGACCGGCCCCGTTCCGGCCTGATTCAGGATGCCCGCCAGCGTCGCCGAATTCACCAGGGCCGACTTCACCTGCAGCGGTGTCAGAGCCGGCTGCGCCTGCTTCACCAACGCCGCGGCGCCCGCCAGCATGGGGCTGGCGAAGCTGGTTCCATCCGCCACGCTGTACCGCGAGGACGAGAAGAGGTCGCCATAGGGATCCACGTCTTGAGCCGCCAGCAGGAAGTTGGTCGCCACCGCCGACACATCCGGCTTCAACCCGTAGTTGCCGATGCTTGGGCCGCGCGAGGCGAAGGACGCGGTAGCGTCCGGAATCAATCCCAGCGTGCCGGCCGGCGCCTGGGTGCGGTTCGGGTCCAGGGTCACGGTGGTGGTGGGGTTGGCGTCCACGAAAGTCTGCAGATTCTGCCCGTCCGCCTGGCTGACCATGAACGCCGGAATGGTAGCGCCGCCCAGGCCGCCCCAACCGGTCAGACTGCCGGTGCTGGTATCGATGAGGATGACGCCCACCGCGCCCGCCGATTGCGCGTTGGGCACCTTCACGCTGAAATTGCAGGTGCCCCGCAGAATCAGGGCGACCGCGCCGTTCAAAGAACCCGCCGGGGGTGCGGCGGCACACAACAGTGGGTCTGCGCCGATCTGCGCCACGTCCACCAGCGGCGCGGTCAGGAGCGCCGGCATCGTAGGGTTGTCCGCCGCCGGGAAAGCCGCGAGCGTGGCCAGGTTGGCCGGGACGCCGCTGCCCGACACCATGATCGAATCGCTGTACACCACGTCGTTTTCAACACCGCCGGCCGCGATGACCGAGGGCGTATACCCCGGCGACGCGACGGTGCCGTAGGTGGCCGCGCCCGTCTGACCGTATTGATATCCCGAGGATCCGGCGTTGCCGGCCGCCGCCACGACGATGACCTGCCCGTTCTTCATGGCGCTCTCAAACGCCGCGGCGAGCGGGTCGCAGGGCTGGCCCGCCGAGAGTCCACAGGTGGCGCCGCTATCCGTTGGCCCTTCGAAGGCCGGACCGCCGGAGGAAAAATTCACCACGTCCATGCCATCGGTAACGGCATCGTCAAGCGCCTGCAGGATGCCCGCTTCGGACGCTCCACTGCCGAGTTCGGGCGAGCCGTAGATCTTGTAGTTGCCCAGAAATGCTTTCGGCGCCACGCCGGAGAGCGCCGTCGTAAGGTACGACGAGGCGACGCCGGCCGCCACCGACGACACAGCGGTTCCGTGCCCGGTCAAGTCTCGCGCAGAGATATCGTCGGGCCGCGAATCGGCGGCGGGATTACTCGCGTTGCTGCCGGCGGTCAGGGTGCTCACATAACTTCGCGCCACGATCACCTTATTGTTCGTAAAGGCACAATCCGAAGGCACGCCGCACTTGGGGAAGCCGGCGGGCGGCGTGAGCGAGCTGTCCTGAAACGAAGGGTGCGTCTGGTCGATCCCGGTATCGATAATCCCGATTTTCAATCCCGCGCCGGCATTGCCCGCCCCACCGATTGGCGCGCTGCTCCAGGCCTGCTGGACGTCGCTCAAGCTGAGTTGGTCGTCGATGTGAAAGCGCCGCATAGGCACCACCGCCTGCACCCCGGGCAGACTGCCCAATGCCGCCGCCTGCGCCGGTGTGGCATTCACAAATACTCCATTGAGCAGGTGCTGGACGGCGCCGGTCACCATAACGGACATCGCTTCAATCTGCGTGCGAACGTTCTGCTGCGCGTCGCGCAGGTGCTGCCGGTATGACTCGGAGGCGGCGCGCGTCTGCTCGATGCGCCCGGGGAAGCGGTCCACCACCGGGGGCTCGGCGAGGAGCACCATCCATTCGTGGCTCGGCGGAGGCGCCGCCGGTAAAAGGCTGGCAAGCGCGAATAAGAGGAAAAGGGCACAACCCGATCGGGACATATATAGAGTGACGTATCTCAGCGGATTCCGGTGACAGAAAACCGCTTACACCGTCCTCGCGCGCGCGTGACGCCCGGCCACCGTGCGGGACCCGGCGTGCCCCTCTTCCAGGTTCCAGTTGGGGAGACTCCCTGGGATCTACTTCACCGTCACGCAAGGACAGAACTCCTGAGGTCGTGGAATTNNGCCCCACCTGCGAAGCTCTCGCCAGCGATCGCAACTGGCGAGCGCGGCCTCCAGGTTCCAGGTGGCGTCCCGCCGCAGGCATTCTTCGATTCTGGCAATCTGGCGTTCGAATAAGCGCGCGTCGAGACGGCGCAATCGCTCAGCCGTTCGCCGCATGCGCCTCCGCCAGGGGTCGGTCTCGCCCATCTTGCCCTATTATCTACCCTTGATCGAGCCAGCGTCTTCGATTGGTGTGCGCCACGGCGAACAACGCCAAAAAGCCGGTCAGCAGCCCTACGGAAGCTCCCAGGCCGATCAGTTGCGGCCGATAACTGTGCAGCCACAGAGTCAGCGCCACGTTACAGATCACCGGAATCCAGGCGGCGATCACCGGCGGCCACGGACGGTCCAGAGCAAAGAGCGATCGCGAGGCGATTTCAAGCAGGCTCCAACCAACCATGCTCGGTCCCAATGTCAGAAATACCGCCGAAACCAGCACGGTGGATTCGGCGCGGAACTCGCCGCGTTGGAAGATGAGGCGGATGGCGGGCTGGCGGAACAGCAGCGCGAAAGTGCAGCCGACCACCGCGGCCAGAGCGGCCAAGGCAGTGGTGCGGTCAATCAGCCGGAAGGCCTCGCGCAGGCGGAACAGGCTGCGCAGGCGCGCAATCTCCGGCAGCAGCGAATTGGAAATGGGATTCACCAGAATGGCCAGCGGCACGCCCACTCCGCGCATGCAGTAATCGAGCGCCGCCGCCATCCCCGGTCCGGCATGGGTGGCATAAGCGCGCGTGAAGGTGATGTTCAGGCCCAAGCCCACCGCGTATACCACGAAAAAGGCCGGCTTCGCCAGAATTTCCTTCCAGTGGATTTCGCACTTCGGCGCAGCCTTGGTATCGAGCCCGGACCGCGCCGCGAACCACACAATGGCCAACTGCGCCCATGCTCCCGCGGTGTACCCG